>DASRSS010000348.1:0-14819 GCA_035656335.1 Jatrophihabitantaceae bacterium | reverse complement strand
CGGCGTCGAGGGCGGACGCCAGCCGCTTGCGCGCGCGGTGCAGGCGCACGGCATAGGCCGAAGACGAGCAGCCGAGCGCCTCGGCGGCCTCGGTCGGGGTCAGGTCGTACCAGCCGGTGAGCGTGAGGACCTCGCGGTCGGCTGCGGAGAGAGTGGCCAGGGTCTGCGCGAACGCCTGCCGGAGCTCACGGGTCTGCGGGTCGACGTCCGCGCCCGAGCCGGCGGAGTGCTCGGTCAGCCGGGCGATCAGGTCGTCGTGGCGGCGGCGCCCGCGGTAGCGGTTGGCGAGGACGCGCCGGGCGGTTCCGAACAGCCAGCCGAGCGGCGGTTGGGGCAGCTTCGCGGCCTTGGCGAACGCGATCATGAACACCTCCTGCAGCAGGTCCTGGGCGGTCTGCGGATCGGTGCGGTGTTGCAGGTAGGCGAGCACCCGGTCCGCGTAGGCGCGGAACCAGGTGTCGAGCAGCGCACGCCGATCAACGTCGTCCACGCGCTCTCCCTCACCCGTCCGCACGCACCGTCACTCGGTAGGTGTCCGGATATGGATGACGGATTACAGGGGCCGCAACGTTCCGCCGAGGCCGCCGCGCTCGAGGAAGACCGAGCCGTAGACGGCGGCGACGCGGGTCCAGCGACCACTGACGTCCACGTGCGCGGACGAGCCGCGGGCCAAGAAGCCCATCCGGGTCAGGGCACTGAGCGCGCGCAGGGTCACCTCGGCGTGCGCGCCGCCGTCGGAGTCGGCGGTGAGCACGACCGAGTCCAGCAGCGCGTCGGCCACCTCGGCCCGCGGCTGCGCACCAGGGACGCCCTCGCGTTCGGCCGCCTCCTTGAGGGTCAGCGCGCCCGCCCGGACCAGCGGACGGATCACGGTGTCCGGGACGGTCTCCACGCGCTGCCAACCGTCCGCGGGCGGGACCGGCCAACGCCACATGGCGTCGACCGGCGGCGGCATCCGGTCGCGCTCACCGTCCAGCCATTGCAGGAAGTCGACGGCACGCAGCGTCGTGTCCGTGTCGTCCGTGGGCTGCTCGAGCTCGATGCGGCGCCCGACCAGCACGCCGAACGGCAGGCGGATCAGCGCGGACGCGACCGCGCCGGCGATCCGCAGCCGGACCACGCTGCGCGGCTCGAGCGCGACCGCCCGCCGGGCCGCGGGCGCGAGGTCCAGCAGCTGCTCGGGGCCGAGCGTCATGCGTCGTCGCCGAACCCCGCCAGGGCCGCGCGCTCGTCGTCGGTGAGCCGGCGGGGCCGGTCGATGTCGAAGTCGAATGGCACGAGGACGCTGCGGGCCCGCGCCGCGAGCCGCTCGCCGTCGAACACCTCGTAGTGGACGGTGAACGCGGCGCCGCGGACCTCGTCCACCCACAACTCCAGGCGCAGCGGCTCCGGGTGGTAGACGACCGGGGCAAGGTAGTCGATCTCGTGGCGGGCGATGACGGTGCCGCCGGAGAACGACTCGTAGCGGTCGAAGAACATCGCGACGCGCGCCTGTTCGAGGTAGGCGAGGTACGCGGAGTTGTTGATGTGCCGGTAGGCGTCCATGTCCGACCAGCGCATGTGCACCTCGTGCACGAACCTCGCCATCGCGGGACCGACCGCGCCGCTCAGTCGCGGGTGAGCTTGCGGTGCGTGACGGCGTGCGGACGCGCCGCCTCCGCCCCGAGCCGGTCGATCTTGTTCTTCTCGTAGGACTCGAAGTTGCCCTCGAACCAGAACCACTTGGCCGGGTTCTCGTCGTCGCCCTCCCAGGCGAGGATGTGCGTGGCGATGCGGTCGAGGAACCAGCGGTCGTGGCTGGTGATCACGGCGCAGCCGGGGAACTCGAGCAGCGCGTTCTCCAGCGAGCTGAGCGTCTCCACGTCCAGGTCGTTGGTGGGCTCGTCGAGCAGCAGCACGTTGCCGCCCTCCTTGAGCGTGAGCGCCAGGTTCAACCGGTTGCGCTCACCGCCGGACAGGACGCCCGCCGGCTTCTGCTGGTCCGGGCCCTTGAAGCCGAACGCGGAAACGTAGGCGCGCGAGGGCATCTCGACCTGGCCGACGTTGATGTGGTCCAGGCCGTCGGAGACGACCTCGAACAGGGTCTTCTTCGGGTCGATGCCGGCGCGGCTCTGGTCGACGTAGCTGATCTTCACGGTTTCGCCGAGCCGCAGCTCGCCCGAGTCCGGCTGCTCCTGGCCGACGATCATCTTGAACAGGGTGGTCTTGCCGACGCCGTTCGGGCCGATGACGCCGACGATGCCACCGCGCGGCAGCGAGAAGGACACGTCGTCCCACAGCTTCTCGCCGTCGAAGCCCTTGGTCAGGCCCTTGGCCTCGACCACGACGTTGCCCAGCCGCGGGCCCGGCGGGATCTGGATCTCCTCGAAGTCGAGCTTGCGGGTCTTCTCCGCCTCGGCCGCCATCTCCTCGTACCGCTGCAGGCGGGCCTTGCTCTTCGCCTGCCGGCCCTTGGCGTTCTGCCGCACCCAGTCCAGCTCGTCGGCCAGTCGCTTGGCGGTCTTGGCGTCCTTCTTGCCCTGGACCTTCAGCCGCTCGGCCTTCTTCTCCAGGTAGGTCGTGTAGTTGCCCTCGTAGGGGTACGCGTGCCCGCGGTCGAGCTCGAGGATCCACTCGGCCACGTTGTCCAGGAAGTACCGGTCGTGGGTGACGGCCAGGATCGTGCCCGGGTACTTGGCCAGGTGCTGCTCCAGCCACTGCACGCTCTCGGCGTCCAGGTGGTTGGTCGGCTCGTCCAGCAGCAGCAGGTCGGGTTGTTCCAGCAGCAGCTTGCACAGCGCGACGCGGCGGCGCTCCCCACCGGACAGGTTCGTGACCGGGGAGTCCCCGGGCGGGCAGCGCAGCGCGTCCATCGCCTGCTCGATGCGGCTGTCCAGCTCCCACGCGTCGGCGTGGTCGAGCTGCTCCTGCAGCCGGCCCATCTCCTCCATCAGCTCGTCGGTGTAGTTCGTCGCCATCTCCTCGGCGATGGCGTTGAACCGGGCGAGGTTGGCCTTGACGTCGGCGACGGCTTCCTCGATGTTCTCGCGGACGGTCTTGGACTCGTCCAGCGGCGGCTCCTGCTGCAGCAGGCCGACGGTCGCGTCGGGTGCCAGCGTCGCGTCGCCGTTCGAGGCCTGGTCCATGCCCGCCATGATCTTGAGCACGCTGGACTTGCCGGCGCCGTTCGGGCCGACGACGCCGATCTTGGCGCCGGGCAGGAACGACAGGGTGACGTCGTCGAGGATCACCTTGTCTCCGTGCGACTTGCGCACCTTGTACATGGTGTAGATGAACTGGGCCACGGTCCGTCCTTGCGTGCTCGGAATGGAAGCGTCCGCACCGGCATGCCAGCCGGGCGTCACGTCCCATTGTCCCAGCTCCGTCGAGCGCGTCGGCCCACCGCCCCCGTGCCGCCGCCTGGTGGGCCGACGCGGTCCTCGACGCGGCGGTCAGCTCACCGCCGCGAGTTCCCGGCCGTCCGGTTCCTTGCTGCCCTCTTCCGCGTTCGCCGCGCCGTCGCCGTGCGCGAAGTCGACCCAGCGCGCGGCGTCGTCGACCGGCACGCCGTTCTCGTCCGCCGGGACGAAGTTCGTGGCTCCGGCGCCGCGGTACACCTTGGTGAAAACGGTCTTGCCGCGGGCGAGGTCGTGGCCGAGCGAGGTGGCCTCCAGCACCTCGACGTAGCGCAGCTGCTCGCCGACCTCGTACCGCTGCGAGGTCAGTCGTCCGGTGACGACGACGGGATCGCCCTTGTGCACCGACTCGACCACGTTCTCGGCCAGCCCCCGCCAGCACGTCACCGACAGGAACAGCGTCGGGTTGTCGACCCACTGTCCGGTGCGCTGGTCGTAGCGCCGCGACGTCGACGCGACCCGCAGGTTGGTCACCGGGTGTCCCGATTTGGTGAATCGCATCTTGGGCTCGTCGCAGACGTTGCCGGCGATCGTGATCGGTGTGTCGTTCATGTCCTTGCCCCTCGTTCGTCGTACGCCCACCGCGGGCGTGCGACCAGGAAAGCGCCGGGTGCGGACGGTCGGCCAGGCCGACGGTCAGATCTGTGGACAACTAGGGGGCTGTGGACAGTTGAGCGTGCATGTCAGGGCTGTGCGGTACGCGCGCGGGAACTTCCGTGCGTGCATGGACACTCCGGGACGAGCGACGGTCGGGCACGACGGCTTGTGGTCGAGCCCGGCGACCGGATTTCGGTCGAAGGCCGCTACGTGCAGTTCCCGGACGCCGAAGGGTTGGACGTCGCCCAGGTCGATGACCTCGTCTTTCGCACGGGGCCGTGGAAGTCGTCCCGATCGCTGCGGCTGGAGGGCATCGACTCGGCAGCAATCCCCCGGCGAACCGAGGCCGGGCATCGGTTCATCCCGGAACGAGTTCGCGTCGTCGGGGTCTGGCGTGACGACGCGATCGTGGTCAGCGAGCAGTTCCCAGTGTTGGCCGCCCGTCCGTCGCGACCCGCTGTTCGACCCGGCGCCGCCGCCCGGAGGTTGGGACGCCACCACGGAGTCCCAAGACGATGGTCTCGACGAACTCCGCGCCACCGGGGCGATCGTCCGCGACCAATGGATTCGTCACAGCGATGGTGCGGTCCTGCTCCGAGTGGCAGCCGGCGACGTCGCGGCCGTCGAGCGGGTGCTTGGTCCGCAGCTGCCGCGCCGGCTGCAAGTGGTCGAGAGTCGTTATTCCGCTCGGCAGCTCGACGAGGTGCGGGACACGTTCGACGCTCATTACGCCGACTGGGGGTTCGAGATGTGGAGCTGCGCAGGCTTGACCGCCGGGTGCCAGCCCTACGCCGAGGCATGGCTCACTCGACTGGCCCCCGATCTCGCCGACTGGGCCGACAGCTTGCCGAACGGACTGCTCACGCTGCATCCGGCGATGACCCCGCGCTGACGAGATCGACAGATCCGATCAGACGTATCCGAAGTGTGGGCTGTGCGCTTGGCCGGTAGCCTGCGACGTGGCAACGGACCGCGTCTGGCCCCCGTAGCTCAGCGGATAGAGCACTCGCCTTCTAAGCGATTGGTCGCAGGTTCGATCCCTGCCGGGGGCACAGATCAGCGCGACTTTGCGGGCCGTTGCCGCCTACCCGGGCTCGACGCGGGTTCGGCCAGCAGGGCGACCAGGTCCTCGACGAGCCGCGCGTCGAACGGCTGGCGCGTGGCAAGCACGCGGTACCAGATGGTGCCGAAGATGAGGTCCGCGACGGTGCCGGACTCGGGCCGGTTCGGCAGGTCGCCGCGCGCGCGAGCCCGATCGGCAATGACCGCCAGGGCCTCGCGCCGCCGCTGCCCGGACGAGGCCCGGGCAAGCTGGCCGGACTCGAGGGCCGATTCGCCGGCGCCGAGTGCCTCGACAGCACTGACCGGGAAGCCGTTGCCGCGTTCGGGACGGATCGGGACGGCTGCCGACGTCGCGGACGCGGTCGGCTATCTCGTCCACGCCGGGTGGGTTACCGGCACGATCCTGCCCGTGGACGGCGGTTTCACCGTCGCGTGACGGCGCTGATCCGGCGGGCGGTCGAGCTGCCCAACTGAACCCGCTGTGGCTTTACCGATGATCTGCACTTTTCGTGCCGAACCGGCCGGCGGAACTGTTGGCCCAATCGGCCGTCGCCCTAGTCTCGCGCCACGGCAACCACGAAGGAGGCAGGTACCCAATGGCGCAGTTCATGGACGTGCACAACGACATGGTCGGGGTAACCCCGGAAGCATTGCTCGCGGCGCATCAGGCCGACCAGGCGATCGAGGGCGAAGAGGGCGTGACGTTCAAACAGGCCTGGGCGGACCCGGTGAGCGGCCACGTCTTCTGCCTTGCGGAGGCGCCGAACGCCGACGCCGTCCGCCGCATTCATGAGCGCGCCGGGCACCCCGCCGACGACGTCTTCGAGATCACGGTCACGGTCTAAGCCGGCGGCACTACCGGGACGAGCAGGCGGGCCGGACGATCCGGTCCCCAGTGCAGCGTGCAGCGAACGTCCGGGCCGGGACGGTAGTGCGCGGGGAATTGACCGCTGAACGGGTTGCGGTTGGACAGCCACCGTCCGGCGACGACGAAGCGCAGCGACTCACCCGCACGGAACAGCGTCGCGGACGGCCCGAGCGGCACGTCCACGCACACGACCTCGCCGGGCGCGAGCGGCTGCTTCTGCGCGAACGTGTGGACGGGCTCGGCAGGCGTCGACCGCAACTCGTCCAGCTCGCGCAGCGACAGCTTCTGCCAACCGGTCGTGACGCGGTCACGTCCCCAGCCGTACGAGCCCTCGAACGGCACGTACCGACGGCCGCACCACTTCTCGACACCGAGGTACAGGTCGGCATCGTCGCCACCGTCGACGGAGACCCACAGCCGTGCCGCCATCGGACCGGTCAGCTCCAGGTCCTCGGGAACGGTGAAGGTGAACGCGGCCGCGTTTCGCTTGCTCTGAAAGGTGATCTGGCCCTCTGAGTCGGACGGCTTGTCAGCGAGCAGACCGTCCGGGGCGAGGTACAGCGGGCGCCACTGCGTGCGTTCCAGCGGCCACGCCGACTCGTCGCGGACGGCGGTGACGACGTCGCGGGACTCGCGCACCTCCAGGCGCACCCGCGGCGGAGCCTCCCGATCGAGACCGCGCAGGTACCGGTCGAAGAACCCGAGCTGGACGCGGCGCGCCTCGTCGCTGTAGAACACCGACCACTTGCCGCCGCGGTGCGTGTACGCGAACTTGTCCTGCGAACCCGCCTGCTGGAACGCGCGGAACGAGCCGCGGCTGTGCAGGTTGTTGTCCGAGAAGCTGGTGCACACGAGCATCGGCACGACGATCGCGGACGGATTCACCGTCACCGAGTGCCAGAAGTCGTCGATCACCGGATGCGCTCGCTGCTCGGCCCCGAGATCCACACCGAGCCGCGCGACCTTGCGCGTCTGGGTGCTCCAGACCTTGGCGAAGCCGTCCTCGAGCATGCCGCCGGGACGCATCAGGTCGCGGTACGGATCGGTCATGCCCTCCCACGGGCAGATCGCCTTGAGGCTCGGCGGACGCAGGCCGGCCACCTTGTACTGCGAGATCGCGAGATAGGACACCCCGAGCAGGCCGACGTTCCCGCTCGACCACGGCTGCTTCGCCGCCCATTCGATCAGGTCGTGGATGTCCTCGGCCTCCTCGTCCGACATGAGCGAACCCACGCCTTCGGACGTGCCGGCGCCGCGCAGGTCCGCGTTGATCACCGCGTAGCCCTGCTTCACCCACCACACCGGATCGGGCGCCTCCCAGCTGGTGAGGTCCGAGTGCCGGATCGGCGCGGGCGCGCGCATCATGCGGTACTGCAAGGGGATGCGCGGACGGCGCCCCTCGCGATGCGGGACGTTGTCCTTGCCGTACGGGTGCGCGGACATCAGCACCGGCACGGCGTCGCCGTCCACGGGGCGGTGGACGTTCACGCGCAGCACCGTGCCGTCGCGCGTCGGCACGGGAACGTCCCGCTCGATGATCAGGTCACCCGGTCGCGGCGCGTAGATCGAGATCGGCGGCCGCGCGATCTGGCGCGCCCGCGAAAGTCCGTAGCGGAGAGCGCCGGGCCGTCGCCACGGACGGTCCAGCACCGGGTGGGGACCTGAACTCATTCGGCGCACCTACCTCCACGTCGCGCGGGAATTCGCCCACGCCACCGTAGGGCAACCGCTCGCGAATGCACACGACACCTTCCGCCCGGATCGGGGCGAAGGTGATCAGCGCGGCGTCAGGACGAACGCGCGCGCGCCGGCGACCCACGCCTCGTGCAGGTCGTCGGCGGACGGATTGCCCGCGTCGTCCAGCGCGATCTTGTTGAAGTTGGCGAAGTTGTGGTTGTCGCGCGACATGGTCGCGTACGCCTCCACGACGCCGGGTTCGTCCGAGATCACGCGGACGTCGGCGGGACGGCGCCGTCCCTTGAACCGGATGGTGATCGGTTCGCCGGTGCGCAGATTGCGTCCCCACCCGAACGGCGTCCCGATCAGCAGTTCGTCACCGACGCGCGTGTAGGCGACCGGGACCGTGTACCGCCGGCCCGACTTGCGGCCGACCACGTAGAGAACGACCAACCGCTTGCCGATCCCGCGGCAGATCAACGGGGTGCTCAGCAACGCCCGCACGATCCGGTTCGCCAGCCCCTGCGCCGCGAGCGTCTGTGCCCTCGGCTGTGTGCCCTGCTCCATCGCGTGCTCCTTCCACCCGACCGGACGCGTCCATCGTCCATCCGACGCACGGCGGCGGCGAAACGTGACAGCTGCAGGCCGAGTTCTCAGGAACTTGCCTTGACACCGCTCCGGACTTTATCTAATCATCTAGATAACTAGGAAGGACGTCGACATGATGATGTTCCGGCTCGCGGCAAAGTCCAACGTGCCGCCGTACGCCCAGCTGGCCGAACAGGTGCGCCAGGCGCTGATGACCGGCGTGCTGCGCGAGGGTGACCGGCTGCCCACGGTCAAGGAGGTCGTCGGTTCGCTGGCGATCAACGCCAACACCGTGCTCAAGGCGTACCGCGAGCTCGAGCACGAGGGGCTGGTCGAGGGCCGGCAGGGCATCGGCACCTTCGTGCTGCGCCGCCCGGACGGCCCGCCGCCGGGCACACACGTCCTGCTCGCACGCAGCCTGGCGACCTGGATCGCCAAGGCGCGCAAGGCCGGCCTGCGCGATGCGGACATCGAGAGCATGGTCCGTTCGACGCTGACGTCCTCCACGTCCGAGGAGGCGACAGCATGAGCGCGGCGCTGGCGACGTACGGCCTGGGCCGGCGCTTCGGCAGCAAGTGGGCCGTCCAGGACTGCACGCTGTCCATCCCGGAGGGACGCGTCTGCGGACTGGTCGGCGCGAACGGTGCCGGCAAGACCACGCTGCTGCGCATGCTCGCCGGACTGAGCACGCCGACCACGGGTGATCTCGAGGTGTGCGGGCGCCGTCCCTGCGACGACGTCGCGTTCCTCAGCGACGTCGGCTTCCTCGCGCAGGAGATCCCGCTGCACAAGCGCTGGAACGCCGAGGACCATCTCCGCTTCGGCGCCGCGATGAACCCGCGCTGGGACGACGACGTGGCGCGCGAGCGGCTGACCGCGCTGCAGATCCCGCTGCAGCAGCCGATCCGCACCCTGTCCGGCGGGCAGCGCGCGCAGGTGGCCCTCGCGCTGTGTCTCGGCAAGCGGCCGCGGGCGCTGCTGCTGGACGAGCCGGTGGCCGCGCTGGATCCACTCGCCCGCCGCGAGTTCCTGTCCTCGCTGGCGACCGCGGTCGCGGACGGTGACCTGACCGTGGTGCTGTCCAGCCACCTGGTCACCGACCTCGAGCGGATCTGCGACTACCTGGTCGTCGTGGCGGCCTCGCGGACCATGCTCGCCGCGGACATCGACGACGTGCTGGCCTCGCACCGGCTGCTCACCTCGGCCCGCCGGGACGCGTCCGTGATCGAGCGCGATCACGTTGTGCTGCAACGGGAAACCACGCAGCGCCAGACCGACCTGTGGGTGCGGCTGAACGGGCCGGTGCACGATCCGGCGTGGCAGGTGAACGAGCTCAGCCTGGAAGACATCGTGCTCGCCTACCTCGGCTCGCAGCATCCGCTCGAACAGAAGCAACAGCTGGGGACGGTGGCGTCATGACCTGGCTGATCTGGCGCCAGCACCGCATGCAGAGCGCTGCGGCCTCGGTCATGCTGGCCGCGTTCGCGATCCTGCTGGCGATCACCGGCGTCACGATGGCGAACGACTATCACAACGCGCTGAGCTCGTGTTCGCAGCGGGGCGTGGACTGCTCGGGCCTGACCCTGTTCCGTGGCGACGGCGCGATCATCGACCTGGTCAACCTGACGGTGGCAGTCCCGCTGCTGATCGGCGTGTTCTGGGGCGCCACCTCGATCGGTCGCGAGTACGACAGCGGCACCAACGTGCTGGCCTGGACGCAGTCGGTGTCCCGCCGGCGCTGGCTTGCCGCGAAGATCGCGACCCTGCTCGTGACGTCGCTGCTGGCCGGAACCGCGCTGTCGGTCATGGTCACCTGGTGGTCGAAGACGTTGAACCTGTACCACGGGAACCGCTTCGACCCGCTGGAGTTCGACATCCAGGGCCTGTCGCCGGTCGCGTACACGCTGTTCGCCGCCGCGCTCGGCCTGCTCGCGGGCGTCGCGTGGCGCCGGGTGCTGCCCGCGATCGCGACCACGGTCGGCGGGTTCGTCGCGGTGCGACTGTCGATCGAGAACTGGGTTCGGCCGCACTACGAGACCGCGGTGACCGTGCTCGACCCGACGGTCGGGAAGGGGACGCCGAACGGTGCGTGGTCATTCAACACCGACCTGATCTACAAGGGCCAGGTTGTCGACGGGCCGGTCCGAGTGCCGACGGGGTGCGCCGGCAGCGGCAGCCGCGACGCCATGACGAGCTGCCTGCAGCAGCACGGCTTCCACTTCCGCAGCACGTTCCAGCCCGCGAGCCGGTACTGGCCGTTCCAGTGGATCGAGGCCGGCATCTTCGTCGGTATCAGCGCGGTCCTCGTTGCCGTCGCGGTGTACCTCGTGCTGCGCCGGGACGCCTGATCCACCTCGCACCGCCGTCCTCGCAACGTTAGCCGTGCTCGCCCGCGTTGGGCTCTGGAGTTAGGACGGTCCGGACTCGTCCTATTGCATGACCCGCCCGCGCCGTCGCGCGCCTAGCTTTGGCGTCGACCTCCCGGGAGGATGCGATGACGTCATGGCGTGGCGCGGTCGTCGCGGCAGCAGTAGCCGTCGTCGTCGGTTTCATGGTGCCGGTGAACGCGGTTGCGACCGCGAGCACGCTCACCCGCAACCCGTATCTCACCGATGCGACCGCGACGTCCGTCCGGATCACGTGGGGCACGCGGGCCGGCTCCGCCGATCACTTCGTGTCGTGGGGACCGGCCGGCGGCAACTGCGCCCAGTACTCGACGTCCGCCACCGGCGCGCCCTTCACGGTCGACACCACGAGCGAGACGAGTTGGACGGCGCGACTGGGCAACCTGTCCCCCGCGACCGCCTACTGCTACGCGATCACCGACGGCAGCACGCGCGTCGCCGGCCCGATCTCGTTCCGCACGTTGCCCGCGACGGGCACATCCACGTTCAGCTTCGACGTCATCGGGGACACCGGCTTCAACGGCACGGCCGGCACCAATCCGGACCAGGACCGGTTGTACGCCGAGATGGCCCACAGCGGAGCGTCCTTCGTGCTGACCACCGGTGACATGGCGTACCCGGACGGCTCGCAGAACAACTACGGCGACCTGGTCAACAGCGGGCCGGACACGTCCACGATCTTCGGCGCCAATGGCTGGCCGACGATGGGGGCGAGCGAACCGACGTTCCCCGTGCTCGGCAACCACGGCCGGTCGGCGACGTTCCTGCAGAACTGGCCGACCGCTGATCCTGTTGCAGCGTCGGGTGGTCAATACGCCATGGTCACGTATCCGGGTCAGGCCGGCGCGGCCACAGCGACGTACCCGACCGACTACTACGCGTTCGACATCGGGCAGGCGCGGTTCTACGTGCTGGACGCGGATTGGACCGACGCGAACGTCGGCACGAGCACCTTGTACGGCCAGGACTATCTCAACCACTGGGCGCCGGGTGACGCCGAGTACGAGTGGTTGAAGAGCGACCTGGCCGCGCATCCGGGAGGCCTGAAGTTCGCGACGTTCCACTTCCCGCTGCACTCGGACAACGCGACCGAGACGTCGGACGCTCAACTGCAGGGCACAAGCGGGCTGGAAGGGCTGCTGGCCGCGAACGGCGTGGACATCGTGTTCAACGGGCACTCGCACATGTACGAGCGCAACGCCCCGGCGATCGGTGCGATGGTCAGTTACGTGACCGGCGGAGGCGGTGCGACGCTCGAACCGACGGCGGGCCACGGCTGCACCGCGATCGACCTGTACTCGATCGGCTGGGATCCCGGCGCGGGCGTGGGGTCGCGCTGTGGCACCGGAGCAAGCACCCCCACCTCGCCGTCACAGGTGTACCACTTCCTGCACGTGACGGTGTCCGGCAGCGACGTCACGGTGGCGCCCGAGAACGCGCTGGGCAACGTATTCGACACGGTCACCTATCACTTCGCGACTACCGCGCCGACGACCGAGACAAGCTTCCTGCCCGCGAGCGCGGACACCTACGTCTACAGCGGCGCGCGGACGACGTCCTTCGGTTCGGCGAACCCGTTGCTCGCGTCGGCGGGCAGCTACCGCGGGCTACTGCGATTCGACACGTCCGCGCTCGATCCGTCGGCGACGGTGACGGGAGCAATGCTGCGGGTCTACTCCACCGTCGGCATCGCGAGCGGCGGCGTCCAGGTCCATCCGTCGACCGGCGGATGGGACGAGGCCACCACGACGTGGAACAACCAGCCGAGTTGGAACCCCGCGGTGCTCGCGACGTCGGCGGCACCGTCCGCGCCCGGATGGCTGACGATCCCGCTGCCCGTGTCGAGCATCGTCGCGGGCGGGCAGAGCAACTTCGGCCTCGGCTACAGCACCGCCGGGGTGATCGAACGCCTCGCGTCCCGGGAGGACCCGGCGAACCCGCCGCAGTTGATCGTGACGACCGCGGCGGCGGCAGCGCCACCTCCGCCGGCCACGGTCACGCTCAACCCGTCAGCGGACACATACCTCTACAACGGCGCTGGCACGCAGAACTTCGGTGCCGTCACGCCGCTGCTGTTCTCGGCGGGCAGCTACCGGACGTTGCTCCGATTCGACACCAGTGCCGTTCCCGCCACGCCGAACGTCACGTCGCTCGCCCTGCGCGTCTACGCCACGGTCGGGCTGGCGTCGGGCGGCGTCCAGGTGCGCCCCGAGCCGGACAGTTGGACGGAGACGGGGACGACCTGGTCGAACCAGCCGGCCTGGAGCAGTCAGGTCCTGGCGACGGGAGCGACGCAGTCGAAGGCCGAATGGGTGACGATCGCGCTGCCCACGCGCGCACTCGTCGCCGGCGGGCAGACCAGCCTCGGGCTGAGTTACAGCGTCGGCGGGGTGATCGAACGGATCGCCAGCCGGGAGGACGCGGCACACGCGCCCGAGCTGGTGATCACCAGCGACTGACCGCCGCAGCCGCGCCTACGATTCGATGTATGGCACGCAAACCGCAGGGCCGGTTCCTCGGGATGCCGTTCAACTGGACGCGTCCGTCCCGCTCCGAGGCGGGCAAGGGGATCTGGGACACGAGCGACCGGCGCATCATCACGCCGAAGAACGTCGGCTGGGGCTACACGATCAACTTCGCGGCGCTGGTGCGACGCGTGCGAGGGCGCTGACCGCCGACTATCCGTCCAGCAACTCGCGGAGCCGCTCGGCGGCCTCGTCGGGCACCTCGATCGTTTTCGTCCTGCTGGTCGCGCCCGCGACCAGCACGACGTCGCGGCCGGGCACCTGCAGCGCCTTCGCGACCGCCTTCAACGCGGCCGCCGTTGCCTTGCCGTCGACCGCGCGCTCCCCCACGCGGACGATCAGCGCGCCGTCGTGGTTGCCACCGACGGCGGTCCGCGAGGCGCCCGGCCGGACTCGGATCGCGATTCGCACCGGCTCAGCCTGCCATCGCGGCTCGGCGGCGCCTACGCGCCCGGGTCGGCGAGCACGTCGCGCCAGGAGTGACGCGGGATGAAGCCGAGTAGATCGCGTGCCTTGTCGATGGCGTAGAAGGTCTCGTCGCGCGCCATCTCGCGGCGTACTTCCACGCCCTCGTAGAAGTGCTCCTGGATCTCCTGGCTCGTCGCGGCAACGGACATGTCGGCGTTCGCGACGTTGAAGATCTGGTAGCCCAGTCCGTCGGTCTCCAGGCAGCGCTGCACCATTTGACCCAGGTCGCGCACGTCGATGTAGGCGAAGATGTTGCGGCGCCGCAGCGACGGAGCGGCGAGGAACTCCGGGAACATCTCCTCGTACTCGTGTGGCTCGATGACATTGTTGATCCGCAAGCCGTACACGTCCGCCCCGGTGCGCGCTTGGAACGAGCGCGCCGTCACCTCGTTGGCGACCTTGGACATCGCATAGGCGTCCTCGGGAACCGTCGGATGGTTCTCGTCGACCGGCACGTAAAGCGGACGCCGCTCGCCCTGAGCGAAGCAGATCCCGTAGGTCGTCTCCGAGGACGCAAACACGATCTTGCGCACCCCCAGCCGGGTCGCGGCCTCGAGCACATTGAAGGTGCTGAGCACGTTCGTCGCATACGTGGTGGCGTCGGACGTCCGCAGGATCGCCGGCACCGCGGCGAAGTGCACAACAGCGTCGTAGCTCGGCTGCGAAGGCAGATCCAGCTCGTCGAAGGTCGCCAGCCCGGCGAGCGCGGAGTAGGTCTCACCGGCGTCGGTGAGGTCGATGCGAAGGTCCGTGATCGCCGGGTGACCCAGCGGGACGATGTCGGCGTTCGTGACCTGGTGGCCTTGCTCGGCCAGATACGGCGCGACGTGCCTGCCGGCCTTTCCGCTGCCGCCGGTGAAGAAGATGCGCATGCCTACCTTCCTACCGCGAGGGCGTGCGGCGCCCCCACCGGCACCGGCCTCATGGGCGATCCCGGACACCGTCGGAGCCAACCAGGACTCGAGGATTTCGCATGCCGCGTGGCGTCGTCCGCGTGGCCGAGCCTTCGCCGGGTGTGACCGGTTCCCAGATGGGAGCCGAAAAGAAGCCGGGAAGAGTGCTCGCACAGCCCGGTTCGCCGCTGACCGAAACAGCGCTCAGGCGGCGCCGTCGCGGTCGGGCTCGAGGTCCTCGACGGCGGCCTCGAGCGTCGTGCGGATGAGCACAAGCCGTTGCTCGGCGGCGGCGAGATCGTCCGCGCGGTCGAAGCGGTGCAGGCGGACGATCTCCTCTG
>DASRSS010000347.1:0-9635 GCA_035656335.1 Jatrophihabitantaceae bacterium | reverse complement strand
GCCCGCGCGGCCGCGGGGGACAGGTCCGCGTTCAGCGTGTCGCGCAGCAGTCCGTGCACGAGGTCGTGCACCACGTCGTAACCGGTGGCGTCGGTGGCGTGCTGCAGCAGGCCGCGGCGGTGCAGCACGTCCAGCGCCGCGCTCGCCGACGCGGTGTCGAGCTCGCCGGCAGCGGCGATGGTGACGACGTCGAGCTCACCGCCGGCCGCGGCCAGCACGTCCAGCACCGTCCGCTCCGCGGCCCCGCAGCCGGTGACGCGGGCGAGCAGCTGCGCGCGCACACCGTCCGGCAGCGGCAGGTCGTCCGCGTCGAACCGCACCGCGTCGCCGGACTCGACCAGGTGCGGGCTCTCGGCGACCGTGCGGGCGAGCGCGTCCAGGAACAACGGGCGGCCGGCGCAGCGGTCGACGATCCGCGCGGCCAGGCTCGGGTCGACCGGACGGCCGACGGTCATCTGCACGAGCCGTGCCGCGTCCTCGTCGCGGAGTGGTGCCACCTCGCGCGCTTCGAGCCACCAGGACGATTCGCGGGCGGCGTCCAGGAGCGGGCCGATCGGCCGCTGGTCGGGCTCGCCGGTCCGGGCGGTGAGCAGCAGCAGCACCGGATGCTCGATCGCGCCCGCGACCAGATGGCAGGCGAACGTGAACGTCGCCGAGTCCGCGAACGGCACGTCGTCGATCAGCAGCGCGAGCGGGCGGTCGAGCGCCAGCCGTTCCACGAGGCGGGTGAAGGCGTCCAGCAGCCTGGTGCGCTCGAGCTCCGGATCACCGAGCGGTGGCGGCGCGGCCAGCCCGATGCCGCTGAACACCAGGGCGAGTTGCGGCAGGTCGCCGATCAGCGCGGCGCGGCGGTCGTCGTCCACGCCACGCAGCAGAGCGCCGAACGCGTCGACCAGCGGCGCGTACGCGACGTCCCGGCTCAGCGGACGCGCACGGCCGGTGAACGTGTCGAAGCCGAGCCCGGCCGCCTCGTCGATCGCGGCGCGCGCGAGCGCGGACTTGCCGACGCCCGGCGGACCGGACAGCAGCACGGCTCCGGAGCCGCCTTCGGCGACGCGCGCGACGTCCGACCGCAAGGCGGCCAGCTCCGCGTCCCGTCCGACCAGCACGCAGCTGATCTTGCACCGGCTGGCAAGGGTTGAGGCGTGTCACACGTAATCGGTTTCGGTCGGCCGGAGCCCGGACGGTAGGCTGGGGGCGCCTCACGGGCCGACGCCGTCCCGGTCCGGAATTCCCGAATCGTTGGGTTGATTCCGGTTGTCCGCGCCGATCGTCAGGAGAATTCGTGAGCCTGCCCTTCTCCGCCGTGCCCGCCGCTTCGGGTCTGTACGACCCGCGCTTCGAGTCGGACTCCTGCGGCGTCGCGTTCGTCGCCGATCTGCACGGCCGCGCCGACCACAGCATCGTCAGCCGGGCCCTGACCGCGCTGCACAACCTGGACCACCGCGGTGCCGCCGGCGCCGAGCCGTCCTCGGGGGACGGCGCGGGCATCACCGTCCAGATCCCGGACGCGTTCCTGCGCGCCGTCGTCGACTTCGACCTGCCCGCGCAGGGCGAGTACGCGGTCGGCCTGGCGTTCCTGCCGGTCGACGCCGGCGCGGCCGCCGAGGCGCGCGCGCTCGTCGAGCGGACCGCGGCCGAGGAGGGGCTGCGCGTGCTCGGCTGGCGCGACGTGCCCACCCGCCCGGACGGGCTCGGATCCACCGCGCGCAGCGTGATGCCGTCCTTCGCGCAGGTGTTCCTGGCCGGCGCGAACGAGGAGCGGGGCCTGGCGCTGGAGCGGCGCGCGTTCGCCACCCGCAAGGTCGCCGAGAACCGCGCGCGGACCAGCGACCTGGAGCTGTACTTCCCGTCGCTGTCGTGCCGCACCCTGGTCTACAAGGGCATGTTCACGACCGACCAACTCGGCACGTTCTTCCCGGACCTGACCGACGCGCGGTTCGCCAGCGCGATCGGCCTGGTGCACAGCCGGTTCTCGACGAACACGTTCCCGTCCTGGCCGCTCGCGCACCCGTACCGGTACATCGCGCACAACGGCGAGATCAACACCATCCGCGGCAACCGCAACTGGATGATCACCCGCCAGGCGCTGCTGGAGTCCGACGCCATCGACGGCGACCTCAAGCGGCTGTTCCCGATCTGCACGCCGGAGTTCAGCGACTCGGCCAGCTTCGACGAGGTGCTGGAGCTGCTGCACCTCGGCGGACGCAGCCTGCCGCACGCGGTGCTGATGATGATCCCGGAGGCGTGGGAGAACAACCCCGCGATGGATCCCGCGCGGCGCGAGTTCTACCAGTTCCACGCGGCGCTGATGGAGCCGTGGGACGGCCCGGCCTGCGTGAGCTTCACCGACGGGACGGTCATCGGCGCCGTCCTCGACCGCAACGGGCTGCGTCCGGGCCGCTGGCTGCAGACGTCCGACGGGCTGGTCGTGCTCGCCAGCGAGTCCGGCGTGCTCGACATCGACCCGTCCCGCGTCGTCGCCAAGGGCCGCCTGCAGCCCGGCAAGATGTTCCTCGTCGACATCGCGCGCGGCGAGATCCGTTCGGACACCGAGGTGAAGGCCGAGCTCGCGGCCGAGCACCCGTACGGCGAGTGGCTGCACGCCGGGCTCGTTCAGCTCGGCGACCTGCCCGAGCGCGAGCACGTCGTGTTCAGCCACGAGTCGGTGACCCGTCGCCAGCAGATCTTCGGCTACAGCGAGGAGGAGCTGCGCGTCCTGATCACGCCGATGGCGCGTGGCGGCGCGGAGCCGATCGGCTCGATGGGCACCGACACCCCGATCGCGGTTCTGTCGCAGCGCCCGCGCCTGCTGTTCGACTACTTCAGCGAGCTGTTCGCGCAGGTGACGAACCCGCCGCTGGACGCGATCCGCGAGGAGATGGTCACCTCGCTCGCCGGCACCATCGGTCCGGAGCAGAACCTGCTGACGCCGGGCCCCGCGTCCTGCCGGCAGATCGTCATCCCGCGGCCGGTGATCGACAACGACGAGCTGGCGAAGATCTGGCACGTCAACGCCGACGGTGACATGCCGGGCTTCGCCTGCCAGCTCATCGACGGGCGGTTCCGCGTGCACGGCGGCGGCGAGGCGCTCGCCGCCGCGATCGAGCGGGTGCGGCGCGAGTGCTCCGCCGCGGTCGACGCGGGCGCGCGCATCCTGATCCTGTCCGACCGCGACTGCGACGCCGACCACGCGCCCATCCCGTCGCTGCTGCTCGTGTCCGCCGTGCACCAGCACCTGGTGCGGACCGGTCAGCGCACGAAGGTGGGCCTGGTCGTGGAGACCGGTGAGGCGCGCGAGGTGCACCACGTCTCGCTGCTGATCGGCTACGGCGCGGCGGCGGTGAACCCGTACCTGGCGTTCGAGTCGATCGAGGACCTGGTCGCGTCCGGCGCGATCACCGGCATCTCGGCGCAGGACGCGATCGCCAAGTACGTCAAGGCATTGAGCAAGGGCGTGCTCAAGGTGATGAGCAAGATGGGCATCTCCACGATCGCGTCCTACACCGGCGCGCAGGTGTTCGAGGCGACCGGTCTGGCGCAGCCGCTGCTGGACGAGTACTTCGGCAACACGCCGTCGCGCCTCGGCGGCGTCGGGCTCGCGGAGCTGGCCGAGGAGGCCGCGGCACGGCACGCCACCGCGTACCCGCTGGTGCCGACCGCGAAGGCGCACCGCCGGCTGGACGTCGGCGGCGAGTACCAGTGGCGGCGCGAGGGCGAGCTGCACCTGTTCAATCCCGAGACGGTGTTCCTGCTGCAGCACGCGACGCGGCAGCGCCGGTACGAGGTGTTCCGCGAATACACCGAGAAGGTCGAGGAGCTCAACCGGGCCGGCGGCACGTTGCGCGGCCTGTTCGAGTTCGCCCCGGAGAAGGCCGGACGCGCGCCGATCCCGGTCGACGAGGTCGAGCCGGTCAGCGAGATCGTGAAGCGGTTCGCCACCGGCGCCATGAGCTACGGCTCGATCTCCGCCGAGGCGCACGAGACGCTGGCGATCGCAATGAACCGGCTCGGCGGCAAGTCGAACTCCGGCGAGGGCGGCGAGGACGCGGTCCGGTTCGTCCCGGACGGCAACGGCGACCTGCGCCGGTCCGCCGTCAAGCAGGTGGCGTCGGGGCGCTTCGGCGTCACGTCCCACTACCTGGTCAACGCCGACGACATCCAGATCAAGGTCGCGCAGGGCGCGAAGCCCGGCGAGGGCGGTCAGCTGCCCGGCTACAAGGTGTACCCGTGGATCGCGCGCACCCGCCACTCGACGCCCGGCGTCGGGCTGATCAGCCCGCCGCCGCACCACGACATCTACTCGATCGAGGACCTCGCGCAGCTGATCCACGACCTGAAGAACGCGAACTCGGACGCGCGGATCCATGTCAAGCTGGTCGCCGAGTCCGGTGTCGGCACGGTCGCGGCGGGCGTGTCCAAGGCGCACGCCGACGTCGTCCTCATCTCCGGGCATGACGGCGGAACCGGTGCTGCGCCGATGACCTCGCTCAAGCACGCCGGCCTGCCGTGGGAACTCGGCCTGGCCGAGACGCAGCAGACGCTCATGCTGAACGGGCTGCGCGACCGGATCACCGTGCAGGTCGACGGCGCGATGAAGACCGGACGCGACGTGGTGGTCGCGGCCCTGCTCGGCGCGGAGGAGTACGGCTTCGCGACGGCGCCGCTGATCGTGTCCGGCTGCGTGATGATGCGAGTCTGCCACCTGGACACGTGCCCAGTCGGCGTCGCGACGCAGAACCCCGTGCTGCGCGAACGGTTCACCGGAAAGCCGGAGTTCGTCGTCACGTTCTTCGAGTACATCGCCGAGCAGGTGCGCGAGATCCTGGCCTCGCTCGGGTTCCGCACGCTGCAGGAGGCCATCGGTCACGTCGAGGTGCTCGACGTCCGCAAGGCGACCGAGCTGTGGAAGGCGCAGGGCCTCGACCTCGCGCCGATGCTAACCAAGCCGGAATCGCCCTACGGCGACTCGCCGGTGCGCACGCGGGAGCAGGACCACGGCCTGGACGCGGCGCTGGACAACACGCTCGTCCAGCTGTGCGAGGGCGCGCTGCTCGACGGCTCGCCGGTGAAGCTCGAACTGCCGGTGCGCAACGTGAACCGCACCGTGGGCACGATGCTCGGCTCGCTCGTCACGCGGCGCTACGGTGCGGAGGGTCTGCCGGACGGCACGATCGACATCACGTTCCGCGGCTCGGCCGGCCAGTCGTTCGGCGCGTTCCTGCCGCGCGGCATCACGCTGCGGCTGTTCGGGGACGCGAACGACTACGTCGGCAAGGGCCTGTCCGGCGGCGTGATCGCGGTTCGTCCGGACGAGTCGGCGCCGTTCGAGGCGGAGCGGAACGTCATTGCGGGCAACGTGATCGGCTACGGCGCGACCAGTGGCGCGATCCACCTGCGCGGCGTCGTCGGCGAGCGGTTCGGCGTGCGCAACTCCGGCGCGACGCTGGTGTGCGAAGGCGTCGGTGATCACGCGCTGGAGTACATGACCGGTGGCACCGCGGTGATCCTCGGGCCCACCGGCCGCAACGTCGGTGCCGGCATGTCCGGCGGCTTCGGCTACGTGCTCGACCTCGACCCGGGACTGGTGAACGGCGAACTGGTCGACGTGCAGCCGCTCAGCAGCGACAGCGCGGACGCGGTGCGCCGGATCGTCGCCGAGCACGCGGAGCTGACCGACTCGCCGGTGGCCCGCGCGCTGGTCGCCGACTGGCCGGCGTCCGCCGCGCGGTTCTCGGTGCTCGCGCCGCGCGACTACGTCCGCGTGCTGGAGACGACGCGCCAGGCCCAGGCGACGGGTGCCGACGTCGACGAGGCGATCATGGCCGCCGCGCGCAGTTGACCGGGCGGTAACCAATAAGGTTGAGACCGTGACGCGCCGCGCGAAGATCGTCTGCACCCTGGGTCCGGCAACGGACAGCCCCGAGCGGTGCCGCGCGCTCGTCGAGGCCGGCATGGACGTCGCCCGGCTGAACTTCAGCCACGGCGAGCATGCCGAGCACGGCCGCCGGTTCCGTGAGGTGCGCCAGGCGGCCGAGGTCGCGGGCCGCAATGTCGCGGTGCTCGCGGACTTGCAGGGCCCGAAGATCCGTCTCGGCCGGTTCGCCGAGGGCCCGGTGATGTGGGCGACCGGCGAACGCGTCCGGATCACCGTCGAGGACGTCGAAGGCACCCACGACCGCGTGTCGACGACCTACAAGCAGCTCGCCGACGACGTCCGTCCCGGCGACAAGCTGCTGGTCGACGACGGCAACGTCGCGCTGATCGCGGTCGAGGTCGAGGACGGCACCGACGTCGTCTGCGACGTGACCGAGGGCGGCATGGTCAGCAACAACAAGGGCCTGTCGCTGCCGGGCGTCGACGTGAGCGTGCCGGCGATGAGCGAGAAGGACGCCGAGGACCTCGAGTTCGCGCTGCGCCTCGGCGTCGACTACATCGCGCTGTCGTTCGTGCGGCACGCCGAGGACGTCAAGCTGGTGCACAGGGTGATGGATCGCGTCGGCATCCGGCGCCCGGTCATCGCCAAGATCGAGAAGCCGGAGGCTGTCGAGAACCTCGAGGCGATCGTGCTCGCGTTCGACGGCGTGATGGTGGCGCGCGGCGACCTCGGCGTGGAGATGCCGCTGGAGCAGGTGCCGGTCGTGCAGAAGCGCGCGATCGAGGTGTGCCGTGACAACGCCAAGCCGGTGATCGTCGCGACGCAGATGCTGGACTCGATGATCAACCACTCGCGTCCCACTCGCGCCGAGGCGTCCGACGTCGCGAACGCGGTGATCGACGGCGCGGACGCGGTGATGCTGTCCGGCGAGACCAGCGTCGGCAAGTTCCCCGTGCAGGCGGTGGCCACGATGGGCCGGATCATCACGTCCGTCGAGGCGTCCGGCTTCCGGGTCGGCAAGCTGCGGCACAACCCGCGCACGCCGGGCGGCGCGATCGTCAAGGCCGCGCGCGACATCGGTGACGCGCTCGGCGCGGTCGCGCTGGTCGCGTTCACGCAGACCGGTGACACCGCGCGCCGGCTGTCCCGTCTGCAGCCGCAGCAGCAGCTGCTGGTGTTCACGCCCGTCGAGCAGGTGCAGCGACAGATGGCCCTGCTGTGGGGTGCCGAGGCGCACCTGGTGTGGACGGTGAAGACGACCGACGACATGGTCCGCCAGGTCGACTCGGCGCTGCTGAACCGTGGCGTGTGCCGTCCGCACGACCTGGTGATCGTCGTCGCGGGCACCCCGCCGGCGACGCCCGGTGCCACGAACACGATCCGCATTCACCACATCGGTGACGTGCTGCGCCATGACGCCTGAGTCGACGCCGCCGTCCGAGGTTGGGGTGCCGGCACCGGCGGACGACGTGCCCGTCGACCGACTGGTCGAGCTACTGGACCTCGAGCGCATCGAGGAGAACATCTTCCGCGGCGAGAGCTCACGCACCCGCTGGCAGCGGGCGTTCGGTGGCCAGGTCGCCGGCCAGGCCCTTGTCGCGGCTGGACGGACCGTGGACCCCGACCGGCACGTGCACTCGCTGCACTCGTACTTCATCCGGCCGGGCGACTCGGACGCGCCGATCGTCTACGAGGTCGATCGGGTGCGCGACGGGCGCTCGTTCACCACGCGCCGGGTGACCGCGATCCAGCACGGCCGCGCGATCTTCGCGCTGTCCGCGTCCTTCCAGCTGCGGCAGCCTGGCATCGACCACCAGCCGCCGATGCCCCCGGACACGCCCGCGCCGGAGGACGTCCCGACGATCGACGAGCGCCTCGCGCAGACCGATCCCGCGACCGCGCAGTACTTCCTGTCGATGCCGCGGCCCATCGAGCTGCGCTACGTGGAACCGCCGCAGTGGCAGGTCCCGCCTCCGCCCGCGCGCACCGGGCTGAACCGGGTCTGGATGCGCGCGAACGGCAAGCTGCCGGACGACCCGCTGCTGCACGTCTGCGTGCTCACCTACGCCTCGGACATGACCCTGCTGGACTCCGTCCTCACCCGGCACGGGCTGGTCGCCGGCAAGGACGTCACCGCGATGGCGTCGCTGGATCACGCGATGTGGTTCCAGCGGCCGTTCCGCGCCGACGAGTGGTTCCTCTACGCCTCGGAATCGCCCACCGCCACCGGTGGACGCGGCCTGGCCAGCGGGCGGTTCTTCGACCGGGACGGCCGCCACCTGGTCAGCGTCGTCCAAGAGGGCATGATCAGGGTGCGCTGAGCAGAGCCCAGGCAGCCTCGACGTGTTTGCGCTCGGTGAGGGTGGCGCCGATCGACATGCGCAGCGCGACCTGGCCGTGTACCGACGTGTGCGTCAGGTACATCTGCCCGCTCGCGTTCACGCGCTCCATCAGCGCGCGCGTGGCGTCGTCGCCGGCACGCAGCCGGAACGTCACCAGCGCGAGCGGGTGCGGCGCGACCAGCTCGAACCGCTCGTCCGCCGCGACCCACGACGCGAACTCCTGCGCCAGCGCGACGTGCCCGCGGATGTGCTCGCGCAGCCCGTCGGCTCCGTACCAGCGGATCACCGCCCACAGCTTGAGCGCGCGGAACCGTCGCCCGAGCGGGACGTGCCAGTCGCGGTAGTCGATCACCGCGCCGGACTCGGACGCCGCGTTGCGCAGGTACTCCGGCAGGATCGACAGCGCTCCGATCAGCGCGGCGCGGTCGGCGACCCAGAACGTGTCGCAGTCGAAGTTCGTCAGCAGCCACTTGTGGGGGTTCGTGCAGTAGCTGTCGACGAGCTCGAGCCCGTCGTTGAGCCAGCGCAGTTCGGGCGCGACCGCCGCGACGCCCGCCCACGCGCCGTCCACGTGCACCCACGCGCCGGCGTCCCGGGCGATCGTCGCGAGCTCGCGCACCGGGTCGACCGCGCCCGTTCCCGTCGCCCCGACGGACGCGACGACGAGCGCGGGCACGATGCCGTCCGCGACATCGCGTTCGATCAGCTCGCGCAGGTGCTCGGGCCGGGCCGCGTGCGTGACCGGGTCGATGTCGAGCTTGCGCAGCGCGTCCGCGCCGAGGCCGGCGATGCGGCAGGCCTTCTCGACCGACGAGTGGGTCTGGTTCGAGGTGTAGACGGCGTACCGGGCGGTGCTCACACCGGCGCGCTCGGTGGCGCCACCACTGACCCGGTGCAGCGCCGCGAGCAGCGCGACCAGCGCCGAGTCGGACGCCGAGTGCTGGATGACCCCGCCGCCGGCGTCGCTCGACCGGAACCGGTCCGGCAGGCCGAGCAGGGTGGCGAACCAGTCGAGGACGTGCGTCTCAAGTTCGGTGGCCGCCGGCGAGGTGGCCCACAGCATGCCCTGCACGCCGAGCCCCGACGCCAGCAGGTCGCCGAGGATCGCGGGCCCGCTCGCGTTCGCGGGGAAGAAGCCGAAGAACGACGGGTGCTGCCAGTGCGTGATGCCCGGCAGCACGATCTCGTCCATGTCGCGCAGCAGCGCCTCGAACGGCTCGCCGTGCTCGGGCGGGTCCGCGGGCAGCGCGGCGCGAACGTCACCGGGGGAGACCTGCGACAGCACCGGGAACGACTCGATGCGTTCGTAGTAGTCGGCGATCCAGTCCACGACCTCGCGGCCGTAGCGCCGGAACTCCTCCGGCGTCATGTGCTTGGAACTCACGACAGGTCTCGGCTGACGTCGTCGCTCACAC
>DASRSS010000346.1:0-15613 GCA_035656335.1 Jatrophihabitantaceae bacterium | reverse complement strand
TCACGCCGGACGCCGTGCCGACCGTGCTCACCTCCGCGGGCCCGCGCTTCGACTGCCTGCTCGCACCGGTGGGTCCGGGGCAGAGCGAGAAGCTGCCGACGGCACTGACCGGGCGGCTGCTCGAACACCTGGCCGAGAACTACGACTACGTCGTCGTCGACACGCCCGCCGGGTTCACCGAGCATGTGCTCGCCGTGCTGGACGCGTCCGACCATCTCGTGCTGATCACCGCGCCGGAGCTGCCGTCGCTGAAGAACCTGCGGCTCACGCTCGACATGCTGGACCTGCTCGGTTACAGCAAGGACATCCGCTCGCTCGTGGTCAACCGGGCCGACGTCAAGGCCGGGCTCACGCCGGCGGACCTCGAGGACGTCACGATGACCCCGCTGACCGCACACATCCCGTCCAGCCCGGACGTGCCCGCGTCGATCAACCGCGGCGTGCCGCTTGCGGTCGACCAGCCGGACCACCCGCTCAGCCGCGCGCTGCGTCGGCTCGTCGCCGAGCGGCTGGACACCGACCGCGTCGTGCGCGGCAAGCACCGCGCCCCGCTGTTCGCGCGGCTGATGCGGCGGAAGGCGGCGGCATGACGCTCGCCGATCGACTCGCCGCGCGGCAGCCGTCCGGCGGGCAGGGGACCGCCGAGGCCGGTGCCGGCTCGGCGCGCGGGACCGCGCGGCTGCTGACGATCAAGCGCCAGGTGCACGCTGCGCTGCTCGAGGCGCTCGGGCCGAAGCTGTACGACGCGGAAATGACCGAGTCCGAGTTGGCCGCGCAGCTGCGCAGTGCGCTGCAGTCGGTGCTGGACGGCGAGGAGGAGATGCTCGCCCCGTCCGAGCGCGCGCGGATCACGGACGAGGTGCTGGACGAGATCCTCGGCCACGGCCCGCTGGAGGCGCTGCTGCGCGACCCGGACGTTTCCGAGATCATGGTCAACGGCCCGCACCGGATCTACGTGGAGCGCGCCGGCAAGCTGACGCCCGCGGGCGTCGCGTTCACCGACGAGTCGCACCTGCGCCGCACGATCGACAAGATCGTGGCGCGGGTCGGGCGGCGCGTCGACGAGTCCAGCCCGATGGTCGACGCGCGCCTGCCCGACGGCAGCCGCGTCAACGCCGTCGTGCCGCCGATCAGCATCGACGGCTCGACGCTGACGATCCGCAAGTTCGCCAAGGACCCGCTCGCGGTCGCCGACCTCGTCCGGTTCGGCACGATGACCGACCAGGTCGCCGAGTTCCTGCGCGTCTGCGTGCGCGGCCGGCTCAACGTGCTGATCTCCGGCGGCACCGGATCGGGCAAGACGACGACGCTGAACGTGCTGTCCTCGTTCGTCCCCGACGACGAGCGGATCGTCACCATCGAGGACGCCGCCGAGCTGCAGCTCGCGCAGGACCACGTGGTTCGCATGGAGTCGCGTGCGGCGAACATCGAGGGACGCGGCACCGTCGAGATCCGCGAACTGGTGCGGAACGCGCTGCGCATGCGCCCGGACCGCATCATCGTCGGCGAGGTCCGCGACGGGGCGGCGCTGGACATGCTGCAGGCGATGAACACCGGCCACGACGGCTCGATCACCACCTTGCACTCGAACTCGCCGCGCGACTCGATCTCGCGGCTCGAGACGATGGTCATGATGGCCGGCGTCGAGCTGCCGCAGCGGGCGATCCGTGAACAGATCGCGTCCGCCATAGACCTGATCGTGCACCAGACGCGGCTCAAGGACGGCACGCGGCGCATCACGCACATCACCGAGGTCTCCGGCATGGAGGGCGACGTGATCACGCTGCAGGACCTGTACCTGTTCGACTTCGCCGCCGGCCTGGACGGGCAGGGGCGCTACCGCGGCACGCTGCAGTCGACCGGGCTGCGCCCGCAGTTCGCGACCGCGCTGGCCGACCGGGGCTTCCCGCTGCCGCAGCCCGCGGCCGCTCCGGCGAGGTGGTGACGCAGATGGTGTTGCTTCTCAGCCTGTGCGTGCTGGCGGCGGGACTGTGCGGGGCGGCGTGGACGCTGCTGGCCCGTGGGTCGGCGCGCGCGGACGTGCGCAGCCGGCTGGCCGAGACCGAGCTCTACCGGCCCGAGCAGCTGCGTCGCGTCGAGCAGCCGGTGGAGCAGCCCGAGCCGCCGGCCAAGGAGTTGTCGACGGTCGGACGCAGCGTGCTGTCGCTCGTCGACGCCGTGCTCAAGAAGCGCAGCCTGTCGGCGAAGATCGGCGACGACCTCGACCGCGGTGGCGTGCAGCTGCGTCCGTCCGAGTGGGTGGCGATCCGGCTGGTCGCGTGCGTCGTGCTGATGGCCGTGCTGAGCGCCCTGCTGAACAACGGCCTGCTCGGGGTGCTGCTCGGCGCGGTCGGCGGCTGGCTGGTCACCGGACTGTGGCTGTCACACCGCGCCCGCAAGCGGTGCGCGCACTTCGCCGAGCAGCTGCCGGACGTCTTGCAGCTGGTCGCCAGCTCGCTGCGCTCCGGGTTCGCGCTCGGGCAGGCGCTGGACGGGGTCGTGCACGACGGCGTGCAGCCGGCCGCCGGCGAGATAGCCCGCGCGCTCACCGAGGCGCGCCTGGGCGGCGAGCTGGAGGACTCCCTGGACCGGGTGGCCACGCGCATGCGCAGCAAGGATCTCGCCTGGGTCGTCATGGCGATCCGCATCTCGCGCGAGGTCGGCGGCAACCTGGCCGAAGTACTGATGACCACCGTGCACACGGTGCGCGAGCGCGGTCAGCTGGCGCGGCAGGTCCGGGCGTTGAGTGCCGAGGGCCGGCTGTCGGCGTACGTGCTCGTCGCGATGCCCATCGGCGTGGGGCTCTGGCTGTTCACGGTGCGCCGCGACTACCTGCGTCCGCTCTACACGACCGGTCCGGGCATCGCGATGCTGGTGATGGCCGTCCTGGGCCTGGTCACCGGATCGTTGTGGCTCAGCCGCGTGGTCAAGGTGCAGGTCTGATGTCGCCCCTGGTGTTGTTCCTGGCGCTGGCGTGTGTCGCGGGCGGCGGCGTGCTGGCCGTGCTCGCGCTCGGCGGGCAGCGTTCGCGCGTCGCGACCGGCGTCAACCAGATCGCGAAGTTCTACGGGCAGCAGGCGCCGGAGCGTCCGGCGGCCGTGCCGCAGCGCCAGATCCGTCCGCTGCAGGAACGGTTCCGGGCTCTCGTGGCGCGACTGCTGCCGGGCACCTCGCAGGCCCGGCTGCGGCACCGGCTCGACATCGCCGGCAACCCCGCCGGCTGGTCGATCGAGCGCATCCTCGCGTACAAGGCCGCGGCGGCGGTGTTCGTGGCGGCGTTCGGCTACGTGCTCGGGACCGGGCACGTCGGACGGACGCTGGCGTTCGCGCTGCTCGGCGGCATCGCCGGGTTCTTCGTGCCGAACCTGCTGGTCTACAACCTGGCGCTCAAGCGGCAGACGTTGATGCAGCAGGCGCTGCCGGACGCGATGGACATGATGACCGTCTGCGTCGAGGCGGGCCTGGGCTTCGACGCCGCGGTCGCCCGCGTCGCGCGGAACATCACGGGCCCGCTCTCGGCCGAGTTCGCGCGCATGCTGCAGGAGATGCAGTTCGGCCTCTCGCGCGTGGAGGCACTCAAGGCCATGGCGGCGCGGACGACCGTCGTCGAGCTGCGCACCCTGGTGTCCTCGCTGGTGCAGGCGTCCAAGCTGGGCATCCCGATCGCGACGGTGATGCGCGAGCAGGCCTCGGAGATGCGCGTCCGGCGGCGTCAACGCGCGGAGGAAGCCGCGCAGAAGGTCACCGTGAAGATCCTCTTCCCGCTCATCTTCTGCCTGTTGCCCGCGCTGTTCGTGGTCGTCATGGGGCCGGGTGTGCTGAACATCGTCAAGTCGCTCTCCGGCGTGCACTGACGCGTCCGGCGCGCGCCGATCTCGACGCGTCGCTAAAGCCCGGAACGCCGGATACCGATAGGAAGCCCGGCAGGGGAACGGGCTGTTCGCTGACCTGTCGTCGGCGGCCGGAGCGTACGACGGGTGGAAATCTGCGATGTCGATGAACACGGGCTGGCGGGTCGAGCGGGCCGGGCGGCTGCCCGTGGCGCTGCTCGTGCTCGTCCTGATGGCCGGATCCGCCGTCGGCGGCTACTGGTTCGGGAACCGCCGGGCGAAGCATGCGGCGGCGGCCGCCCCACGCACCGCTGCATCGGGCGCGGCGGTGGTGAGCCCGCAGGTCCCGCAGGGCCACCCGTTCACCAACGACTCGTTCCGGATCAAGGTCGTGGGCGTCCATCTGCACCGGCGATCGCTCGACGCGCGCGGCGGCCACGCGCCGATCCGTCCGAGGAACGGGCAGTTCGTCGTCGTGGACGTGATCGCGAAGAACGTGAGCAAGAAGCCGGCGATCATGAGCGCCACGGCCAGCACGCTGGTCGACGCGCGGGGCCGGCAGTACAACGCGGGTGTCTACCTGGACGCGTCCGGCCAGGGCATCGAGCGGTACCAGCAGCCCGGCACGACCGCGCACGGGTGGATCGCATTTGACGTGCCCGCCGCGGTGCACGGCGTCTCCGCGGTGATCGTGCAGCCGGACGAGAACCTGGCCACCAAGAACGTCCCGACCACCGTCACGATCGGCGGCTGACCCGGACCGCGGGGGAGACCCAGCGGCGCAGGTACGCGCGCAGCTGTTCCGGTGAGCGCTGCGGGTCGCCCGGGTCGATCACCAGGGACTGCAGGGTGCGCAGCAAGTGCTCGACCAGCTCGCGCTGGCCGTCCGCGTCCAGCCCGGCCGCGTCCCAGTCCAGCGGGAAGTCGGCGAGCAGCGAGCGTCCGAGGGCGATGGACGAGGCCGCGGTCAGGCCGGCGACGGTGCTGCTGATCCGGCCCGGGGCGATCAGCCGGTTCAGCGCCGGGTCGTCGCGCAGGTGCTCGTAGACGAACGCGACGACCTCCGCGGCCACGTCGCCGGCGTCCGCGCCCGTGCCGAGGACGAACTGCCGGACGTGCGCGCCCAGTTGTGCCACCAGGTCGGCGACGGCGTCCATCGCGGCCGCGTTCAGCAGGTCCTCGGTGGTGCCGTAGTAGCGGTACACGGTCTGCCGGGTGACGCCGAGCATCGTCGCGACGTCGGACGTGGTGGTGCCGCCCGCCTCGGACAGGCGCCGGCGCGCGGCGGACAGGATGCGCGCCCGCGCCTCGGCGTCGTCCGCCGGCGGCGAGCCGCCCCAGCCGTGCGTTCTCATCCGTCCTCCTTGACGACCATACACTTTCGTGTTTCTGTACAGTCAGGCTATCCGGTCCGGATCGCCCGATCGCGAAAGGAACACGTGCCGATGTCCGTGTGCCCGGCAGGATTCGACCTCACCGATCCCGACGTGAACCTGGTCGCAGTCCCGCACGAGGAGTTCGCGCTGCGCCGCCGCACCGCGCCGGTCGCCTGGGTGGAACAGACGCCGGAGGCCCGCGCAGGCATGGCGGGCGGCACCGGGTACTGGGCCGTGACGAAGCACGAGGACGTGCTGGCCGTGTCCAAGAATGGCGCGGTGTTCTCCAGCTGGGAGAACGGGGCCATCATCCGGTTGCCGGAGACGACGACGCGCGAATCGGTCGAGATGACCCGCGTCGTGATCATCAACCAGGACGCGCCGGAGCACACCCAGACGCGTCGCATCATCTCCCGCGGCTTCACGCCTCGCGCGGTGAGCGCGCTGGAGGACGGGATGCGCGAGCGTGCGCGGCGCGTCGTCGCCGAAGCCGTCGCGCAGGGCGGTGGCGACTTCGTCCAGCAGATCGCCGCGCAGCTGCCGCTCGAGACGATCGCCGATCTGCTCGGCATCCCTGCGGAGGATCGGCAGAAGCTCTTCGACTGGACGAACCAGATGACCGCGTCGGAGGACCCGGACTACGCCGGCGACCCGCAGGCAGCGTCCACCGAGGTGCTGATGTACGCGGTGGGCCTGGCGAACGAGCGCGCCGAGTGCCCGCGCGACGACATCGTCACCAAGCTCATCAACGCCGACAAGGACGGCCGCGGCCTGGACGATCTCGAGTTCGGCTTCTTCGTGATCGCGCTCGCGGTCGCCGGCAACGAGACCACGCGCAACGCGATCACCCACGGCATGAACGCGTTCTTCGACCACCCCGACCAGTGGGAGCTGTGGAAGCGCGAGCGTCCCGAGACCATGGTCGACGAGGTCATCCGCTGGGCCACGCCGGTCACCGCCTTCCAGCGGACCGCGCTGGAGGACGTCGAACTCGGCGGTGCGCAGATCCGCGCCGGGCAACGCGTCGGGCTGTTCTACGCCAGCGCCAACTACGACGAGGACGTGTTCACCGACCCGTTCACGTTCGACATCACCCGCTCCCCGAACCCGCATCTCGCGTTCGGCGGCCACGGCGCGCACTACTGCATCGGCGCGAACCTCGCTCGCCTGGAAGTCCGGCTGATCTTCGACGCCCTCGCCGACCTGGCGCCGGACATCAGCCGGGCCGACGCCCCGACGCGGCTGCGCTCCGGTTGGCTCAACGGCATCAAGCGCCTTCCCGTCCGCTACACCTGACGCCGAGCGCCCGGCATCCGGCATTCGCGGCTGATTCGCGTGGGGATCTTGCTGCGCGCGGCCTAACGCCAGGAGGTCCAGCTGCCTACGGCCAGCCACCGAGTCGTCGCGGACGAGCCGGTGTAGTCCACGTCGCCGGTGAAGGTCGCGGTGAAGCTGCCGGACAGCACGATCCGCGCCTCGGTCAGGCCGCTGATCCGGCACGCCGCGCGGCCGTTCGCGTCCGTCCGTGCACTGCAGATGGCCTTACCACGAACGGTGAACGTCACCGTGCGTCCAACGGTTGGCTGGCCCGTGACGCCGTCGACGAGGGTCGCGCTGACCCGATTCGTCCCCGACCCGGACCGCGGCGCGAAGAGGACGATTTGCGGGCTGGCGGTCAGCCTCGTCCCGGTCCGCACGATCGTGAGGGTGCCGCCGGCATAGCTCATCGCGTAGTTCGGGTCGCTCGCGCCGGTGCAGGTGATCGGATAACTGCCGGGATCGCTCGTATCAGTCGCGGTCGTGCTGCAGGTCGCCGCTACCGCGGGTGCCGTGTCACCGAGCACGAACCCGGAGTACGCCGGTGCGAACGTCGCCGGCACGTCGCCGTACGACGCCGTGACCGATGGGGCCTGGACGGTGAGCGGCGCGGGCGTCACCGTGTACGTCGAGCCGACATAGCTCAGCGCGTACGAACCGGACGACGGGCCGGTCAGGGCGAGCCCGGAACAGGACGACCCGTCGAGCTGGTACTGCCCGGCAGTCAACGTCGGCGCGATCAGGGTTGCTGGATCGTCGAGCGCGGTGCACTCGAGCGTGCCCTTGAACGCGTCACCGGCCGGTGCGGCAGTTGACCTGGTGAATGTCGGCGTCCCGCCGTAGGTCTGCGAGCCGGTCACCGTGATCGCCAGCGAGACGCGCTGCACATCGATCGTGAACTGTGCGCGCGCTGGGCTCTCGGCGTCGTCGAGGTCCCACGCCGTGCAGGTCACCGTCGTCACGCCGATCGGGAACAGCGATCCGGACGCCGGGCTGCACGAGACCGGTGGCGGAACCTCGTCGCCGTCCTGCGCGACGGGCGGCTCGAAGGTGACCGTCGCGCCGGCCGTCGAGGTGGCGGGCGCGGTGATGTTCGCGGGTACTCGCGTCAACGACAGGTCGGCATCGGTCGCGGTGGCGAGGTAGACCGCACCTGGCACCGAACGCCCGGCAGAGTCCGTGCTCACTCCGGTCGCCACGACCCCGTCGGCGACCGCGACAGCCGAGTTCATCAGCGTGGAGCTTGCCGGCTGGTACGCCTCCTCGAGCGGGTCGAACCAACCGGCCTGCGGCTCGGCGTACTCGAACGTGCCCTCGAGCGCGGTCGCGGCCAGCGTGCCGTTCCACACTGCGACAGCGCTGCCGAACTGGTGCGCGCCGACCGGTGTCACCCAGCTGTCCTCGTGCACCGTGCCGCTCCATCCCGCGAACGGTCGCTGGAAGACGTACACCCGGCCCTGCCCGCCGGCCGTCGTGGCTGGATTCCCCGGCGCGCCGACGAACACGCTGTCGCCCTCGATCGCCAGGCTCCAGCCGAAGTCCTCCCCCAGAGTGCCGAGATCGGAGGGTCGCAGCGTCGCGCTCGGGGTGTCCGTCGTCCGCCAGCCGGTCGCCGGCTCGTTGTAGACCCAGGCCGCACCGCCTTGCCGGGCGGGTGCGAACGGTGACGACAGCACGACCGTCCTGCCATCGATGGCTAGGTGCAGCCCGTCGTCGTCCCCTGGTGTCGCGTCGGCGACGGTCAGCGTGGCCACCGGTGTCTGCGTCCAGCCCGAGGCAGACCTGGTGAAGATCTGAGCCCCACCTTCCTCGCTGAACAGCTGCGTAGGATTCAGCAGGCCCGGAGTGCCGGCGACGATCGTGTTGCCGGAGATCGCGACAGAGAACCCAAGCTCATCGGCGGGACGGCCGTGGAACTCTGTCAGCTCCTGCGACTGCGTCGCGTCGGCCCAGCCGGCGGCAGGCTTGTTGAACACGTACACGGCACCTTCACCGGGCGGTGGATTCGTGCCGAATTCGGCTCGCAGGTCCTGCGTCGCGCCGGCGACGATCGTGTCGCCGTCGATCGCGACCGAGTGCCCGAATTCGTCTCCGGGCAGTGCGTCCGACGCCGTCAGGGTGGCGGTGAGCGTCGCGTGCGCCCAACCGGCTGCCCCCTTGGTGAACACGTAGACCGCGCCGCGGTAGTGGTTCGTCTCGGGAGCGCCGACCACGATGGTGTCGCCGTCCGCTGCCACCGCGCTGCCGAACGCCTGCGTTCCCGCCTCGCTGAGGGTGGTGGACGAGACGAACGGTGGATCAGCCGCCAGCGCACCCGACGGCGAGGCGAGAACCGAGACCGCGACCACGGCGCCCAGGACGGCGGCGATCGTCACCGGTTGACGGACGGATCGCAGGAGGGCACTCATGGGCGGATCATGGTGCCGTGGGCACCGACGCCGCCTCCGGGAAAGATCCTGATGTTCAGGCCGCGGGCGCCGTCCGCAAGACTGGGCCGGCGGCAGAACGGAACTGGGGGACAGGGATGGACGGCGTGCGCCTGCTGGAGCGCGAACGGCATCTCGACGCGATCACGGACCTGCTGGTCCGCGCCGCATCCGGCACCGGCGGCACGCTCGTCCTGATCGGTGCGGCCGGCCACGGCAAGACCGCGCTGCTCACCGCCGGCGCCGACCTCGCCCCGGAAACGATGACGGTCCGGCACGCGCGCGGACGCGTTGGCGAGCGCGAGTTCCCGTTCGCGGTTGCCGAGCAGCTGTGCGGACCACTGGCCGTTGCCGAGGACGGCGATCCGCGTTCGCACAAGCTCGTTGCGTTGTCCCGGTTCCGGTCAGCCATCGAGAAGTACGCCGCGGACGGTTCGTTGCTGCTCATCCTCGACGACGCGCAGTGGGCCGACGCGGACTCGCTGACCCTGGTCGGCTATCTCGCGCGGCGGGTGAGGGACCTGCCGGTCGCGATCGTGATCGCGTCCCGGCCCGAATGCGATCGCGTGCTCGACATCGCACGGGAGCCGCACACCGACCTGCTCGAGGTTCCGGCGCTCGGGGAACCCGCCAGCCGCGACCTGCTAGCGCAGCTGGTCGCGCGTGACGTCGACGACGAGCTTCGATCGCGGGCGTGGCGGCTCGCCGGGGGCAACCCGATGCTCATCGAGCATGTCGCCGCGACCGTGCGGGGCCGGGACGAGATCCCGTCCGGCGCCGACGAGGCGATGACCGGCCTGCGCCACGCGCTGCTGCTCAGCCGGATCGCCGGGCTCGGTGGCGACGGCATCCGCTGCGCCCGCGCGATCGCGGTTCTCGGTGGCGACGTCCGTCTGGCCCCGGTCCAGGCCGTCGCGCAGCTCGACGACGATGCGTTCGCCATCGCCTGCGACACGTTGGCGATGGCCGGCGTGCTGCGCGCGCTCGATCATGAGCACGCCGAGTTGCGCGATGACTTGCTCGCTGCCGCGATCGTGGCTGACACCGACGCCGGTGAGCGCCGGCTGCTACACCGCCGCGCGTTCGATCATCACTACGCACGCGGCGAGGTCACCGCTGCCGCCGTTCACGCATTGCCCGGTGGCATGTACGCCGATCAGCACGCGGTCGCCGCGCTCACCGCCGCGGCCGGCAAGGCGCTGGTCGACGGTGCGGTGCAGACCGCGCTCGCGCACATCCGCACGGCCACGACACTGGCCGGCGAGCGGCCGTCCCTCGAGCTGCTGGTCAAGCGAGCGCGGATCCTCTTCGCCGCGGGGCACGCCAGTGAGGCCGTCGACGCGTTCACCGCGGCTGCCCGCGCCGATCCGTCGGCCCGCACCGAGTTGCTCGTCGGGGCCGCCCGGGCGCAGGCGTACGCGGGCCGGTTCGAGGACGCCGCGGCGAGCTACGCGGACCTCGTCGCGGAGGCCGGCGGCCCGGACGCCGCACCCGCCGGGCTGCTGCTCGAACGCGCGCACGTCGCATGGGAACTCGGCGGGCCTCGCGGCGGGCTGGACGCGCTTGCGCCGAACTCGAGCGATCCGCTCATGCGATCGGTGCGCACGGTCTTCCAGCTGCAGGCGGGTGACCCCAGCGGCGTGGACGAGCTGCGACGCCTCGCGCATGCGGCGCGGAACAGCGTCGCGCGCGAGGCTGGAGATCCGTTCGCGTCGTTCAACCTTTATCAGCTGCACATCACGGCGTGCGCGTACCTCGAACGGTTCGACGAGGCGGCTGAGTTCGTCGCGCACGCCACGGACTGGCTGACCACGTCCGGCGTGCCGACCGGCACCAGCGCGCTGCGGTTCACCCTCGCCGGCACCCTGCTTCGTCGCGGCGAGCTCGCGCGCGCCATGGCCGAACTGGACCGTCTGGACGAGGACGCCGTGGTCGACGAGGTGCTGCGCCCGGGCGTCGATCTCTACCGTGCCCGCGTCCTTCTTCTGATGGGACGGCCGGCGGACGTGCCGCGCCTGCGGGAGCGAGCCGGCCGATCGCCTGCGGCCGCGGGTTGGTTCATGCGCCTGACGTCCGAACTCGTCGCGGCCGAATGCCTACTGGCTGCCGGCGACCCGTCGGGCGCGTGGGATGTCTGCGGGCGGATCGCGGCGGAGGCCCGCCGCATCGAGTTGCGCGAGCCGTGCATCGTCCCGTGGCGTTCGGTGGCGATCGATGCGGCGCTCGGCTGCGGGCACGTCGCGGAACTCGAGAACCTGATCGATGAGCTCGAACGCGACGCCGCGGATCTGCCGTGTACCTGGCCACGGCTGGTCGCGCTCGGCGGGCGCGCGGCCCTCGCTGCGAAGCACGGGACGGACGCCGCCGCCGTCACGCTGTACGACCAGGCGTTGGCGCTGCCCGCCGTCGTGCCGCTGGAGCGTGCGCGGATCGCGCTGCGCTACGGCCGTTGGTTGCGCAGGCGCGGCGACCTGACCCGCGCGCGCTCGGTACTGGCGTCCGTCATCGCCGACGCGGAACGGTTGGGTGCCGCTGGCATTGCGGACGCATCGACGGCGGAGCTGTCGGCGGCGAACGGACGGCGCCGGCGGCGCGTACCGGACGCGCTCACTACGCAGGAGCGCCGGGTCGCCGAGCTCGCCGCGGGCGGTGCGACCATGCGCGAGATCGCCACCGCGCTGTTCGTGTCCCCGCGCACCGTCGAGACCCACCTCACCCACGTCTACGCAAAGCTCGGAGTCTCCGGCAAGCACGAGCTGCGGCGCCGGCGCGCCGATCTCGGCCTGGCTTGAGCGCGCGCAAGTCTCCGGGAAGCCCCACGATGCCCTGTCGTTGTGGACGTCCCACGCTCATCAACGCGGGCGGGACGGCAGGGGTCGAACGAGGTCATCCAGACGCTGCTCGGGCCGGAGATCATGCGGGTGAGTGGTCGGCAAGGCGAGTCGGGCGACACAGATTGCAGTGCGCAGCCGACCAGGCTGACGGATCAGGCTGGCTGGAGCGCGGCGTACATCTGTCGGATCCGCTCTCAGCGATCGGGCACCTGCCCTGGGCCCAAAACGAACAAACCTTCGTGGATGAACTTCCACGAAGGTTTGAAAGACGAATGTCCGGTGCCCCCGGCAGGATTCGAACCTGCGCACCCGCCTCCGGAGGGCGGTGCTCTATCCCCTGAGCTACGGGGGCGGCAAACTCGCTCAGCCTAGCAGCGCCGGATCGAGCCACTCGCATGCGTCCGTCGCCCGAGGGACGGCGTCCTGCGGCAAATTGCGAGACCCGCGGCCACTACGATCGAGCGGTGACTCCCACTGAACTGTCCGCAGCCGTGTCCGCGGCGGTCCAGGCCTGCCTGGAGGCGGGCGAGTTCCCCGGCGAGGCGCCGGCCGAGGTCGCCGTCGAGCGCCCGAAGAACCCCGAGCACGGCGACTACGCCGCCAACATCGCGCTCCGGCTCGCCAAGGCGGCCGGCAAGCCCGCGCGCGAGATCGCCGAGGCGATCGCCGCCCGGCTGCGCGACGCGGACGGCATCGCGAAGGTGGACGTCGCCGGCCCCGGCTTCCTGAACATCACAGTCGCGTCCGGGAGCCTCGGCCAGCTCGCACGCTCCATCGTCGAGGCGGGGGAGTCGTACGGACGGAGCACCCAGCTCGCCGGCCGCAAAATCAACCTGGAGTTCGTCTCCGCGAACCCGACCGGACCCGTCCACCTCGGGCACACCCGCTGGGCCGCGCTGGGCGACAGCCTGCGGCGCCTGCTGGAGGCCGCCGGCGCCAAGGTCACCGCCGAGCACTACATCAACGACTTCGGTTCGCAGCTGGACAAGTTCGCCGCCTCGCTGCGCGCGGTGGCGCTGGGCGAGCCGGTGCCCGAGGACGGCTATCACGGCGACTACGTCGCGGGCGTGGCCGAGCAGGTCGTCAGCGCGGTGCCCGGCGTGCTCGACCTGCCCGAGGACGAATCGCTCGCGGCGTTCAAGACGCACGGCTACGAGCTCATGCTCGCGGCGGCGAAGCGGAGCCTGGAGACGTTCCGGGTCGAGTTCGACGTCTGGTTCTCCGAGCGGGGCATGCACGAGAGCGGCGAGGTCGACGCCGCGATCGCGCGGCTGCGCGAGCAGGGCCACGTCTTCGACGCGGACGGCGCCGTCTGGCTGCGCACGACCGACTTCGGCGACGACAAGGACCGCGTCCTGGTTCGCAGCAACGGCGAAAAGACCTATTTCGCAGCCGATTCGGCCTACTACCTGGACAAGCGGGGCCGTGGTTTCGACCGCTGCGTCTACATGCTCGGCGCCGACCACCACGGTTACGTCGGCAGGCTGCGCGCGATCGTCGCCTGCGCCGGCGACGACCCGGACACGACGCTCGAGGTCCTGATCGGCCAGCTGGTGAAGCTGGTCAAGAACGGCGAGGAACTGCGGCTGTCCAAGCGGGCCGGAACGATCGTGACGCTGGACGACTTCGTCGAACTGGTCGGCGTGGACGCGGGACGGTATTCACTCGCGCGCTGGTCGGCGGATACGCCGCTCACGCTGGACATCGCGGAGATCACCCGCAAGTCGAACGACAACCCGGTCTACTACGTCCAGTACGCGCACGCGCGCACCTGCAACGCCCGGCGCAACGCGGCCGATGTCGGCATCGGGCTGGACGTGTTCCGTCCCGAACTGCTGAACGATCCGCACGAGGCCGCGCTGCTCGCCGCGCTCGGGGAGTTCCCGCGCGTCGTCGCGACCGCTGCCGAGCTGCGTGCGCCGCACCGGGTCGCGCGCTACCTGGAGGAGCTGGCCGGCACTTACCACCGCTGGTACGACACCTGCCGCATCGCGCCGAAGGGTGACGACCCGATCGAGGACGTCAACCGCACCCGCGCCTGGCTCAACGAGGCGACGCGCGTCGTGCTCGCGAACGGCCTTGCGCTGCTGGGTGTTTCGGCCCCGGAACGGATGTAGGCACGGTGTCCAGGTCAGCCCACCCGGCTGGGCCGCGCCACGCGGACGTGCTGCCGGAGGCGCATCTCGCCGCGGCGCCGCAGGACGTCAACCGGCTCGACCCGGCGATCTGGCCGGGCTCGGCGCAGCGCGTCGACGGCGTCGTCACGCTCGGTGGCCGCTCGGTTTCCGACCTTGCCGTCGAACACGGCACGCCCGCGCTGTTCCTGGACGAGCCGGACGTGCGCGCCCGCGCGCGTGCTTACTCGGCAGCGTTCGCCGGCGTGGACGTCTTCTATGCCGGTAAGGCGTTCCTGTGCACCACGATGGCGCGCTGGATTGCCGACGAGGGCCTCGGCCTGGACGTGTGCACCGGAGGCGAGCTGGCCGTCGCGTTGGCGGCGCAGTTCCCGCCCGAACGCATCGCGGTGCACGGCAACAACAAGTCCCGCGCCGAACTGCAGCGCGCGGTCGACGCCCGGGTCGGGCACGTGATCGTCGATTCCTTCGACGAGATCGACCGCCTCGCCGAGATCGCGTCCACCGCAGGGATCCGGCAGCCGGTGCTGGTGCGCGTCACCGTCGGCGTCGAGGCGCACACGCACGAGTTCATCGCCACCGCCCACGAGGACCAGAAGTTCGGGTTCTCGCTGCGGGACGGCGCGGCCGAGCGAGCAGTGGCCGCGGTGCTGGCGGCTCCCTCGCTCGAACTGGTCGGGCTGCACTCGCACATCGGCTCGCAGATCTTCGACACGGCGGGCTTCGAGGTCGCGGCACACCGCGTGGTCGCGCTCGCCGCGCGCATCCGCGACGTCCACGGCGTCGAACTGCCCGAGCTGAACCTCGGTGGCGGTCTCGGCATCGCCTACGTGACCGGCGACGATCCCGAGACACCGAAGCAGACCGTCGAGCGGCTGCTCTCGATCGTCGAGCGCGAATGCGCCGCAGCCGGCCTGGCCATGCCGCGGCTGTCCGTCGAGCCGGGACGCGCCATCGTCGGCCCCAGCGGTGTCACCGTTTACGAGGTCGGCACCGTCAAGCAGGTCGTGCTGGACGGCGGCCAGACCCGCACCTACGTCTCGGTCGACGGCGGCATGAGCGACAACATCCGCACCGCGCTGTACGACGCCGAGTACACCTGTGTGCTGGCGAACCGCGAGTCGGACTCGGCCCCGGTGCTCGCGCGCGTCGTCGGCAAGCACTGCGAGAGCGGCGACATCGTCGTGCGCGACACGTGGCTGCCCGGCGACGTGCGTCCCGGCGATCTGCTCGCGGTCGCGGCCACGGGCGCCTACTGCCGCAGCATGGCGAGCAACTACAACCACGTGCCGCGGCCGCCGGTCGTCGCGGTGCGTGACGGCGCGGCGCGCGTGATCGTCCGGCGCGAGACAGAGGATGATCTGCTGCGGCTGGATGCAGGCTGGGAAGGGACGCCGGGTGTCTGACGCATTGAGAATCGCCTTGCTGGGCTGCGGTGTCGTGGGCTCGCAGGTCATGCGGCTGCTGGACGAGCAGGCCGATGACCTGGCCGCGCGCGTCGGCGTCCCGCTCGAGCTCGCCGGCGTCGCCGTCCGCCGTCCCGCCCGGCACGCCGACCTGCCCGAGGGACTCGTCACCGGTGACGCCGAGGCGCTGGTCGCGCGCGACGACGTCGACATCGTCGTCGAGGTGGTCGGTGGCATCGAACCGGTCCGCGGCCTGCTGCTCAGCGCGCTGTCTAGCGGCAAGAGCGTG
>DASRSS010000345.1:0-11454 GCA_035656335.1 Jatrophihabitantaceae bacterium | reverse complement strand
ACACGCGAGGAGCGGGGACTTTCAACTGGCCACCAGTGGGGACCGCCAATCGGCCACCAGTGGGGACTTTTTCATGGCCACGGACAGCGGCAGCGCAAAGTGAGCCGGCAACGCCAGCCGAAAGATGATCAAGCCATCCCTCGTCGCTGCCGACTCAAGGTGAGCAGAACAAGACCGCAGTCGGCGAACCAACACCGGACGAGGGGCTCCGCTTCAGCTGAGCCAGCTGACTCACTCGCCGTGCGGGCTCGCGGTCGCCAGCGGCTCACCGTCCCGCGCGAGAACGAACGGCACCGGCCCGTCGGGTATCGGCAGCTCGACGACCACACCCGGTCCCTCGTTGGACAGCCACACGGTGGACCGGCTCGCCGCGACCGACCGAACCGCCTCCGCGAACACCTCCCGCTGCTCGACGGTCAGATACGCCAGTACCGCCGAGTGATAGATCCGTCGTACCGGTACGCGTAGCGGTCGGGCTGCAGGCCTCGAGCAGCGCGACCGGACCCGGTATCGCGGCGAGCACGGGCGTCAGCACCGCGCACCGCCGCGCCTCGGTCGACGGTTCAGCGCTCGAAGCGGGCGAAATCATCGGGCCATGTACCTGCGACATCCCATTGCGTGATCCGACGCATCGCAAGCCACACGCGATGAGCGCTCGCGCGAAGAGCCTCGCGCGAAGAGCCGCGCGCGGCGCGAGCGCCAGCGAGCTTGCCGCTCGGATCGCGCGATCCGGCCTGTTCTTTGGGCCGGTCGAAGATCCGATCCCGCGCGATAAGAACGGCCATCAACCGGTAGCGGTACGACGTCGACTGCCCAGCGTGACCGGCCCAGTCGACCACCGCGACCTACTCCGAAACCCCAAGCTTGCGCAGCAGGATCTCCTTCACCGCGGCCGCGTCGGCCTGGCCACGCGTCGCCTTCATGACCGCGCCCACCAGCGCGCCGACCGCGGGCAACTTGCCGCCGCGCACCTTGTCGGCGACGTCCGGGTTCGCCGCGATCGCCTCGTCCGCCGCCTGCTCCAGCGCACCCGTGTCCGACACCCGCTGCAGGCCGCGCTCGGCGATCACCGCGTCGACGTCGTGCCCCGTCTCGAGCACGCCATCGACGACCTGCTTCGCCAGCCCGGCGGACAGCGTCCCGTCCGCGACGAGAGCGATCAACCGCGCGACCTGCGCGGGCGAGATGCCCAGGTCGGACGCCTCGACCTCACGCGAATTCGCCTGCTGCGCAAGGTAACCGAGCCACCAGTTGCGCGCCTCGCCGACCGGTGCACCGGCCTCGACCGTCGCGCCGACGAGGTCGACGACCCCGGCGTTGGACATCTGCACCATGTCGTCGTCGCTGACGCCGAGCGAGTCGCGCAGCCGCGCGCGACGGGCGGCCGGCAGCTCCGGCAGGCCCGCGCGGATCTTCTCGACCCACTCCGGGTCGGGCGCGACCGGCACGAGATCCGGCTCCGGGAAGTACCGGTAGTCGGTCGCCTCCTCCTTGCTCCGGCCGGGACGCGTGTCACCGGTCGTCTCGGAGAAGTGCCTCGTCTCCTGCAGGATCCGCTCGCCGGCATCGAGCAACCCGGCCTGGCGGATGATCTCCGAACGCACCGCGCGCTCCACCGAGCGCAGCGAGTTGACGTTCTTGGTCTCGGTGCGCGTGCCCCACTCCTCGCCCGGACGGTTCAGCGACGTGTTCACGTCGCAGCGCAGCGAGCCCTGCTCCATCCGCACGTCGGACACCCCGAGCGTGCGCAGGATGTCGCGCAGCTCGGTCACGTACGCGCGCGCCACCTCGGGCGCGAGCGCACCCGCACCCGGCACCGGCTTCGTCACGATCTCGATCAACGGGATGCCGGCGCGGTTGAAGTCGACGAGCGAGTACTCGGCGCCGTGGATGCGGCCGGACGTCCCGACGTGGGTGTTCTTGCCGGTGTCCTCCTCCATGTGCACGCGCTCGATGCCGACCCGGTACGACTTGCCCTCGACCTCGACGTCCAGGTACCCGTCGAAGCACAGCGGCTCGTCGTACTGCGACGTCTGGAAGTTCTTCGGCATGTCCGGATAGAAGTAGTTCTTGCGCGCGAACCGGCACCACGTAGCGATCGAGCAGTTCAACGCCAGCCCGATCTTGATCGTCGACTCGATCGCGACCTCGTTCACGACCGGCAACGCGCCGGGCAGCCCGAGGCACACCGGGCAGGTCTGCGTGTTCGGCTCCGCGCCGAACTCGGTCGAGCAGCCGCAGAACATCTTCGACCGCGTTCCCAGCTCAACGTGCGTCTCGAGCCCGAACACCGGCTCGTAGCGCGCAACCACGTCCTCGTAGGACAGCGTCGTCATGCGAGCACCTCCGCCGGGGGCACGAGTCTGTCGGTCGCCGCCTCGAACGCCGCGGCCACGCGGTAGCAGCGGTCGTCGGCGAGCGCCGGTGCCATGATCTGCAGGCCGACCGGCAGCCCGTCCGACAAGCCGCACGGCACCGAGATCGCCGGCGTGCCCGCGAGCGAGGCGGGCAGCGTGCACAGGTCGTTGATGTACATCGCCATCGGGTCGTCCACGCGCTCGCCGAGGCCGAACGCGACGAACGGCGACGTCGGCGAGACGAGCACGTCGGCCTGGTCGAACGCGGCGGTGAAGTCGCGGACGATCAACGTACGGACCTTCTGCGCCTGCCCGTAGTACGCGTCGTAGTAGCCGGACGACAGCGCGTACGTGCCGATGATGATGCGCCGCTTCACCTCCGGGCCGAAGCCCGCCTCGCGGGTGAGCGACATGACCTCCTCGAGCGAGTTCACGCCGTCGTCGCCGACCCGCATGCCGTAGCGCACCGAGTCGAAGCGTGCAAGGTTGGACGAGCACTCGCTCGGCGCGATCAGGTAGTACGCCGGCAGCGCGTACTCGAAGTGTGGGCAGGACACCTCGACGACCTGCGCGCCGAGCTCGCGCAGCTTCGCGACCGCTGCCTCGAACGAGGCGAGCACGCCTGCCTGGTAGCCCTCGCCCTGCAGTTCGCGGACGACGCCGACGCGCACGCCGGACAGGTCACCGCGCGCACCCTCACGCGCCGCGGCAACCACCGGCGCGACCGGCTGCGGGATCGAAGTCGAATCACACCGGTCGTGCCCGGCGATCACCTCGTGCAGCAACGCCGCGTCGAGCACGGTGCGCCCGAACGGTCCGGCCTGGTCGAGCGAGGACGAGAACGCGATCAGCCCGTAGCGGGACACCGCGCCGTACGTGGGCTTGTGCCCGACGATGCCGGTGACGGCCGCGGGCTGGCGGATCGAGCCGCCGGTGTCCGTGCCGATCGACAGCGGTGCCTCGAAACCGGCCACCGCCGCCGATGAGCCGCCCGAGGATCCGCCCGGGATCTTGGACAGGTCCCACGGGTTCGCCGTCGGGCCGTAGGCCGAGTTCTCGGTCGAGCTGCCCATCGCGAACTCGTCCATGTTCGTCTTGCCGAGCATGACGATTCCGGCGTCCTTGACGCGCTTGCTGATCGTCGCGTCGTACGGCGGGATCCAGCCCTGCAGGATCTTGGAGCCGGACGTGGTCGGCAGCCCCTTGGTGACCACGACGTCCTTCATCGCGAGCGGCACACCGGCCAGCGGCCCGAGCTGATCACCGGAGGCGCGATGCGCGTCGACCGCCTTCGCGGCCTCGAGCGCGCCGTCGGTGTCGACGTGCAGGAACGCGTTGAGCTTGCCGTCCACGGCCGCGATGCGGTCCAGGTGCGCCTGCGCGACCTCGACGGCGGACACCTCGCCGGACGCGACCTTCTCCGCCGTCTCGGCCGCGGTCAGCCCGATCAGATCACTCATGTCAGGCCTCTTCCGCGAGGATGCGGGGCACCCGGAACTTGTCGTCCTCGACCGCGGGCGCGCAGGCCAGCACGTCCTCGCGCGGCAGGGACGGGCGCACCTCGTCGGGACGGAACACGTTCGTCATGGCGACCGCGTGCGACGTGGGCGGGATGTCGGCGGCCGCGACCTCGGCGACCCGCGCTACCGCGCTCAGGATGACGTCCAGCTGCCCGGCGAACGTGTCCAGCTCCTCGTCGGATACGGCCATCCGCGCGAGATGCGCCAGGTGCGCCACATCCTCGCGGCTGATTCGCCCTGCGGCTGCGGTGTTGGCATCAGTCACGACGTCAGAGTCTACGGACAGCGGACACCCGCATTCCGGCGAGCCGCCCGGAACCGGCCGCGTAACCTGCCCGACACTCGCATCGGGCAGGCTGGTGGGGTGTCCTACCTGATGCGGGTCGTGCTGCCCGACCGTCCCGGCGCGCTCGGCGCGGTCGCGACGGCGCTCGGCACGGTCGGTGCCGACATCCTGAGCCTCGACGTCATCGAGCGGTCCGCGGACAGCGCGACGGACGACATCGTGGTCGAGGTGCCGCCCGACAAGCTGGCCGACTCGCTGGTGTCCGCCGCGGCGACCGTGCCGGGCGTGCGCGTCGAGTCGATCCGTCCCTACGCCGGGCAGATCGACCCGCACCGCGAGCTGGAGCTGCTGGACAGCCTCGCCGCCCGCCCGGACGAGTCGCTGAGCGTGCTCGCGGACGGCGTCGCCCGCATCTTCCGCGCCGCATGGGCCCTCGTGCTTGACGTTCCCGCGGGGGGCCACGCGACCGTCCTGGCACACGGCGGCGCCGCACCGGAACTGCACTCGCTGCCGGTGCCCTGGTGGCCGCCGAAGCCGACCCGCGTGCTCGATGCGGACGGCTGGGCGCCCGAGGACTGGGAGCGCCTCGGCACCGAGCTGGCTGTGACGCCGCTCGGCGACTGCGCGCTGCTCGTCGGACGGCCGATGCTGCGCTGGCTGCCGTCCGAGCTGGTGCGGCTGCAGCACCTGAGCGCGATCGCGGCCACCGTCACCGCGGGCTGATCGCGCGGGCACGGCCGAGATGACAGCGCGCCGCAATCCCCTACGCTTCGCGGCATGACCAAGTGGACGGCTGCTGACATCCCGGACCTGTCCGGGCGCACGTACGTGGTCACCGGCGCGAACAGCGGTCTCGGCGCGAGCACCGCGCGCGAACTCGCCGCGCACGGCGGCGCGGTGATCATGGCCTGCCGCAACGTCGGCAAGGCCGAGCGGGTCGCCGCCTCGATCGGCGGCAAAACCGAGGTCCGCGCGCTGGACCTGTCCGACCTCGCCTCGGTGCGCGCGTTCGCCGAGTCCGTCGACGGGCTCGACGTCCTCGTGAACAACGCCGGCGTGATGGCGCTGCCGCTGGGCCGCACCAAGGACGGCTTCGAGACGCAGTTCGGCACCAACCACCTGGGGCACTTCGCGCTCACCGGCCTGCTGCTGCCGAAGGTCCGCGACCGGGTCGTCACCGTGTCCAGCGGCGCGCACCGGCTCGGGCGCATCAATCTGGCCGACCCGAACTGGGAGCACCGCCGCTACAGCCGCTGGCGGGCGTACGGGCAGTCGAAGCTGGCCAACCTGATGTTCGCGTACGAGTTGCAGCGGCGGCTCACCGCGTCCGGCTCGGCGGTGATCTCGGTGGCCGCCCATCCCGGCTACGCGAACACCGACCTGCAGTCGCACACACAGTCCATCCAGGACCAGGTCATGGCGATCGGCAACCGCTACTTCGCGCAGTCGGCGGACATGGGCGCGCTGCCCACGCTGTACGCGGCGACCGCGCCGGACGCCGTCGGCGGGGCGTTCTACGGGCCGGACGGGTTCATCGAGCAGCGCGGCTACCCGCACCGGGTCGGTTCGACCCGCGCCTCACGCGACGAGGTCGTCGCGCGCGCCCTCTGGCAGCGTTCCGAGGACCTCACCGGCGTCCGCTTTCTGTGACGCGCGCGCGGCCCGCCACGCGATCAGCCAGGCGCGTCCGCGTTCCAGTGAGCGCATCGCCAGCCGTTCGCAGCGCGGCAGCGCGAACAGCACCAGCGCGCCGGCGAGCCAGCCGCCGAGCACGTCCGTCAGCCAGTGCGTGTCGAGGTATAGCGTGCTGAGCCCGACGGTGAGCGAGATCCACACCGCGGCCACCACGGTGAGCGCGCGCCAGCGGCGGGCGACCACCATGGCGAAGACGCCGTAGAGCACGACGGCGTTCGCCGTGTGCCCGGACGGGAAGATGTTGCCGCCCGCGAACACGTCATGCGCCTGCCGCGTCACCAGCGGGCCCCAGCGGCCGGTCGCGACCTTCACCACGCCGACCGACAGGTTCAGCACGAACAGCGCGACGCCCAGCAGGATCAGCGGCCGCCAACTGCGCCGGCGCCAGCACAGCAGCCCGAACACCGGCACCATCACGAACGTGGACGGACCGCGCTGGCCCAGCATCACGTAGTCGAGGAAGAACCGGTGGACCTCCGGCCAGCGATGCCGCAGCCGCAGCAGGTCGATCTTCTGGTCGAGCGCGTCGACGGGCGTCCAGCCGGCAATCACCACGCCGATGAGGGCGAGGTAGGCGAGCAGCACCACGGCGAACCCGATGCGGCGCGGGGTCAGCTGACGGCGCAACCGGAGGGCCAGCCAGTGCGGCAGCGGGTGCCGCAGGAGGGTTCCCGCGCCGAGCTGGATCGCCATGGTGTCCATGTTTCCCAAAACAGTTAGGCATCACCTGTTCGAACTCAACGCAGTCACACGACAAACCCGGTGTATTCGCTCGTGTCCGGGTTCGGCTGTGACCACAAACACGCCTCAGCCCGACGACACGGCCTCCGGGCCGCCGTCGAGCAGAGCGCGGAAACCCGCCTCATCCAGGGTCGGCACGCCGAGCTGCTCGGCCTTGTCGGCCTTCGACCCGGCGTTCTCGCCGACGACGACGAAGTCGGTCTTCTTCGACACCGAGCCGGCCGCCTTGCCGCCGCGCGCGAGGATCGCCTCCTTGGCCTCGTCCCGCGAGAACCCCACGAGCGACCCGGTGACGACGACGGTCAGTCCGGCGAGCGTCTTCGGCGTGGCCGCGTCCACCTCGTCGGCCATACGCACACCGGCCGCCGCCCACTTGTCGACGATCGCGCCGTGCCAGTCGACGGTGAACCAGTCGAGCACGGCTTCGGCGATCACCGGGCCCACGCCGTCGACTGCGGAGAGCTCCTCCTGCGACGCCGCGCGAATCGCGCCCAGCGAACCGAAGTGGGTGGCCAGTGCACGCGCGGCGGTCGGGCCGACGTGCCGGATCGACAGCGCGACCAGCACCCGCCACAGCGGCTGCGTCTTGGCCTGTTCCAGGTTGTCGAGCAGCTTGACGCCGTTGGCCGACAGGGTGCGTCCGTCGAAGACCGCCTCCGGCGGGTCGCTCTTTTTGGCCACGCGCGTGAACAGCCCGACGGTGGCCAGCGACTCAGCCGTCAGGGCGAACAGGTCGCCCTCGTCGGTGAGCACGCCGGCGTCCAGCAGCGCGATAGCGCCCTCCCAGCCGAGCGCCTCGATGTCGAACGCGCCGCGCGAGGCCAGGCTGGACAGCCGCTCGCGCAGCTGCGACGGGCACGAGCGCGCGTTCGGGCAGCGGATGTCCTTGTCGCCCTCGCGCTCGGGCCGCAGCTCGGTGCCGCAGGACGGGCAGTGGGTCGGCATCTCGAACTCGCGCTCGGTGCCGTCACGCAGCGCGACCACCGGCCCGACGATCTCGGGGATGACGTCGCCGGCCTTGCGCAGCACCACCGTGTCGCCGATCAGCACGCCCTTGCGGACCACCTCGTACGCGTTGTGCAGGGTCGCCATCTCGACCGTCGAGCCGGCGACCTTGACCGGGTCCATCACCCCGTACGGGGTCACCCGGCCGGTACGCCCGACGTTCACGCGGATGTCCAGCAGCTTGGTGTTGACCTCTTCGGGCGGGTACTTGTACGCGATCGCCCAGCGCGGCGCGCGGCTGGTCGCACCGAGGCGGCGCTGCAGCGCGAGGTCGTCGACCTTCACCACGACGCCGTCGATCTCGTGCTCGACATCGTGGCGGTGCGCGCCGTAGTGGTCGATGAACTCCTGCACGCCGGTGAGGTCCGGCACCACCTTTGCCCGCGCGGACGTCGGCAGCCCCCACCCGTCCAGCACGGCGTACCAGCCGGATTGCGTCTCGACCTGCGGTCCACCTTCGACCTTGCCGACGCCGTGGACGACCACCTGCAGCTGTCGGCTGGCGGTGACCCGCGGGTCCTTCTGCCGCAGCGACCCCGCAGCGGTGTTGCGCGGGTTCGCGAACGGGGCCTTGCCCGCCTCGACCAGCGACGCGTTCAGCTCCGCGAAGTGCGCGACCGGGAAGAACACCTCGCCGCGCACCTCGAGCAGCGCGGGAACGTCCTCGCCGGTCAGCCGGTCCGGGACGTTGCCGATCGTGCGCACGTTGGGCGTGACGTCCTCGCCGGTGCGCCCGTCGCCGCGCGTTGCGCCGCGCACTAGCCGGCCGTTCTCGTAGACCAGGTTGATCGCCAGCCCGTCCACCTTCAGCTCGCACAGGTAGGCGGGGACGGTTCCCGCGTCCTTCTCCACGCGGTGCGCCCAGGCCTCGACCTCCTCGGTGGAGAACGCGTTGTCCAGGCTGAGCATCCGCTCGAGGTGATCGACGGCGGTGAACAGCGTCGAGTACGTGCCACCGACCCGCTGCGTCGGCGAGGACGGGGTGCGCAGGTCGGGGAACTCGTCCTCGAGCTCCTGCAGCCTGCGCATCGCCGCGTCGTACTCGGAGTCGCTGACCGTCGGGTCATCCAGCACGTAGTAGCGGTACGCGTTCTCGTCGATCTCCTGGGACAGCCGCGCGTGCTCTTCGCGGACGGCAGCCGGCGCGGCCTTCGGTTCGGTCACGGTGTTAGACGTTACCGAGCGACGCCGACAGGTCAGCCGAGCTCGCGCAGCGCGCGGCCGGCGTCGCGCAGCACGCTCAGCGCGCGCCGGACGTAGGCCGCGTTGGCCCCGGCCAGGCCGCACGCCGGTGTCGGGACGACGGCGTCGGCGAGCGCGGATTCGGCGAAGCCCAGCTCGCGCCACAGCCGGAGCAGCGGGTCGCGGGCGGTGTCCAGCGTGATCGCCGTGTCGGTGGCCGGCAGCACGCCCAGCCACAGCGACACGCCCGCGTCCACCGCGGCGCCCAGCGCGTCGTACTGCGTGCTGCGCAGGAGCGCCGCGTCCACGGCGATCGCGTTCGCGCCCGCGTCCCGGAGCAGGTCCAGCGGCGGGTTCGGCGCGCAGCAGTGCACGACGCGGCCACCGGAGGGGATCGTGTCGAGCACGGTCTGCAGCACGCGGGTGGCGTCCGGCGCGGCGATCGCGCGCACCGTGCCCCAGCCGGACGGCGTGGACAGCTCGCCGGCGAGCACGGCCGGCAGCGACGGTTCGTCCAGTTGGACGACCGGGCTCGCGCCGGGGACGCGCCGCCGCAGGTCTGCGACGTGCGCGCGGATCCCTTCGGCCAGCGACTCGGCGAGATCGCGCACAGCGCCGTGGTCGGTCACGACCCGGTGCCCGGTGGGCAGCTCGAGGTTGGCGGCGAGCGTCCACGGCCCGGCGACCTGGACCTTGAGCGCGCCGGTGTAGCCGTCGGCCTGCTCGTGCAGGGCGTCGACGTCCCGCGCCAGGTAGTCCTCGGCCCGGCGCTGGTCGCGACCGCGGTGCGCGGCGAGCCGCCAGCCGGTCGGGACGATCTCGACGGGCAGGTCGACCAGCAGCGCGGCGCCGCGGCCGATCATGTCCGCGCCCGAGCCCCGCGCCGGCAGCTCGGGCAGGTGCGGCAGGTCGGGCAGCTCGCCGAAGACCAACCGGGCGGCCTCGACCGGATCCGTGCCGGGCAGCGATCCGATCCCGGTTGCCGCGCCGCGCTCCCAGGGCCGGGTCACGTCTTGGCCCCGTAGCAGGGCGTTACCCGGTGTGTCGCCCTGCTACGGGGCCAACAGTCGGTCGTCATTCGGCGGATGTGATGGTGGCCGAGCCGAGCACGGTGTCGCCGTCGTACATCACCAGCGCCTGGCCGGCCGCGACGCCGCGCTGCGGGGTGCGCAGCTCGGCTAGCAGGTCCGTCCCGTCGACGGACACGACGGCCGGGCTGACCATGCCGTGCGCGCGCAGCTGGACGTGGCACTCGAGCGGTGCACTGGGCGCGGGCCGTCCGGTCCACACCGGCCGCGTCGCGCGGACGTGCCGGGCGTCCAGCAGCTCCCCCGGCCCGACGAGCACCGTGTTGGTCTTCGGCTGGATCGACAGCACGTACCGCGGCTGGCCGTCCGGGGCGGGGCGCTTGAGGTCCAGGCCGCGGCGCTGACCGACGGTGAACCCGAACGAGCCGCGGTGGCTCCCCAGCGTCTCGCCGCTGACCGCGTCGACGATCGGCCCCTCCTGCGCCCCGAGCGTGCGCGCCAGGAAGCCACGGGTGTCGCCGTCGGCGATGAAGCAGATGTCGTGCGAGTCGGGCTTGTCGGCGACCGCGAGCCGGCGCTCGGCGGCCTCCGCGCGCACCCGATCCTTGGTGGAGTCACCGAGCGGGAAGATCGCGTGCGACAGCTGCTCGGCGGTCAGCACGGCCAGCACGTAGGACTGGTCCTTGGCTCTGTCGACCGAGCGCACCAGCCGGCCGTCGACGAGCCGCGCGTGGTGACCGGTCACGACCGCGTCGAAGCCGAGCGCGAGCGCGCGGTCCAGCACCGCCGCGAACTTGATCTTCTCGTTGCAGCGCAGGCACGGGTTCGGCGTGCGGCCGGCCGCGTACTCGGAGACGAAGTCGTCGATGACGTCCGCGCGGAAGCGCTCCGCAAGATCCCATACGTAGAAAGGGATTCCGAGCACGTCGGCCGCACGCCGCGCATCGTGCGCGTCCTCGACGGTGCAGCAGCCGCGGGCGCCGTGCCGCAGTGTGGCCGGCTGCGCGGACAGCGCGAGATGGACGCCGGTGACGTCGTGGCCGGCGTCGACGGCGCGGGCGGCAGCGACCGCGGAGTCGACGCCGCCGGACATGGCCGCGAGAACCTTCACGGCGACAGCACCGAGGTGATGCCCGCGGACTGCGCGCGCTCGACCGCGGGACCGATCGCCTCGAGCACCGCGTCGACGTCGTCCTGGGTGGACGTGTGGCCGAGCGAGAGGCGCAGCGAGCCGCGGGCCTGCGCCGGCGAGGCACCCATCGCGATCAGCACGTGGGACGGCTGGGCGACACCGGCCGAGCAGGCCGAACCGGTCGAGCACTCGACGCCGCGCGCGTCCAACAGCATGAGCAGCGAGTCGCCCTCGCAGCCGGGGAAGGTCAGGTGCGCGATGCCCGGAAGCCGCTCGGACGGATGACCGTTCACCTGCACGCCGGGCACGCGCGAACAGATGCCGGCGACGAGCGCGTCACGCAGCGCGGCCACCCGGGGCGCGACCTCGTCACGCCGCTCGACGGCGAGCGCGGTCGCCGTGGCCAGCCCGACGATGCCCGGCACGTCCAGCGTGCCAGAACGGACGTCGCGCTCCTGGCCGCCGCCGTGCAGCAGCGGGACCGGGTCGAGGAACAGCGGCTCCTTCG
>DASRSS010000344.1:0-11257 GCA_035656335.1 Jatrophihabitantaceae bacterium | reverse complement strand
CAAGGTCGTGGTGAAGATCGGCTCGTCGTCGGTTACCAGGCCCGAGGGCGGCGTCGACGACGCGAACATCGCCGCGCTGGCTGCCGCGCTGGTCGCCCGTCGCCTCGAGGGCAGCTCGTGTGTTCTCGTGTCGTCGGGCGCGATCGCGACCGGCATCAAGCCCCTCGGCCTTTCTCGTCGTCCACGCGACCTCGCGACGCAGCAGGCGGCCGCGAGCGTCGGGCAGCTGCAGCTGGCCGAACGGTACGCGGCCTCGTTCGCCCGCTACGGGCTGCGGGTCGGGCAGGTGCTGCTGACCGCCGACGACCTGCACCGGCGCGGCCACTACCGCAACGCCGATCGGACGCTGCAGCGGCTGCTGGCGCTGGACGTCATCCCGATCGTCAACGAGAACGACACCGTGGCGACGCACGAGATCCGCTTCGGCGACAACGACCGGCTCGCCGCGCTGGTCGCGCATCTCGTCCACGCCGACGCGCTCGTGCTGCTCTCCGACGTGGACGGGCTCTACACCGGCAAGCCGAGCCGTCCGGACTCGCGATTCATCGACGAGGTGCGCTCGATGGCCGAGCTCGACGGCGTGGACGTCACCGGCAAGGGCAGCCACGTCGGCTCCGGCGGCATGGTGACCAAGGTCGACGCCGCCGCGATCGCGACCAGCGAGGGCATCCCGGTGCTGCTCACGTCCGCGACGCTCATCGACGAGGCGCTGACGGGCAAGGCGGGCACCTACTTCCACCCGTCCGGCGATCGGTCGGCGTCCCGGCTGTTCTGGCTGCGCCACGCGACGACGCCACGCGGCAAGCTGGTGCTGGACGCGGGTGCGGTCACCGCGGTCGTCCAGCGCCGGATGTCGCTTCTGCCCGCGGGGGTGACCGCGGTGCGCGGCGAGTTCTACGCCGGCGAACCGGTCGAGCTGGTCGGGCCGGACGGGACGGTGGTCGCGCGCGGACTGGTCGGCTTCGACGCCGCCGACATTCCCGCGCTGCTCGGCCACAAGACCGCCGAACTGCCCGCCGAGTTCCGCCGCGAGCTGGTGCACCGCGACGACCTGGTGACCCTGTAATACCCACTGAGTGACGGATCTTCATGATCAGTGACGGCGATTTCGGCGTCACTCGGTGACCGAATCCGTCACTCGATGCATAGGGTGGAGCGCATGACCGAGGTAATCGCCTCCGACGCGGACGTCCGCGCCGTCGCCGCACGCTCGCGGGAAGCCGCCGCCGACCTCGCGCCGCTGGGTCGCGCCGCGAAGGACGCCGCGCTGCTCGCGATGGCCGACGCGCTCGTCGACTCGACCGACGCGATCCTCGCCGCGAACGCGCGCGACGTCGCGTCCGGTCGCGACGCCGGGCTCGCCGAGTCGATGATCGACCGGCTCGCCCTGGACGCCGGCCGGGTGGCCGCGATGGCGCAGGGGCTGCGGGACGTCGCCGCGCTGCCCGATCCGGTCGGCGAGGTGCTGCGGGGCTACACCCAGCCGAACGGGCTGGAGATCCGGCAGGTGCGGGTGCCGTTCGGCGTCGTCGCGATGATCTACGAGGCCCGCCCGAACGTGACCGTGGACGCCGCCGGCCTGGCGCTCAAGAGCGGCAACGCGGCGCTGTTGCGCGGCTCGGGCAGCGCGTACCAGTCGAACACGGTGCTGGTGGACGTGCTCGCTGCCGCCGCCGAGAAGGCCGGCCTGCCGCGCGACGCGGTGCTGCTCGTTCCCGGTACCGATCGGGCGAGCGTCGGGCACCTGCTGCGCGCGCGGGGGCTGGTCGACCTGATCATTCCGCGCGGGGGAGCGGGCCTGATCAACTACGTGGTCGAGAACGCGACGGTGCCGGTGATCGAGACCGGGGTCGGCAACGTGCACGTGTACGTCGACGCGAGCGCGGACCTCGACATGGCCGAGCGGATCGTCGTCAACTCGAAGACCTCGCGCGTCAGCGTGTGCAACTCGGCCGAGACGCTGCTGGTGCACGCCGCGGTGGCGGACGCGTTCCTGCCGCGCATCACGTCCGCGCTGCAGGCGGCTGGTGTCGTACTGCACGGCGACGACTCGTTCGCGGCCGCCGACGGTGTCGAGCCCGCGACCGACGACGACTGGGCCCGCGAGTACCTGTCGCTGGACATGGCCGCGCGGGTGGTGGCGGACATCGACGAGGCGATCGCGCACATCCGCCGCTGGTCGTCCGGCCACACCGAGGCGATCGTCACGCGCGACCTGGACGCGGCCCGGCGCTTCACCGCGCGCGTCGACTCGGCGGCCGTGATGGTCAACGCGTCCACCCGGTTCACGGACGGCGGCGAGTTCGGCTTCGGCGCGGAGATCGGCATCTCGACGCAGAAGATGCACGCCCGCGGTCCGATGGGGCTGGCCGAACTCACCTCGACCAAGTGGATCGTCACCGGGGACGGGCACGTCCGCTGATCGCGACCAGCTCGCGCAGCGCGGCCGCGGTTGCCGCGTCCGCTGGATAGAACGACTCGATCGCCAGCTCGTCGACCGTCACGTCGGTGGCAGTGCCGACTACGGCGGTGATGCTGAACAGCGACAGCACCTGGCCGCCGTGCCGGTAGCGCATCGGCAGCACGACGTCGGTCGCGGTCGGCGTCTCGGCCAGGCCGCCCGGGTAGCCGAGCAGCTCGTCGTACAGCTCGCGCAGTCGCGAATCGCCCATGCTCCGCGCGCGTTGCCGCAGCTGGGTGAGCAGGTGCGCCCGCCACTCGGGCAGGTTCACGATCCGCGGCGCGAGACCGTCCGGATGCAGCGCGAGCCGCAGCACGTTCGCCGGAGGCGCAAGCAGTTCCGGCGCGACGTCCGCGGTGAACACCCCGATCGCGGTGTTGGCCTCGAGTAGCTCCCACCAGCGGTTCACCAGGACGGCGGGGAACGGCTCGTGACCGGCGAGCACCTGCCGCAGCGCGCCGCGTACGGACTCGAGCTCGGGCTGGTCCAACGCGTGCTCCGGATAGGCCGGGGCGTAACCGCCCGCGAGCAGTAGCGCGTTGCGCTCGCGCAGCGGCACCTCCAGCTGCTCCGTCAGGCGCAGGATCATCTCCGGCGTCGGCCGCGAGCGCCCCGTCTCCACGAAGCTCAGGTGCCGCGTCGACACGTCCGCCTGGATCGACAGCTCCAGCTGGCTGAGCCGCCGCCGCTCGCGCCACTCCCGCAGCAGCTCGCCCACGGGACGGTTCTGGCGATTGCTCGCGTGGGCTGCGGAACGGGGCGCCGGTCGGTCCGCGGAGCGTCCCTTCGCGGCGCCGACGCGGGCGGTGGATGCGGTCATGGGCGTGACGCTACCGAGCGGCGCGCGGCCCCGCGATTACCTCGCGGGTCATGTCCAGGCATGACCTCGGACGTAATCGACACCGGTACGCGGGACCACGCACGATCTGTGCCGTTCTCGATTTCGACGCTGCAGAAAGGCGATCGCACCCATGAGTACCGCGACCCTGACCCGGCCGGAAGCGCCGGCGACCGACGAGCGATTCCGCTGGGCACCGCTGCTGGTGGTGCTCGCCGGCACGTTCGTCACGTTCCTCGACTTCTTCATCGTGAACGTCGCGCTCGATTCGATCGGCGCGCAGCTGCACGCGGGCGCCGGCACCGTCCAGCTCATCGTCGCCGGGTACGCGTTGAGCTTCGCCGTCGGCATGATCAGCGGCGGACGGCTCGGTGACCTGTACGGGCGGCGGCGCATGTTCAGCATCGGGCTCGCGCTGTTCACGCTGATGTCGCTCACCTGCGGGCTCGCGCCGAACGCGGAGGTGCTGGTCACGGCGCGGATCCTGCAGGGTGCCGCAGGTGCGCTGCTCACGCCGCAGGTGCTCGCGATCCTGAGCAGCGTCTACCCCGGCCGCTGGCTGCCGCGCGCGTTCGCCGGCTACGGCTTCGCGATGGGGATCGCCGGCGTGCTGGGCCAGCTGATCGGCGGCGCGCTGATCAGCGCGGACGTACTGGGCGGCTGGCGCGCGATCTTCCTGATCAACGTGCCCGTCGGCGTGGTGATCCTGCCGCTGGTGCGCCGCGTGCTGCCGGAGTCACGTGGCGGTCGGGCGCGGCTGGACGGCCTCGGCACCGCGCTGATCACGCTCACCCTGACCGCGGTCGTGCTGCCACTCGTCGAGGGCCGCCAGTACGGCTGGCCGCTGTGGTCGTGGCTCAGCTTCGCCGCGGCGCCCGTGCTGCTCGCCGCGTTCGTCGGCCACCAGCGCCGCCGCGACCTCGCCGGCCGCGCACCGCTCGTGCACCTGGGCCTGTTCGCCGACGGCCGGTTCCGGATCGGCTCGCTCGCCGGGCTGACGTTCGGCCTCGTCCCGGCCGCGTTCTTCTTCGTGCTGGCGCTGTACCTGCAGGCCGGCCGCGGCTTCTCGCCGGTGTTCTCCGGCGTCGTGTTCACCGCGGTCGGAGTCGGCTACTTCCTCGCGATGGTGCTGGCCGCGGGCGTCGAGGCCCGGCTGGGGCGGCAGGTGCTGGCACTCGGTTCGCTCGCAGTCGGCCTCGGCTGCGTCCTGCTCGCGGTCGCGCCGTCCGCGGGACCGTCGGCCGAGCTGGTGCCCGGGCTGGCCCTGATCGGCTTCGGCATCGGGCTCGTTCTCGTCCCGCTGTCGCAGACCGTGCTCGCCGACGTCGAGCCGGCGCACGTCGGTGCGGCGGCGGGCGTGCTCGCCACGGCGCAGCAGGTCGGCGGTGGGCTCGGCGTCGCGGTGATCGGCGTGGTGTTCTTCGACGCGGCCGGACGCGGCCTGGTGCACGCGTTCACCGTCAGCCTGTGGGTGCTCGCCGCGCTCACGCTCGGAACCGCGGCGCTCGTTCAGGCGCTGCCGCGAAAGGGACGCTGATGGCGGCCGGTCGCGGACTAGTCCGGGTCCGGCATGAGCAGCTTGGTGGCGGCGCTCAGCCGCCGGCCAAGCCGCTTGTAGTCCGAGTGCCCCATGCCGGCCTGCAACATCGCGCCGGACCAGACCACGCTGAGCGCGTCCAGCAGCTGCGCGTTCGGCCTCGGCCCGAGCGCCTCGGCGATCCGGTTGTTGATCTCGACGCCGATCAGGTGACGCAGCTGGCGCACGTCCGGATCGGGGCCGAGCAGCGCGACCGTGATCGCGGCGCCGAGCTCCGGCTCGGCGGCGAGCAGCTTGGCCAGCTCGGTGAACACCGCGCAGACCCGTTCGCGGGGTGTCGGCAGGGCGGACGGCCGCCGGCCGCGTCCGTTGATCAGGCGCCAGAAGATCTCGACGACCAGGTGGTTCTTGGACGAGAAGTAGGTGTACGCGGTGGCGGCCGAGACGCCTGCCCGACCTGCGACGCTGCGGATAGTCAGCGCCTCGAAGCCGGCCTCGCGCAGCTCGTCGCGGGCCGCGTCGATGATCCGCCCTACGGTCACGGCCTGGCGTGGATTGAGGTGGCGGCGGGTTGCGGTCACCAGGCCCTGGCTGACCGGGATCGAGTTCGAGGCGGAGCTGGGCATCGGCGTCAGGATGCCGGCGTGGCCGGGGCGAGCCCGAGCTTGCTGCCGAGGTGGGCGATGTAGCCGGCGACGTCGTCGGCGGACCGGTCGGGCAGGCCGAACAGCACCTCGGTGACCCCGGTGGATTCCCAGTGGGCGAGCAACGCGGCGTCGGGCCGACCGGCGAGCGCGACGACCTCCGGTTGACCGTCGCGCCCGCCGTCGGCCCACATCGTGCGCAGCAGCTTAACCTTGTCGTCGATGTCGACGTCGGTGGGAGTGGTGATCCAGCCGTCGGCGTGGCGCACGATCCAGGCGAACGTCTTTTCGGTGCCGCCGGCTCCGACGAGAACCGGGACGTGCGGTTGCGCCGGCTTGGGCCAGGCCCAGCTCGGGCCGAAGTTCACGTACTCGCCCGCGTAGCTGCCCTCGTCCTGGGTCCAGAGCGCGCGCATCCCCTCGAGGTACTCGCGCAGCACGGTGCGCCGCCGATTGGCGGGCACGTGATGGTCGGTCAGCTCGTCCACGTTCCAGCCGAACCCGGTGCCGAGCGTGACGCGTCCGCCGGACAGGAAGTCCAGCGAGGCGATCGTCTTTGCCAGCGTGATCGGGTCGTGCTCGACGGGCAGCGCGACGGCGGTGCCCAGCCGGATCGTCGAGGTCACGGCCGCGGCCATCGAGAGCGCGACCCATGGGTCGAGCGTGCGCAGGTACCGGTCGTCGGGCAGCGACGAGTCGCCCGTCTGCGGGTGCGCCGCCTCGCGCTTGACCGGGATGTGGGTGTGCTCGGGGACGAAGAACGACTGCAGGCCGGCCTGCTCGGCCGCTCTCGCCGCCGCCGCCGGCATGATGCCCCGATCGCTGGTGAACAGCACAACGCCGTATCGCATGCAGCGACTGTGGCAGAGCCCGGGGGATCGCGTCCAGAGTTCGGGCCGTTGAGCCGGTCACATTACTGAACTGGTGTCCAGTCAGCTGCCTGGTGCACCGTCGTGATTTGGGTTTGCGGCGTCAGTCGGCCCGGGCGCTCAGCGACCTGCGCCGCGCCAGCGTGGTGGCGATACCGTCCGCCGCGGCACGCACCGAAGCCACATGCTGCTCCGGGCGGAACCGCGTGACCGGCCCGGTGACGCTGACCGCGGCGAGTGCGCGCTCGTCCGCGTCGCGAACCGGTGCGGCGACGCAGACGATGGACGGCGCGGACTCCTCGTGCTCGAACGCCACGCCCTCGCGGACGACGCGCTTGAGCTCGTTGCGCAGCAGGCCCGGGGCGATGATCGTGCGCGGGGTCTGCCGGTGCAGGCCGGCGGCGACGACGCGCTCGAGCACATCCGGCGGCGAGAACGCGAGCAGTGCCTTGCCCAGGCCGGTGCAGTAGAGCGGCATGCGTCCGCCGACGCGCGACGGTGTCGTGGCCTGCCGGTGGCCGCCGATCTTCTCGACGTACACGACCTCGATGCCTTCACGGATGCCGAGGTGGACGGTCTCGTGTGTGCGCTCGTACAGGTCCTGCATGAACGGGATCGCGACCTCGAGCAGGCCGCGTTCGACGGAGGCACGCATGCCGAGCTCGAACAGCTGCCCACCCAGCCGGTAACCGCCGTCCACGCGATCGAGCAGCCGCGCCTCGACGAGGTCGGTGGCCAGCCGGTGCAGCGTCGTCTTCGGCAGCTCGGTGCGCCGCCCCAGCTCGGCGAGCGACACGGTGTCGTCGTCGGGGCGGAACGCGTGCAGCACGACGAGCACCTTGCCCAGCACCGTCGACCGGTCCGGGCCGCTGCTGCTCGGAGCGGTCATGCGCACATTCTGCACGGCGCTGTGCGGTGCTGTGATGATGTTGGTATGACCGCTCGCCTGCTGTTCGTCTGCTCCGGCAACATCTGCCGATCGCCGACCGCCGAGGCGGTGATGCGGGCGCTGCTGCGCGAGCGCGGGCTCGAGTCGGAGGTGGAGGTCGACAGTGCCGGCACAGGGAACTGGCACGCCGGCGAGCGTGCCGACCGGCGAGCCGCGGCTGCTGCTTTGCGTCGCGGCGTGTGTCTGGACGGCGTGGCCCGGCAGGTGACGCCGGAGGACTTCGAGCATTTCGATCTGCTGCTGGCGATGGACTCCGGGCATCTGGCCGAGCTGCGCCGGATGGCTCCGCCGGCGACGTCCGGCAAGGTGCGGCTGTTCACCGACGCGGACGTGCCGGACCCGTACTACGGCGGCGAGCAGGGCTTCGAGACCGTCCTGGACATGGTCGAGGCCGGCTGCACGGATCTGCTCGACTCGCTCGGATTCGGGACCGATCGCGATGGTGTTCGTCAAGGCTGATCCCGCGCCGCTGGAGGCCGCCGGGCTGCGGTGGCTGGCCGAGGCCGGGGCGCGCGTCCCGCAGATCGTTTCCGAGTCGCCGAATCGCCTTGTGTTGCAGGAGATTCCGCGCGGCCGGCTGGATCCGTCCGGCGAGGAGGAGCTCGGCCGGATGCTCGCCACTGTGCATTCGGCGGGTACTGCCCGCTTCGGTACGTTGCCCGCGCCGGGGCAGTTCGTCGTCGGACGGTGCGCGCTCGAGTCGCCGGAGAGCGACGACTGGGGCGAGTTCTACCTGGAGCATCGCTGCCTGCCGCTCGCGCGTCGCGTCGGTCTCGAAGGCGTCGTCGCGGGGGTTCGCGTGGACGCACCGGCGGAGCCACCCGCGCGCCTGCACGGCGACCTGTGGAGCGGCAACGTGCTGGCCGACTCGGACGGGCGGCCGTGGTTGATCGACCCGGCCGCGTACGGCGGGCATCGCGAGGTCGACCTGGCGATGCTGGACCTGTTCGGACGGATTCCCGCTCGGACGGTCGACGCGTACCAGGAGGTCACGCCCCTCGCCGACGGCTGGCGTTCCCGGCTGCCGCTGTGGCAGCTGTTCCCGCTGCTCGTGCACGCCGTCATGTTCGGCGGCGGCTACCTGCGCGAGGCCCACGACCGCGCCGTCCACCTCGCCTGATCCCGCCACCCCGCGAGTGGCCACTTAGCCCGCGAGTGGCCACTTAGCTCGCGAGTGGCCACTTATAACTGGCCACTGAGCGCGTAACTGGCCACTGAGCGCGTAGCTGGCCACTGAGCACGTAACTGGCCACTGAGCACGTAACTGGCCACTGAGGCCGTAACTGGCCACTAGACCCGCGAGTGGCCACTTAGCCCGCGGGTGGCCACTTAGCCCGCGGGTGGCCACTTGTAACTGGCCACTGAGCACGTAACTGGCCACTCGCGATGAGGGGCGCGGTCAGGTTCGCGAGGCTCGCTGCGACCGGTACTCGTAGCCCAGCGCGGCGAGGGCGAGCGCGATGCCCCAGAGGATGTGCACGCCGGTCAGCAGCAGTAGCGCTGCACGGGCCGCGAGCGATACGAGGGCGGCGGCGCGAGACCAACTCCGCCGCGGCAACAGCCGGACCGCGGCCGCCGTCGCCAGCACGTACACCAGCGTGAACGCGCCGGTGATCAGCAGGACGGTCGCCTTCACGTCCGCGTCGAAACCGAGCTCCAGGACGACGGCGACGGCACACAGCGCGAACAGCACGCCGAGCGAGCGGCGCGGGACCTCGCCGACGCTGCTGCCGCGCGCGAACCACACCGGCAGCGAACCATCGCGTCCGAGGGCGGCACCGAGCTTGGCTCCGCCGGCGAAGTACGCGTTCACCGTGCCGATCGTGAGCAGCACGGCGATCACGGTCGTCACGCCGCGCGCCGAGTGCCCGAACCCGGCGGCCAGCAGGTCGGCCAGCGGCGCCTTGGTCGAACCCGCGGACGGCCCGAGCACGAAGATCGTCATCGCCGCGACCGCGAGGTACAGCGCGCCGACGAGCACTACCGCGAGCGTGGTGGCGCGTGGCAGGTCGCGGTGCGGTTGCCGGTACTCGCTGGTCAACGACGTGACGGCCTCCCAGCCGACAAAACCCCAGACGAGGACGGCCGCCGCCGGTCCGATCGCGGTCCAGCCGTGCGGGGCGAACGGCGTGGCGTTGTGCCAGTGCGCATGCGGGGCGGCGGCGACGGCGGTGACCACGAGCAGCGCGGCGAGCACGGCCGAGAGTCCGAGCTGGACGCGTCCGGAGAGCCGCACGCCGAACGCGTTCAGCAGCGCGACGACCGCGAGGATTCCGACGATCGTCGCTGCCCGAGTGGTCCTGCCGCCACCGAGCGAGGCGGCCACGTAGTCGCCGGCGAACGACGCGGCGGGCACGGACCCCAGCGGGATGCTGAAGTAGAAGCACCAGCCGACCACGGCCGCGGCTCGCTGCCCGAACGCGAGCCGGACGTACGTCGACACGCCGCCGGAGTCCGGATGCCGAGCACCGAGCGCGGCGAACGTCGCGGCCAGCGGCACGGAGAGCAGCACGAGGAACACCCACGCGACCAGCGACGCCGGCCCGGCGGTGTCCGCGGCGAGCGCCGGCAGCGAGATCACGCCGGTGCCGAGCACCGCGGCCAGCGTCAGCGCGGCACCCTGCAGCGTGGTGAGACCGCCGCGGACCTCGAGCTCGTCGACGGCAGGGACGAGCGGTTCTGCGGTGGTCACCGAAGGAGGGTAACGGGACGCGCCGACAACGGTGCCGCCCGCCAGAAAGCCCGGCGACCGACCGCGATTACGCACACCGACCGATAGCGGCCGGCAGCGGCTGCGGCGACGCTGGGCTGCGGCGGCGGTGATCGCGGCGCCAACCTAGGAAGGGAGAACAGGATGTCTGGCTACTCGCGCGCCGGCGCAACGTGTCTGGTGCTCGCACCGGTCGCCGGCGTCGTCTCGGCCCTGGTCGGCACGCCCGTGTCCGGAAAGGCGGCCGACCTCGCGTCCACGTTCACCGATCACGCGACGGCAGCGCGGACGGGCCTGGCGATCAACGCGATCGCGGCAACCCTGCTTCTGGGCGGAATCGTCTGGTTCGCCATGGCCTGCAGCCACCGCGCCGGCCGGTTGGCCGTTGTCGGCGGAACCCTTGGGGTGCTGGGCATGCTTGCGGTGCTGTTCGACGACGCGGTGCACATCAGCGGCTCGCTGGTCGTCGACGGTCTCAGCGCGGACCAGGCGAAGACGGCGCTGGAACCGCTCACCTCCGGCGGCGTCTTCGCGGTCGGCCCGCTGTCCGAACTGGGCGATCTCGGCATCATCCTGCTCGCGGTCGCGGCCCTGCGACTCGGCCTGCCGCGATGGGCCGCCGCGGTGCTGTGCGTCGGGGTGGTCGGCGAGGGCATCGGCTTCGCGGCGGGCAGCCGCTACCTTGTCGCGGCCGGCTTCGCGCTGACGGCCGTCGGAGCCGCGATGGTCGTGCGCACCGCGTTCATCGGTGCCGCGCTACCCATCCCGGTCATGCGGCAGCGCGCGGATCAGCCCGTGTAGTACCGGTCGGCAACGTCGAGGGCCTCGTCCAGGACGGCGATGCCCTCGGCGACCTCGTCCGCGCTGATCATGCACGGCGGCACGACGTGGGTGCGGTTCCCGGCGATCATGGGCCAGAGCCCGCGCTGCTTGCACGCCGCCGCGAACTCGCCCATCGGCGCGGCGTCCGGGCCGACCGCGTTGAACGGGACGAGCGGCTCGCGGGTGGCCCGATCGCGCACCAGCTCCACGGCCCAGAACGCGCCGAGACCGCGCACCTCGCCGACCGACGGGTGGTTCTCGGCGAGCTTGGCCAGCGCCGGCCCGATCACGTCCGAGCCGAGGGTACGGGCGTGCTCGACGATGCCTTCCTCGCGGAAGATGTTGATGGACGCGACCGCCGCCGCGCAGCCGAGCGGATGGCCCGAGTACGTCAGCCCGCCGGGGTAAACGCGCTGCTGGAACGTCT
>DASRSS010000343.1:0-5926 GCA_035656335.1 Jatrophihabitantaceae bacterium | reverse complement strand
AGGTGCGCACGAACCGCGCGGCCTTCTCGGACGCGTCGATGTCCAGGCAGCCGGCGAAGTGCATCGGCTGGTTCGCGACGACGCCGACCGGGTGCCCCTCGATGCGCCCGAAGCCGCAGACGATGTTCTGCGCGAACAGCGCGTGCACCTCGAGGAACTCGCCGTCGTCCAGCAGGTGCTCGATGATCTCGTGCATGTCGTACGGCTGGTTCGCCGAGTCGGGGATGAACGTGTCGAGGAACGCGTCCTCGGGCTCGACGGCGTCCGAGACGGCGGTGTCGTACACGGGTAGCGGGTCCAGGTTGTTGGACGGCAGGTAGGACAGCAGCGCCTTCACGTAGTTGATCGCGTCGTCCTCGTCGGTGCCGAGGTAGTGCGCGTTGCCGCTGGTCGTGTTGTGCGTGCGGGCGCCGCCGAGTTCCTCGAGCGTGACGTCCTCACCGGTCACGGTCTTGACGACGTCCGGGCCGGTGATGAACATCTGCGAGGTCTTGTCGACCATCACGATGAAGTCGGTGAGAGCGGGGGAGTAGACGTGCCCGCCGGCGGCCGCGCCCATGATCAGCGAGATCTGCGGGATGACGCCGGACGCCTTGACCGTGCGGTGGAAGATGTCGCCGTACAGCCCGAGCGAGACGACGCCTTCCTGGATGCGCGCGCCGCCGCCCTCGTTGATGCCGACGACCGGGCAGCCGGTCTTGATCGCGAAGTCCAGCACCTTGACGATCTTCTCGCCGTAGACCTCGCCGAGCGCGCCGCCGAACACGGTGACGTCCTGGCTGAACACGCACACCGGGCGGCCGTCCACCGTGCCGTAGCCGGTGATCACGCCGTCGCCGAACGGCCGGTTCTTGTCCATGCCGAAGTTGGTCGAGCGGTGCCGCGCGAACTCGTCGAGCTCGATGAACGAGTCCGGGTCCAGCAGCGCCTCGATCCGCTCGCGCGCCGTCTTCTTGCCCTTGGCGTGCTGCTTCTCCACGGCACGGGCCGACCCGGCGTGGACGGCCTCGTCGTACCGGCGGTCCAGGTCGGCCAGCTTGCCGGCGGTGGTGTGCGGCGCGTCGGCGGCGTCCGGGAGGTTCGTGCTCGGTTCAGCCATAAGAACAGAGCCTAATCGGCCGGTATGCGCCGCGAGAACGCCGCAGTGACCGATCTCGCGGACGCCCGGGGCAGGCCCTAGCGTGGACGCCATGGTGACCGCAGCCCAGTTGCAGTCCGCCCTCGGGACCGCGTGGACGCGCATCGAGGTCGTCGCGGAGACCGGCTCGACGAACGCCGACCTGCTCGCCGACACCACGGCGCCGGACCGGTCCGTGCTCGTCGCCGAATACCAGACCGCCGGACGCGGCCGCCTCGACCGGACCTGGACGGCGCCGCCCGGCGCGAGCCTGACGTTCTCGGTGCTGATCCGGCCCGCGCCGCCGACGTCCACCTGGGGCTGGTTGCCGCTGCTCACCGGCCTCGCGTTGCAGGAGGCGGTCGTGGCCGCCACGGGCGTGGCGGCCGGGCTGAAGTGGCCCAACGACCTGCTGGCCGGCCCCGAGTCCGGCAAGGCCGCCGGCATCCTGGCGCAGACCAACGGGCCGGCCGTCGTGATCGGCATCGGGCTGAACGTGTCCACCACCGCGGACCAACTGCCGCCGCCGCCCACGCCCGCGGCGCCCGCGCCGACGTCCCTGGCCCTGTGCGGCGCCCGCGAGCTCGACCGCACCGTCCTGCTCACCGCGATCCTCACCCGGCTGCACGAGCGGCTGACCGAGTGGAGGGACGCCGGCGGCGACGCGCAGGCGTGCGGGATCGCGTCCGGCTACGCCGGCGCCTGCCTGACGCTGGGCCAGGAGGTGTCCGTGTCGACCATCGATGGGCGGACGGTCACCGGCACGGCCACCGGGCTGGACGGAACCGGCCGGCTGCTGGTCGCGTCCGGCGGGACGACGACCGCCGTCGGGGCGGGCGACGTCCAGCACCTGCGCCCGGCCGCGCCCGCGGACTGAGCCGAAGTCGGTGCGCATCGCGCCGGCAACGGATAGCGTGGTGCCCCGGCTCGGCGCCAACCCGGCGTCCAAGGAGGTCACAGTGCCCTATCCCGACAAGGTGCTGGCGGACGACGAACAGGTCGTCGAGCACCTGCATCCGCACTGGATCACGCTGGTTCCCGCGGCCCTGTGGTTCCTGGTCGTCTGCGGAGCGGCCGGCGTGTGCATCGGCTTCGCGCCGGACAGCAAGCCGTGGCACCTGGTGGTGATCGTCCTGGTGCTCGTGGTCGCGATCGTCCTGGTGATCTGGCGCTCGCTCATCCCGCTGCTGCAGCGGCAGACGACCCACTACGTCTTCACGACGCACCGGGTGCTGATCCGGCGCGGGGTGCTGCGGCGCACCGGCCGCGACATCGCGCTGCAACGGATCAGCGACGTGGGCTTCGAGCAGTCGCTGTGGGACCGGATCGTCAAGGCCGGGACGGTGACCATCGAGTCGGCGGGCGAGCAGGGCCAGGAGCGGCTGGTCAACGTGCCACGCTCGGAGCAACAGCAACAGCAGCTGAACCGGCTGATCGAGCAGGACAGCGCCCGGCGCGCCCGTGAGGCGCAGGGACACCAGCCGTCCGCGCCCCTTCCGCCGGGCTACCCGACGCAGCAGTACTCCCAGCCGTACCCGCCGGAAAACTAGCCGTCTAAGTCCGCTCAAGTTCCGTTTTCCCCTGTCGATAGGCCTTAGAACGACTGGGGGAAACGGCCTCACCAGGGCCGTGGCCAGGTTAGCCGGACGGTGACGTCCGGCGACGGGAGTCACGATGACGCACCGGCAGAGCGGTCCGGGGCGGGTCAGCCCGGTCAACCGGGACGGGCACGCCATCGGCCTGGACATCGGCGGCACTGCGGTGCGCGCCGCTGTTCTCACGCCCCGCGTCGTGGACGGACGCCCGTCGGTGAGCCTGCACGGGCTGGGCCGGGTCGGGCTGCCCCGCGGCGCGGTCGTCAACGGCGTGATCCGCGAGCCGGCACTCGTCACGCACGCGCTCAAGGCGCTCTGGCAGCAGAACCGCATCGACTGCCGCAACGTGATCGTCGGCGTAACCAGCCAGCAGGTGGTCGTCCGCAAGGTCGACCTGCCGAACCTGCCGCCCGCCGAGCGGGCTCAGGCGCTGCCGTTCCAGGCGCGCGACATCATCGCCCTGCCTATCGAGCGGGCGATCCTCGACTTCATCCCGGTCGGACCGGTCGACGAGGGCACGAACACCGTCCCCGGCCTGCTCGTCGCGGCGCCGCGCGAACCGGTGTCGGTGACCGTCCGCGCGGTGGAGGACGCCGGCCTGCGCGTCGCCCGCGTCGACCTCGCGGCGTTCGCGGCACTGCGCGCGATCGCGGCCGACGACCTGCCGGTGGAGGCGGTCGTCGACATCGGCGCGCACCTGACGAACATCGTGATCCACAACCAGGGCGTGCCGCTGATGGTGCGCACGGTCGCCCGCGGCGGCGACGAGCTGACCACCGCGCTCGCCAACCGCCTCGGCATCGACGCCGAGGCGGCCGAGCTGGCGAAGCGGACGGTGGGCCTCGGCGACGAGGACTCGGACACGTCGCGCGCCATCCGCGACACGATCCGCCCGCTGCTGTCCGAACTGCGCAGCTCGCTCAGCGCGTTCGAGCAGGGGCATCCCGACACCATGATCGAGCGCGTGTCGCTCACCGGCGGCGGCGCGGCCATGCCGGGTCTGGCCGACGAGCTGGCGCGGATCGGCGACATTCCCGTCGACGTGGTCGACGCGATGACGCACGTCGGCAGCCACCGCGCGCAGCACGCCGAGGACGCGGCGCGCACGATCAGTGCCGTCGCGGTGGGACTCGCGATGGGCGTCGCGGCATGAAGCGCCCCGAACGCGACACCCCAGGCGTGGGCGATGGCTAGCCCGACGCTGGCGTCGCGGTGGCGGACGTCCCCCGAACAGCTGCAGCAGTCATGGAACGCGCGTCCGGGCTGGGGAATCGCGGCCAACCTGACGCCGCCGGAGCTGATCAGCTCCTACCGGCTGCGCCGGATCCGGGAGCGAATCCTGCTCGCGGTGTGCCTGGTCGGGCTGTTCGCAGCGGCCGGTTTCGCGTACGGGTTCTGGCGCGCGCACCAGGCCGACGGCGATCTGTCGGCGGCACGCAGCCAGACGGACGCGCTGCAGCGACAGGTCGGTCAGTACGGCTCGGTGACCACGATCCAGGGCAACGTCGCGCAGGTGCGCGCCAAACTCGCCACGTTGCTGGCCGGTGACGTCGACGTGTCCACGCTGATCGGCAAGCTGCGCGCTGCGGCACCGAGCGGGATCGCGATCTCCGCGCTGACCGTCACGATCGACGACCCCGCGGCGAGCGGCAGTGCGGCGGGCAGCGGTCCGACCGCGACCCTGGACACGTCCGGCGCGAAGCACATCGGCTCCGTGCAGATCAACGGGACGGGACACAGCATCGACGACCTGCCGCGGTTCGTCGACGCCGTCGCCGCTCTCCCGGGCGTGGTCGACGTGCTGCCGACCAGCAACGCGACCCAGGCGGTCGGGACGAAGTTCAGCCTCAGCCTCACGCTCACGGACCGGTTGTTCACGCACCGATTCGACGTCACGCCGCCGACGGGGGGCAAGTGATGACCGAGCGCAGCGGCGCCGAGCGCGCGTGGCTCGCCGGCGGCGTCCTCGCCGTCGGACTCGCCGTCCTCATCGCCTGGTTCATGGTCGTGCACCCCGAGCTGAGCAAGGCGTCCAGCACACGGGACGAGGTCACGTCCACGCAGGACTCCAACCTGTTCCTGCAGCGCCGGGTGAGCGATCTGCAATCGCAGTCGCGGCAGCTGAACTCGCTGGCCGGCCAGCTGCGCGCGGCCAGCGCGGCGCTGCCGTCTACCGCCGGTATCGACGAGTTCACCCGGCAGCTGTCGTCCTACGCGCACGACGGTCACGTCGCGATCACCAGCATCACCGTGGGCAGCCCGGAGCTGGCGGGAAGCTCCGATGCTGCTCCCGTGACACCGTCCGCTGCCTCGACCAGCGCGGCGACGGAGCCGGGCACGGGGACGGCCGCGACGACGGGTACGGCGACGACTGCCGTGGTCGGGCAGACGTACTCCATCGAGGTGACGGTCGTCAGCAGCGGCTCGGCGACCGACCAGCAGAGCTTCCTGCACAAGCTCCAGCACGGGCCGCGCGCCGCGTTCGTCACGTCCGCCGCGCTCGCTCCGCCGCAGAGCGGCTCGTCGTCGTCGGCCACGCTGACGACGCAGCTGGAGGTGTTCGTCCAGCCGCAGTCGCCGCAGGACCAGGCTGCTCTGCAGAAGCTGCTCGACGCCGCCGCCGCGAACTGAGCGAGCCGCGATGTGCTGTCCGACAACGGCGCGATTCGCCCGACGGGTAAAGCGGATTGCTCGTTCGCGCAACGATGACGGCTTCCTGCTGATGGAGGCGGTCATCGCCATCTCGGTCGTGACGATCGTGATGAGCGCGCTCACCGCCCTGCTGGTCACCGTCACGCAGGTCACCGATCACCAGCGCGACGATCAGACCGCCGCCCGCATCGCTGTCGCCTCGCTCGACCGCGTGCGCGCGATCGGCGCCGCCGGTGCGGTGTCCGGACGTGACCTGTCCAGCGCGACGGCGCAATTCGACTGGACGCCGGCCAGCGCCGACCATCCCGCCACCGCCACCGACGTCGCACCGTGGCTGGCGGACATGTCGATCGCGGCCGACAGCGCGAGCGCGCCGGGCACCGGCTCGCACGCCGCGGTGCCGACGTCCGCGGTGGCGCAGGTGATCAACGGGCGCACGTTCTGGATCAGCTACTTCGTCGGGTACTGCTGGCGCGCGGCGGGAACGGGCGACGGCGCGTGCGGCAAGACCCAGACCGACGGCGCGGTCCAATATGTCCGGGTCGTCGTCGCCGTGGGCTGG
>DASRSS010000342.1:0-6197 GCA_035656335.1 Jatrophihabitantaceae bacterium | reverse complement strand
GGCGGCCGCGGTCGCGCGCACGTTCTCGTCGTACGGCAGCGCGCCGGCGTCGAACATCGCGGACGAGAAGCCCGTGTCGGCCGCCTGATGCAGCAGGGCTTCGTCCTCGACGTGATCCAGGTGCAGCGCGAGCGGCATGCGCGCCGAGCGGGCGACGGCCGCGGCACCCGCCGCGATCGGGGCGAGCGCGCCGTGGAAACGCACCGCGTTGTGGCTGATCTGCAGGATGGCCGGACGGTCCGCCTGCTCCGCCCCGGCCGCGATGGCCTCCGCGTGCTCGAGGGTGATGACGTTGAACGCTGCGACGGCGCGACCGCGCGCGACGGCCTCGGCTACCAGCGAGGCGGTGGACACCAGCGGCACGTCAGAACTCCTCCAGTTCGATCGCCGGACGCAGCTCGTCGGCGACGGCCTGGACGAACCCGCCGGCGACCGGTTCGGCGACCGCGGCCGCGGAGATCGCCGCCGCGTCGCACAGCATCTCGCGCCACGTCGCGCCCGAGCTCAGCCCCCGGGCCAGCGCGGCGGCCAACGCGTCGCCCGCTCCGGTCGGGTTGCCGTCCACCCGCCGCGGCAGCCGCGCCTCGATCGCCTCGCCCTCACGCACGGCCACCAGCCCGGACGGCCCGCGCGACACCACGGCCGCGTGCGCACCGCGGCGCAGCAGCGCGTGCCCGGCGTCGCGCGCATCCTCGCGGGTCTGCACGGAACGGCCGAGCAGCGCGGCCGCCTCGCTCGCGTTCGGCTTGACGATCTCCGGCGCGGCGGCGAGCGCATGCCCGAGCGCGTCGCCGTCGGCGTCCACGATCACGGTGGCGCCCTGCCGCCGCGCCAGGTCGGCCAGCTGCGCGTAGCCGGTCGCCGGCGCGCCCGGCGGGACGCTCCCGGACAGCACGACGACCTCGGCGCCGAGGCTGGCCGCGCCCACATCCGCGACCAGCTGCTGCCACTCCTCGTTGGAGATGCGCGGTCCCTGCTCGTTGAAGACGGTGGCCTGGTCCTGCGCCACCACGGCCACGGCACGGCGCGACTCGCCGGCGATCGGCGTCAGCGCCTGCGCGATCCCGGACACCTGCAGGTCGTCGATGATCGCGGCGCCGGCCGCACCACCGGCGAAGCCGCAGACGGTCACGTCCTGCCCCAGCTGGTGCAGCACGCGTGCCACGTTGATGCCCTTGCCGCCCGCGCGCTCGCGGACCTCGGCGACGCGATGCGCCTCGCCCGGCAACAGGACGGGCACGGTGTAGGTGACGTCGATCGCCGCGTTCGCACAGACCGCGACGATCACCGCGCGCCCTCGCGCGTCCACCCGTCGAAGTCGGTCACGCCAGCAGCCTGCCACGCCAGGATCGCCGAGCCCAGTAACCCGGCGCGCGACCCGAGCGTGGACAGCTCCACCGCCGGCACGGCGCGCCAGATCACGCGGGACGCGAGCGCCGCGCGCACCGGCCCGAGGAGTGCGTCGCCCGCCGCCGCGAGTCCGCCGCCGAGGACGATCAGCTCCGGGTCGAGCAGCATCGTGCACGCGGCGAGTGCGATCCCGAGCGCCTCCAGCGCCTCGGACCACACCGCGGCCGCGACGGGGTCGTGCCCGATCCGCGCGACGACGCCGGCCGCGTCCAGCCGTTCGCCGCCCCGCTCGGCGTACCGGCGCGCGATCGCGGCGGCGGACGCGTACCGCTCCAGGCAGCCGCGCTGGCCGCACGGGCACGCGTCACCGTCCGGCCAGACGGCCACGTGGCCGAGCTCGCCGGCCAGTGAACGCGCGCCGGGGACGTGCCTGCCGGCGGACGTGATCACGCCGGCGATCCCGGTGCCGATCACCGCGACCAGGCAGTCGTCGCGGGCGCGCGCCAGGCCGATCGTGCGCTCGGCGAGCCCGGCCGCGCGCACGTCGTGATCGAGCACGGCGGGCAGGCCGAGATCGTCGCGCAGCAGCGCGCGCAACGGCACGTCCCGCCAGCCGAGGTTCGCGGAGAAGCGCGCGACTCCGGCCTCGGCGTCGACGTCGCCGGGGACGACCACCCCGACGCCCGCGACGGGACCGTCCGCGCGGGCGAGGTCGCGCACCGTCGACCGGATCGCGCTCACCACCGCGTCCGCGCCATCGGCGACCGGGGTCGGCAGGACGCTCCCGCGCCGGGACACCCCGTCTGCGTCGATCAGCGCCGCCTTGATGCTGGTGCCGCCAACGTCCACGGCGACGACCACACCATTCACGACAGGACGATCGAGCGCGTCAGGTTGCGCGGCGCGTCCGGGTCGAGTCCCTTGCGGGCGGCCAGCGCGACCGCGAGCCGCTGCGCGCGCACGAGCAGCGCCATGGGATCGACGCCAGGTTCGTCGACGATCGCGCCGCCGGTAGCGGACAGCTCGTCGACCAGGCCGGCCGGTGGTGCGCCGAAGAACCAGACGACGGACGCGTCACCGATCACGCTGACCGGGCCGTGCCGGAACTCCATCGCGGGATAGGCCTCGGTCCACATCTGCGCGGCCTCGCGGCACTTGAGCGCGGCTTCGTTCGCCAGGCCGACCGTCCAGCCGGTGCCGAGGAACGTGAACTGCTGGCGGCTCGCCAGCTCGTCGGGTGCTGCAGCCGCGGCTTCGCGCTCCGCGTCCGCGATGACGGCGGAGAGGTCCTCACTCAAGGACACACGCCAGAGCGCGAGCGCGGTGGTCGCGAAGCGGGTCTGCACGACCGACTGCTCGTCGGCGAAGTCGAGGACGATCACCGCACCCGCCTCGCGGGCCGCGGGCAGCTCCGTCCCGGTCGTGATCACCGTGGAGCGCCGTCCGGACGGCAGCGCCGCGAGCAGCCGTACCACCTCGGTCGTGGTGCCCGAACGGGTCAGCGCGACGACGTGGTCGTACTCCCGGCCGGCCGGAAACTCCGACGCGGCAAAGGCATCCGTCTCCCCCAGCCCGGCGGCCTCGCGCAGCGCGGCGAACGACTGCGCCATGTACAGCGACGTGCCGCAGCCGACCACCGCGATCCGCGCGCCGTGCTCGGGCAGCGCGGCGACCGTCTCGGGCGCTGCCGCCAGCTCCGCGGCCCGGCGCCAGCAGTCGGGCTGGCTGGAGATCTCGTCGGCGACGAAAGACATTCGGCGTTGCGTCCTTACTTGATCGAACCGGCGGTCAGGCCGCTGACGACCTTGCCCTCGATGACGGCGAACAGCGCGATGACCGGAAGTGTCGCGATCACCGAGCCGGCGAACAGGTGGCCCCAGTCGATCGAGTACTGCCCGATGTAGGAGTTGATCTGCACCGTGAGCGTCTGCTTCGACGCCGGCTGCCCGAGCGTGAGCGTCAGCGCGACGAGGAACTCGTTCCACGCACCGATGAACGTGAAGATCAGCGCGGTGACGATGCCGGGCAGCGCGAGCGGCAGCGTGATGCGGGTGAGCGCCCCCAGCCGGCCAGTGCCGTCGACCATCGCCGCCTCTTCCAACTCCGCCGGGATGGAGGAGAAGTAGGCGTTGAGGATCCACACCGCGAACGCCAGGTTGAACCCGGCGTTGACCAGGATCAGCGAGAGGATCGGGCTGGGCAGATCGAAGTTGATGAACTCGCGCTGGATACCGACCAGCATCGCGGCCGGCTGGAACATCTGCGTGGCGAGCACGAGCAGCAGGAACAGCGACCGGCCGCGGAACCGGCGCCGGGCCGTGTAGTACGCGGCCGGCAGCGCGACGAGCAGCACCAGCAGCGTCGCGCCGCCGGCGACCTTCAGGCTCGCGCCGAGGCTGCCGCCGAAGCCGCTCTTCCAGATCGAGGTGAAGTTCGAGAAGTCCCAGTGCTTGGGCAGGTAGCCGGGGCTCAGCAGCTCGTTCTTCGGACGCAGCGCGGTGATCACCATCTCCGCGTACGGCAGGATGAAGATCATCGCGATGAGGTACGCGGCCAGCGCGACCGTCAGCTTGCGCACGTTGAATCCGCCGCGGCGCGGCTTCGGCGCCCGCTTCGGCGGGGCCGCCGGCGGCGCGAACGTGTCCGACGTGATCGCGCTCATCAGTTGCTCACCTGCTCGCGCCACTTGGTCATCCGCAGGAACAGCAGCACGATGACGATGACGATGCCGAAGTTGATCACGGAGATGGCCGCCGACTCGCCGATGTAGGACTGCTTGAGCAGATACATGAACGGCGTGGTCGTACTGGTCTCGTAGCCCGGGCCACCGCGGGTCATCTCCCAGATGATCGGGAACGAGTTGAACACGTTGATCACGTTGATCAGCGTCGCGACGATGAGCGCGGGACGCAGCAGCGGCAGCGTAATCGACAGGTACGTCCGCCAGTGGCTCGAGCCATCGACCCGCGCGGCCTCGTACACCTCGTGCGGGATCGTCTGCAGGCCCGCGAGCAGCGCGTACGTGGTGAACGGCAGCGACACGAAGATCGCCACGACCATCATCCACACGAACGCCGAGGTGGGACGTCCGAGCCAGTCGGCCTGGTTCGAGCCGAGGTGGTTCAGCACGCCGATGTCGTGCAGGAAGACGTTGATCACGCCGCTGCCCGCGTTCAGCGCCCACCGGAAGATGAGCGCGGTCATCATCACCGACGCCGCCCACGGGGCGATCAGCGCCCAGCGCGCCACGCGCCGTCCGGGGAAGCGCTGATTGAACAGTTGCGCGAGGCCGAGCGACAGCGCCATCGTCACCGCGACCACCACGACGACCCAGATCACCGTGCGGATCAAGACGCCGCCGAGCGCGGACTCGTTGAACAGGTCGCGGTAATTCTTGGTCCCGGCGGAGCCGAGGTCGAAGCCGTCCGGGCTGATGTGCTTGAACGAGGTCTGGATCATCACCACGACCGGCCACAGGACGACCACGGCGATGAGCGCGACCGCGGGACCGATCCACAGCAACGGCGCGAGCGCGCGGACCGTGCGGCTGGTCCGGGTGGGTTGGTTAGCCACGAGCTGCCTTCCGAGCGATCACGAGGACCGGTTGAAAACCGGCGGCAGTTGTCGAACCGCCGGTCCCCAACCGGACGTTACAGACTCAGGCGCCCTTCTCGGCGGTCTGCTGGATCGCGTCGAGCACCTTCTGCGGGTCACCGGTGATGGCGGTGCCGATCGTGTGCTGGATCTGCGCCTTGACGTTCGCCCACACCGGGTCGTTCGGGTACTGGACGCCGGACGGAAGCGCCTTCAGGAACGGCGCGAACACCGGGTCGGACGAGAGCGCCTGCACGCCGGAGTTCGTCGCGGGGAGCAGGTCGTACTCCTTGTCGAACTGCAGCTGGTACTTGTCCTGGTAGGCGAAGTCCAGGAACTTCTTGATCTGTGCCTGGTGGCCGTTCTTGTTGAACGCGGCGACGTTGTCGCAGACCGCGAGGGTCGTGGACAGCGGGCCGTTCTTGCCGGCGATCGGCACCGACGCCCAGTCGGAGGCCTGCAGCACGCCGGCCTTCTGGATCATCGGGATGAGCGCGGGCGAGCCGTTGGTCATCGCGGCCTTGCCGTTGGCGAAGTCCGTCCAGCTGTCCGCCGTGCGGTTCTTCGTGCCCGGGTTCGGCTCGGTGTCACCGGCCGCCACGAGCTGCTTGAGGAACTGCAGCGTCTGGACGTTCTGCGAGCTGTTGATGACCCACTTGCCGTTCGAGTCCTGGAACCCGCCGCCGTTGCCGAGGAACCACAGCAGCGCCTCCGCCTGGCCCTCCTCCGAGCCGAGCGGCAGGTCGAAGCCGATCTTGCCCAGCGCCTTCACCTTGGCGGCGTCGTTCTGGATGTCTGTCCACGACTGCGGCGGCGACGAGATGCCCGCCTGCTGGAACAGCTTCTTGTTGTAGAACAGCGTGCGCGAGCTCGTGGTGAACGGCATGCCGTACTGGGTGCCGTTGTAGCTGTCCAGCTTGGTGAACTCCGACAGCAGGTTGCTCGGGTTCGAGAACACGTCGCTGGCCTTGTAGAGCAGGCCTTCCTGCGCGTAGTTCGGGAAGTAGTCGCCCTCGGTGATGTCCGGGTACTGCTTGTTCTGGACCATCGTCTGGACCTGGGTGTCGAAGTCGTTCCAGTTGATGGCGGTCACCTTGACGCTGATGTCCGGGTTCGCCTTGTGGAAGTCGTCGACGATGCCCTGCCAGTACTTCTTGCTCGAGTTCGCCGGCCCGGTGCCGTAGTCGGCGGCCACCAACTTGAGCGTGGTCGATCCGTTTCCGCCGCTGTTATTGCCCGAGCTGCCGCACGCC
>DASRSS010000341.1:0-22409 GCA_035656335.1 Jatrophihabitantaceae bacterium | reverse complement strand
GACCGTCGTGAGCGGGCTGGTCGGCATGCAGGCAGCTCAGGCGGCACCGGCACCGACCGTGGTCTCGCTGACGTTCGACGACAGCAACGCCGACCAGCTGACAGCCTTGGCGACGCTGCAGGCGAACGGGTTGCACGGCACGTTCTACACGATAACCGGGTCGATCGGTGCGCCGAACTATCTCACCTTGGCGGACCTGAACACGATCTACGCCGACGGCAACGAGATCGGCGGCCACACGGTCAACCACCCGGACCTGACCCTCGAGTCGACCGACGAGACCCAGCGCCAGGTCTGCGACGCCCGCAACCAGTTGACGGCATGGGGCTTTCCGCAGACGTCCTTCGCCTATCCGTACGCCACGGTGAACACGTCCGTCGAGCAGATCGTGCAGCAGTGCGGTTACAACAGCGCGCGCTCACTGGGTGACGTCCTGACGCAGGAGGGCGGCGAGCCGGGCGTCTACGCGGAATCCATTCCGCCGGTCGATCCGTTCGCGCTGCAAGCGCCCGACGAGGTGGACGCGACCTGGACGCTGACCGACCTCGAGAACACCGTCACCAACGCCGAAAACCACGGCGGCGGCTGGGACATCCTGACCTTCCACCACATCTGCGAGCCCGGCTCGGTCAACTGCGACCCGACCGTGTCGATCACGCCCGAACTGTTCGACCAGTTCGTCTCCTGGCTGGCGGCGCACATTGCGTCCACACCGACGACGACGGTGAAGACGGTCGCGCAGGTCATCGGCGGCACCGTCAAGCCGACCGTACAGGCACCGCCGCCTCCCGCGATCTCCGGCGCGATCACCAACTCCTCGCTCGAAACCGCCATCACGCCCGGCGTGCCGAACTGCTGGAGCGCCTACTCCTTCGGCGCCAACAGCCCGACCTACGCCGAGACCACCGATGCGCACACGGGAAAGGTCGCCGAGCTCATCACCATGACCGGTTACAGCGACGGCGACGCGAAGATCCTGCCGACGTTCGACACCGGTGGCTGCACGCCAGGAGCAACCGCTGGGCACGAGTACCTGCTGGGTGCTTGGTACAAGTCCACCGTCGTCACGCAGTTCGAGCTCTACACCCGCAACGCCAATGGCGGCTTCGACTACTGGACGGCCAGTCCCTGGTTCGCGGCCGCGTCCACGTGGACGCAGGCGACCTGGACGACCCCGCCGGTTCCCGCCGGTGTCACGGGCATCAGCTTCGGCCTCAACATCTTCAGCAACGGGACGCTAACGACCGACGACTACAGCGACACCGACGCGACCCTGATCGCGCCGGCGTTCACGGCCGACACGCCGCCGTCGACTGGCATGGTGGGTGTCGCGTACAGCTACACGTATCAGGCGACCGGGAAGCCGTCACCGACGTTCGCGATCGCGAGCGGGAGACTGCCCGCCGGGCTGACCCTCAATGCGACCACCGGCGTGCTGTCGGGGACGCCGACCACGGTGGGGACGTCGATCTTCAGCGTCCGGGCGAGCAACGGCGTCGAGACGGCGGCCGTCAGCGCACTGACCGTGATCACGATCGGCGTGGCGAGGATGGCGCCGGCGTTCACCGCCGACACCCCGCCCGCCACCGGCACGACCGGCACGACCTACAGCTACACGTACAAGGCCACGGGAAGCCCGGCGCCGACGTTCGCAGTGGCCAGCGGAAAACTGCCTACCGGGTTGACGCTGAACGCCACGACCGGCGTGCTATCCGGAAAGCCCACCGCGAGCGGGGCATTCACCTTCATCGTGCGGGCGAGCAACGGCGTCGGGACCCCGGCCGTGAGCCCGTCCACCACGATCACGATCACCGCCGCGCTGGCGGCACCGCGGTTCACGGCGAGCAGCCCACCGAGCCTGGCGTTCACCGGCGTCTCCTACAGCTACCCGTACAAGGCGAGCGGCAATCCCGCCCCGACGTTCGCGGTGAGCAGCGGGAAGCTGCCGACCGGGCTGACGCTGAACGCCACCACCGGCGTGCTGTCCGGAAAGCCCACCGCGAGCGGGATCTTCACGTTCACCGTGCAGGCCAGCAACGGCGTCGGGACCCCGGCCGTCAGCCGCGCCACGATCCTGGTGCTGCGCCTGTAGTCGATCACCACCGTTCGGATGTCACATTCCCGCGTCGTGTGACGTCTTATGGGGGTGAGCGTCGAAACGAGTCCGAGCAGGCGTGTGGGACCGCCGAACGGGGCCGGCCGGTCCGTCGCGTCGCGGCGGACCGGCACCACGTCGCTGTCCGGGCGGACCGGCCGGTTCCTCGATGACCGGCTGCGGCTGGCGAAGGGCATCCGTCCCTATCTGAACAAGGTCTTCCCCGACCACTGGACGTTCATGATGGGCGAAATCGCGCTGTACTCGTTCGTCGTGCTGCTGCTCACCGGCACATACCTCACCTTCTTCTTCGACCCGTCCACCGCGGACGCGGTCTACCAAGGGCACTACCTGCCGCTGCGCGGGATCCCGATGTCGAAGGCGTACGAGTCGACGCTGAACATCAGCTTCGACGTGCGCGGCGGCCTGATCGTCCGGCAGATCCACCACTGGGCGGCACTGCTCTTCCTCGCCGCCATGCTCGTGCACATGTTCCGGGTCTTCTTCACCGGAGCGTTCCGCAAGCCGCGCGAGCTGACCTGGCTGGTCGGCCTCGCGCTGCTCGGGCTGAGCATCGTCGAAGGGTTCGTCGGTTACTCGCTGCCGGACGACTTGCTGTCGGGCACCGGGCTGCGCATCGCGGACGCGATCATCCTGTCGATCCCGGTCATCGGGACCTGGACGTCCTTCCTGATCTTCGGCGGTTCGTTCCCGGGCGACGTGTGGATCGGACGCTTCTACATCGCGCACGTGCTGCTGATCCCCGCGCTGCTGGCCGTTCTCGTCGGCGTGCATCTCACGCTGGTCGTACGGCAGAAGCACACGCAGTTCCCGGCGCCCGGGCGCACCGAACAGACGGTCAGCGGCGAGCGCGTCTACCCGATCTACGCGGCCAAGGCCGGCGGGTTCTTCTTCATCGTCTTCGGCGTGATCGCCGCGCTCGGTGGTCTCGTCCAGATCAACCCGGTCTGGCTCTACGGTCCGTACAACCCGGCGCAGGTGTCCTCGGGATCGCAGCCGGACTGGTACCTGATGTTCCTGGACGGCTCGACCCGCCTGATGCCGTCCTGGGAGATCCGGCTCTGGGGCTACGACGTGCCGCCGCTGTTCTGGCCGACCGTGGTGCTGCCGGGCGTGCTGTTCACCCTGGCCGGCCTGTACCCGTTCCTGGAGGCGCGGCTGACCAACGACACCAAGAAGCACCATCTGCTGCAACGCCCGCGCGACGTCCCGGTGCGGACATCCCTAGGCGCGATGGCGATCACGTTCTACACGGTGCTGTTCCTGTCCGGCGGCAACGACCTCATCGCGCACGCCTTCGACATCTCGCTCAACGCGATGACGTGGGGTGGACGGATCATGCTGCTGATGCTCCCGCCGCTGGCCTACCTGCTCACCTACCGGATCTGTCTCGGCCTGCAGCGGCACGACCGCGAGGTGCTCGAGCACGGCATCGAGACCGGCATCATCACCTCGTTGCCCAACGGCGCCTTCGTCGAGGTGCACCAGCCGCTCGGTCCCGTAGACGAGCACGGGCACGGCACGCTGAGCTACGCCGGGACGCCGGTGCCCAAGCGGATGGGGCAGCTCGGCGCGGCGTCACCGGTGCGGCGGGTCCGCGGGTTCTTCTACCCGGTCGTCGAGACGCCGGATGTCCAGGCTCAGCTGGAGGAACTGGAGAACGCGCGGCGCGCGATCAGCGCGCGTTCCGCGGACGATGCTGCTGAGCGGGCCGAGGATGTCCGTATCTAGCGCGCCGCTGCGGCCGGTCCACGGCGCCGCGGGCGCGGTCATCGCCGCGATCAGCGACCAGCGCGATCTGCCGCTCGTGCTCGTCGCGGCGGCACAGGCCGCGCAGCGCGGCGGCGCGCTCCTGCTCGTCCACGCCACGCGTTCTCGCTCGCGGGGCGACGACGCGGAACTGCGTGATCGCGCGCTGTCGCTCGCCATGCTGTGCGACGTGGAGGCCAGTTGGGCCACCGCCGTCGGGCGCCCGCATCGCGCACTCGCCCGCGCCTGCCGCGACGAACACGCCGCGCTCATCGTCGTCGGCGTGAGCCGCAGCCGCATCCTGTCCGGTCGCGTCGACCGGGTGCTCGCGTCCGCTCGCCGCCTTCAGCGCCGCACCCGGACACCGGTGCATCTGACCGTCACCTGACCGCGCAACCAGCACGGCCCGCCGGATCGAGAGATCCAGCGGGCCGTGCGATCGGTCGGGCGAGGCTATCCGCTGACAGCGGCGAGGGAGGCGTTCACCCCCATGGACGCCTTGCCGGCGGTCAGCGTCACCGTGCCGGCCGCGGCCTGGGCCGCCGCCCCGGTGCTCGTGCCGTCGTACCACTGCGTCACGTACTTGTTCGCAGGATCGACGAACTCCACCTGATAGTCCCCAGCCGGCACGCCGTCGAACTCGTAGAAGCCGTTGGTCGAGGTCGTGACCGCCGGCACCGCGTCGGTCGTGCCGCCGACGGGGAACAGGTGGACCTCGATGTTCGCCAACGGCACCGGGAAGCTGAACGAGCCGAAGTGCAGCACCGTGTTCACCGTTCCCGCCAGGTCGGCGGTCGTCGCGCCGGGTGCCTGCTGCAGCACGGTCAGGGTCAGCGACTGCTTGGCGTCCGGGGCGAGCCCGTTCGTCGCGGTCACGGTGAGCGAGTAGCTGCCGTGCGAGCCGCTCGCCGCCGTACCGGCGATCGTCGCGGTGCCGTCACCGTTGTCCGTGAACGTCAACCCGTCGGGCAGGTCGCCCGTCTCGGTCAGCGTCGCGGCCGGGAAGCCGTTCGTGGTCACCGTGAACGTGCCCGCCGTGCCCGTCACGAACTGAGCCGACGCCCCGGACGTGATCGTCGGCGCCGAGCCGACGTAGAGCACGAACTCCTGACGGACTGTGGGTGAGACGCCGTTCTTGGCCGTGATCGTGATCGGGAACGTGCCGGCGTGCGCCGGAGCGGTCCCGGCGATGGTCGCGGTGCCGTCCCCGTTGTCCGTAAACGTGACGCCGTCGGGCAGGCTGCCCGATTCCGTCAGGCCCGCCGTGGGCGAGGAGTTGGTGGTCACCGTGAAGCTTCCGGACGTGCCGGTCTGGAACACCGTGGTCGGGTTCGAGGTGAACTCCAGCGGGGCCACGTCGACGGTGAAGCTGGTCGATGCCTCCTGCCCGTGGTAGCGGACGGTCGCGGTGACCGTGGCGATGCCGCTGCCGACGGCCTTCAGTGTGTTCGAGCGGGTGACCCGGACGACGTTGCTGCGGTCGGAGGTGTAGGACACCGACAGCCCACGGGGGAGCGGAGTGCTCTGCCCCTTGGTCACGTAGCCGTACAGACTCTGGTCGTTCATCGACACGGTCAGCTGCGGGTCGATCGTCGTGTTGATGTCGAACATCACCCGCTGCGCGACGTTCCGCGCCCTGTCGCCGGTCTCGATCGGCTTCGCGGTCACGACCGACGGGGTCTCGCTGATGTGACCGGACACCTTCACCGCGGTGTGCAGCTGGACGTCGGAGTCGGCGCTCGACGAGGCGACCTGCAGCCCGTACCGGCCCGGGTCGACGACGTACTTGTTCGCCTTCTCGTCGAAGAACGCCAGCTTTGACGCCTTGACCTTGAACGTGACCGTCTTGCTCTGGCCGGGCGCCAGCTCGATCTTGTCGAAGGCCTCCAGCCGCTTGATCGGACGCTGCGCCGACGCCGGCTCGAACCGAGTGGTCACGTACAGCTGCGGGACCTCCGAACCGGCGCGGGTGCCCGCGTTCTTCACCTTGGCCTTGACGACGATCGTGCCGTCGGCGTTGACCGCGTTGTGGTTCAACGTGATGTCCGAGTACTTGAACTTGGTGTAGCTCAGCCCGTAGCCGAACGGGTAGCTGACCGGTCCGGTGTAGTACTGGTAGGTGCGGCCCTCGGTCGTCGCGGTCGGCCGGATCGTGTAGTCGGTGATCGGCGCGAGATCGCTGTCCGAGGCGTACCAGTCGAAGGGCAGGTGCCCGCTGGGATCCACCTTGCCGGTCACCACGTCGGCGATCGCGTTGCCCTGCTGCTGCCCGTTGTACGAGCTCCACAGCAGCGCCGGGGTGCTGTTGAGGAAGCTGCCCAGGTTCACCTCGCCGACCGTCTCCAGGTACACAGCGGTCCGCGGGTTGGCGGCCTCCGCCTGGGTGATCATCGAGGCCTGCGCTCCGGGCAGGTCGAGGTTGGTGCGGTCGTGGTCCTCCGCGGACGTGCTGCCGTCGGTGCCGGCGACCACGATCACGGCGTCGTACTTGGACGCGGCCGCGATCGACGCCTGGTCGACCGTGTTGAGGCTGGCGGCGTTCGTCCCACCCGTGACGCCCGGCAGGAAGTCGACGGTGGCGTCGGGGTCGATCGCCTGGACGGCCGACTTGATGCCCTCGTACGGGTCCACGTTGTTCGCCTGGCCGGCGGCAGCCTGGATGCTGGCGTAGCCGCCCAGCGGCACACCGCCGCTCGGGTGGGCGAAGTAGCCCATCACCGCGACCTTGTACGGACCGGAGGACGGAACCCGCAGCGGCAGCACCGCGCCTCGCGTCCGGCCGTTGGACGTCGTCGTCCTCGCGTTCTTCAGCAGCGTGATGCTCTGGTCCGCGCTGGCACGCGCCTGCGCCAGCCGGTCCGGCGTCTCGGTCTCCGCGTTGTTGGCGTTGCTGTCGACCCAGGTCTTGCCGCCCAGCCGCTCGCGTGCCGCCTGCACCCACGGCACGTCCGACTCGGCGTCGAACTCACCGGTCTCGATGCGCGCGGTGAACAGCCGCACCACGGACATGTCGACGTCGCCCTCGTTGTACACATCGGTCTGCGTGGTGATGTGCTGGGCGACCGCTGTCGGGATCGTGTTCCCGTAGCCGTACTGGTCGTGGTAGCCCGCGTTGCAGTCGAGGTCCTCGCCCGCCGAGTTGGCGTAGGCGGCGCGCCCGTACTGGTCGAGGGGCGCGGACGCCTGCGGCGGCTGCCAGTGGTGACCGGCCTGGATCTCGTAGACGGCGTCGCAGTCGCTGGTGAAGTAACCGGTGAAGCCGAAGGTCTCGCGCGCGAGGGTGTCCATCAACTGCACGCTCGCCGCCGCCGGGACGCCGTTCACCTCATTGTAGGAGCTCATGATCGATCCGGGGTGGCTCTGCTCGATGATGTTCGCGAACTGAGCCGTGTAGTACTCGCGCAGCGTGCGCTGGTCCATGTCCGACGTCCCGGTGCGCCGGTTCACCTCGCTGTTGTTCGCCGCGTAGTGCTTCAGGGTTGCGATCGCCTTGTAGTAGCCGTTGGCCGACGCCGGCAGGACGCCGTTCTGGGTCTGGCCCTGCAGCCCGTCGACGTACTGCGCGGCGAGGTCCGCGGTCAGTGTCGGGTCCTCGCTCCACGACTCGTCGTTGCGTCCCCACCGCGGGTCGCGGCTGAGGTTCACGGTCGGCGCGTAGAAGTCGAGGTTCTCGGTGTTGAACGGCGCGACGTCGCGCGCCTCGTCACCGATCAGGCCGGCCTCCTTGTAGACCAGGTCGGGGTTCCACGTGCTGCCCATCGACAGGTCCGACGGGTAGGACGTCGTGTTCGTCAGGGTGGTCGCGTTCCCGCTCGGCGTGAGCGTCAGCGCGTTGACGCCGTGGTTGGACTCGTTCCACCAGCCCCAGGCCGCGACGCCGAGCCGCGGGATCGCCGGCGGACGGCTGCTGTCCATCTCGGCGGCCTTCTCGGCGAGGGTCATCCGCGAGACGAGGTCGGTCGCCCGCTCGACCGGCGAGTAGCTGCGGTCGAGGTAGATCGGTTCATGGCTGTTCGCGTTGGCCGGTGTCGCGACCGCGAACCCGACCACGCTCAGTACCCCCGCGGTGAGGGCCGCGACGGTCGCTGCTGAGGTCCATCTGCGCATCTTCGCGCTCCTGTCTGCCGGCCGTATCGCTGCGGCGGCATCAAACGGTGGGTGAGGGGATAAGTCCGACTGTCGGCGTGTCTCCGGGCAAACCTAGGAGAACTGCTTTATCCGCGTCAAGGACTAACTTTGGCGCTCGCGATTCGCATTCGGCCATAGTCCGTCCAAACGTCGCTACACTCGCGACGTGCACGGCACGTCCGGATCCCTGACCAGCCTGCGGCAGCGCAATCGGGAGCAGGTGCTCGCGACGCTGCGCGAGCGGGGAACCGCGAGCCGCGCCGAGATCGCGAAGCGGACCGGCTTGTCGACCAGCACGGTGTCCACGCTGATCGGGGAACTGATCAACGAGCTGGTCATCGTGGAACTCGACGACCGCCCCGCGACGAGCAGTGGCGGGCGGCCGGCGCGCATGCTCGCCTTCAACCCGTCAGCGGGCGGGGCGATCGGCATCCATCTCGGTCACGACCGCGTGCAGGTCGGCGTCACCGACCTCGCCGGCCGGCTCGTCGCCCAGGACGTGACCGACATCGACGTCGACCACGAGCCGGCGAAGACGCTCGCGCTCGCGGCGCATCGCGCGCTCGAGCTGCTGGAGCGCAGCGGAGTGCGCAAGGACGGGATCGTCGGGCTGGGCGTGGCCGTGGCGGCGCCGGTGTTCGCGGCGACCAACGCGCTCGGCTCCGGTCCGGTGCTCGCCGACTGGCGCAGCATCGACGTCGCCGACGAACTGGCCCGACGCACCGGGTTCCACGTCGAGATCGGCAACGACGCGAACCTGGGCGCGATCGCCGAGCACCGCTTCGGCGTCGCGCAGTACGTCGACGACTTCATCTACCTGATGCTGTCCGACGGCGTCGGCGCCGGGCTCGTCCTGAACGGCCGGCTCTACGAGGGCGCGCTCGGCGGCGCCGGCGAGATCGGCCACGTCACGGTCGTGCCGGACGGGTACGTGTGCCGCTGCGGCAACCGCGGCTGCCTCGAGACGGTGGCCGGTGCCAGTGGGCTGGCCGCGGCGTTCGCCATCACCCGCGGCCCGGGCACGACGCTGGCCGACATCCTGCGGGCCGACAGCGCGGGCGACGGCGGCACCCGGCGCGTCCTCGCCGACGCCGGGGCAGCCGTGGCCCGGGCGCTCGTGCCCGTGTGCACCGTCCTGGATCCGGCCCTGGTCGTGATCGGCGGCGAGTGCTCGGCCAGCGCGACGCTCGTGTCGGCGGTTCGGGACAACCTCGCCGCCAGCATCACGCCGCTGCGCGGCAGCGCGGTGCCGGTGCGGGCGAGCGGCTTGGGGGACGAGGCCGAGATGCTGGGCGCCATCGCGCTGGCCAGCCAGCGGATGGTGCTCGGTTCAGCGGCGCTCGCGCGCTAGGGCGCGTTCTCCACGGGCCAGGCGTCGATCAGGCCGGAGAGGGTGAGGACCCGGACCACACGCTCGGACGGGCGCCGGATCGCGAACGGGATCGAGGCGTCCTCGGCGTCCCCGGCGATCTGGACGATCGCGCCGATGCCGCTGGAGTCGATGAACGTGATGCCGCTCAGGTCCAGCACCAGCCCGGGCAGGTGCGGGGTACCCAGCGCGGCGCCGGCCCGCTCGAGCAGGGCGCCGCAGCTGGCCAGGTCGAGGGCGCCGTCCAGGCCGAGCACGTGCCGGCCCGTGGCGTCGGGTTCAGCGGTGATCGAAAGTTCCACGGAGCGAACCTTATCTCCGGCGGGGTTGAGATCGGCGGATTAGGGAAGGCTGCACGGCATGGGGGAGGCAACACGTGAACCACCGGGCAGCGACGCCGTTCTCGCGCTGCCCGCCGGGCCGGAGGCTCCCGCCCTGGCCCGGCGGTACCTGCAGGAGCACGCCCGCGATCTGCCGTCGTCCGTCCTGGACGACGCGCTGTTGCTGGTGAGCGAGCTGGTCACCAACGCCGTCCAGCACGGCCGGCCGAAAATTGTGCTGCGGCTGCGCGAGTCGCCACCCGGAATCGGCGTGTTCGTCTCGGACGGCGGCGATGGCCTGCCGCGGTTCCCGCCCGCCGAGCCGGACCAGCACGCGGTCAGCGGGCGGGGTCTGCGGATCGTGGACGCGATCGCCTCGGACTGGGGTGTCGAGCACGACGGCTCCCGGCCCGGCAAGGTCGTCTGGTTCGAGCTTCGGCCCGACGGCGGCTAGGCCGGTTGCCGGCCGCCCGGGCCGCTAGCCCACCCGGACGGCGAGCAGCGCGACGTCGTCGCGGATCCCGAGCGTCGGGTTGTGCTCCTTGAGTACCAGGTCGCAGAACGCGTCGAGGTCCGCGTCGGCCGTGCCGGCGACGCTGTCGAGCAGCCTGGCGAGGCCCACGTCGAGCTCCTCGTCGGTGCGCTCCACCAGCCCGTCCGTGTACAGCAGCAGCGTGTCGCCCGGAGCGATCGCGACGCGGTGGTCGTGTCGCGGACGGTGCAGTCTGCGCATCAGCCCGAGCGGCCGGTCCGGCGGCGCGTCCAGCAGCCGGGCGCCGGTACGGGAGACCAGCACCGGCGGCGGGTGCCCGGCGTTCGACCAGCACAGGGTGGCCGTCCCGTCCGAGCCGGTCTCGACGCGTGCGACGAGCGCGGTCGCGAGCACGGCGACGGACAGCCCGTGCGCCGCCGCGTCGGCGCGGGTGAGGATCTCGGCGGGCGTTCCCGATTCGAGATAGCCCACGGTCCGCAGCACGCCGCGGAGCTGGCCCATGCCGGCAGCGGCGTGGATGTCGTGCCCCATGACGTCGCCGATGACGAAGACGGGAGTGCGGTCCAGCTGCAGGAACGTGTCGTACCAGTCGCCCCCGACCTCGTTGCCGTTCGTGGCGGGCAGGTAGCGGGTGGCGATCTGCAGCCCGGGCGCCTCCGGAGCGGTCGTGAGCAGCGCCTGCTGCAACGCGACCGAGTTGCTGTGCTCGCGCGCGTGCCGGCGCAGGTTGTCGATGACGATCCCGGCCCGGCCGGCCAGATCGCGCAGGTCGGCGAGGTCGTCTGCGTCGAACGGCACCCGCGTCGGGGTACGGGCGGCGATAATCGCGGCGACGTCCAACCCGCGCGCGACGATCGGCACGACGAGCACGCTTCCCACGCCCAACGCGGCGTACGAGGCGAGCACCTGGGCGCTGCCGGTGGCCGCCGACAGGTGCTGCGCGCTCACCCGCGACAGCAGGGTCGCCTCGCCCTCGTCGAGCGCGCGCCGCAGCGCGGACGGTGCATCGGCCTCGTGGGGCAGCAGCGCCGCGAGCCGCTCGACGTGCGCCCGGCGCCGTGGGTCGATGTGCGCGGCCGACCAGCTGACGGTGTCGGTGTCCTCGCCGGGCGGGGCGAAGACGATCGACCAGTCGGCGAACCCGCTTGCCAGCGCGGCTGCCAGCCGGTCGAGGGCGACGCCGACGTCGGTGCTGCTCGCCAGGGCGGTGCTGCCCTGGGTCAGCAGTTCCAGCCGCTGCCTGGCGTGCAGGTCGGCGGCGCGCGCCCGCTCGGCCTCGTCCCGCGCCTTGCGCAGCTCGTTCTCGTACGCGCGGCGGTCCTGGATGCTCATCAAGGCGACGCGGGTACCGGTGACGTTGCCCTCGGCGTCGCGGATCCTGGTCGCGTTGATCAGGACGGGCAGGCGCCCGCCGTCGGGCATGCGCAGCTCGATCAGGACCTCGCGCAGCTCGCCGGCCAGCTCGAGCACCGGCGCCAGCTGGGTCTGGTACACCACGCGGCTGCCAGCGGAGAGCAGGTCGCGCCACAGCAGCCGGCCGTGCACGTCCTGCGGCTCGTGTCCGGTCTGCGCGAAGAAATGCGCGTTGGCCGCGACGACCCGCCCGGCCGCGTCCAGGCGCAACAACGCGCAAGGGGCCGTGTCCCACTCCGGATCGGGACCGGCCGTCGGCTCAGCCGCGGGCATGCACATCCGAGCGCAGGTAGTCGGCGATCGCGGACGCGGTCTCCTCCGGGGCGCTCAGGTTCGGGCAATGCCCGGTGGCCCGCATCGCCACGAACTCGCTCACCGGCAGGTGCTCGTGGACGTACCGGCCGGCCGTCTCCGGCGCGATGGCATCGTCCGAGCACTGCAGGACGAGGCACGGCACCGGCACCCGTGGCAGGTCCGCGCGGTTGTCCGACAGGAAGGTGGCGCGCGCGAACGTGGAGGCGACGCGAGGGTCGGTACGGCAGAAGCTCGCGGTCAGCTCGGCTGCCAGCTGCGGACGGTCGGCGTTGCCCATGATCACCGGCGCCATCGCGGTCGACCAGCCGAGGTGATTGCTGTCCAGCGCCACCAGCAGCTCGGTGATGTCCGCCTCGCTGAAGCCGCCGACGTAGCCCGTCTCGGGATCGTCGATGTAGCGGGCGGACGGCCCGACGAGCACCAGGTGGGCGAACCGGTCGGGCTCGGCGGCCGCGGCGAGCACGCCGATCATCGCCGCGACCGAATGGCCCACGAAGATCACGCCGCGCAGGTCGAGCTCGTCCACCAGCGCGAGCAAGTCCTCGGCGTACGCGGCCAGCGTGCCGTACCGCTCGGCATCCCACGCGTCCGGCTCGGCGCCGCCGAAGCCGGTCTGGTCGTAGACGATCACCCGGTAGTCCGGGTCGAAGACCGGCGTCACGTACCGCCACATCTGCTGGTCGCAGCCGTAGCCGTGCGCGAAGACGATCGGCTGCCCTTCGCGTCGGCCCGACTCACGGACGTTGTTCCGAGCGCGGATGTCGCTCACCGGCCACCTGATTCTGTCGTGGTCACGCATATCAGGATGGGCCGCGACCGAGCCGCTGACCCGGTCAATGCGCCCGAAAGCATGCTACCGAGACGTCGGTGACATCGAGAAATTCGCGCCTTGACAAGCGTGGTTATGAATAGTAACTTTCTAGCTACTGATCGTAACCAGTCGCTTCTGGAGGTAGCCGTGCCGCGGGCGGGCCTGAGTGCAACCGAGATCGTCGCCGCCGGGGCGGACCTGGCCGACGAGCTCGGGTTCCCGTCGCTGACGCTCGCGAGCCTGGCCGGGCGCCTCGGGGTGAAGCCGCCTGCGCTGTACAAGCACGTGGACGGGCTCGCCGACCTGCAGCACCGGATCGCGGCGCTGGCGATGACCGAGTTCGGCGAGGTGCTGCGCGACGCCCTGCAGGGCAAGTCGGACTCGGACGCGCTCACGGCGTTGTTCACGACGTGGCGCGAGTACGTCACCGCGCACCCCGGCCGGTACGCGGCCACGATCGGCGCCGAGTTCCACGGCGCGGACGACCCGCTGCTCGTCGCCGGCGAGAAGGTGATCAACTCGATCCGGGCCGTGCTCGCCGGCTACCGCATCCAGCAGGACGATCTCGACCACGCGATCCGCACCGTCCGGTGCACCATCCACGGCTTCGCGCTGCTGCAGTCGGCGAACGCGTTCCAGTGGTCCAACGACCCCGACGACAGCTTCGCCTGGATGATCGGGTTCGTCGACGCCGGGCTGCGCGCGCTCGGAGGGGGACGGCGATGACGGTCGCGGTCTGGGTCTGCTCGCTCGTCCTGGTGGCCGAGTTCGTGATGGCGCCGATCAACCTGTGGACGGGACGGACGCTCCCGGCGTTCGTCACGTTCACCGGCTTCCGTCCCGCGGTCGCGCGGCGGGTGTTCGCGCCCGTCAAGCTGGCCGGCGCCGTCCTCGTCGCCGCGGGTCTCGCGCTGCGCACCGTCGGCATCGCCGGCGCCGCGATCCTGTGCGCGGTGTGCTTCGTGTACCTGTTCCGGCTGGCCGCTCCCGGGCGGCGTGACCCCGCGGGCCTGACCGGGTTCCTGATCTTCGGCGCCTTCGCCGTCGCACTGCTCGTGCTCCAAACCATCTCTCCGCGCTGAGCGGACCAACCCAGGAGGAACAACCTCATGCAGATCGCCGAAGGGCTCTACCGTGTCGGCTCGCCGATGGTGAACAGCTATCTCGTCGTCGAGGGCGACGGCGTGACGATCATCGACGCCGGCCTGCCCGGCTACTGGAAGCTGCTGCAGGCCGAACTGGACGCGATCGGCAAGCGCCTCTCCGACGTCCACGCGCTGATCCTCACCCACGGCGACACCGACCACATCGGCTTCGCGGCCCGCCTGGCGCGCGAGACCGGGCTGGCCGCGCACCTGCACGAGGCCGACGCCGATCGCGCGCGGTTGACGGTGAAGAAGCCGAACTCCGGCTGGGGCCCGGTCAAGCCCGGCGCGCTGGCCGGCTTCCTCTGGTACTCATCCCGCCGCGGCGGATTGCGGATCAAGCCTGCGACCGAACTGCAGCCGATGACCGACGGCCAGGTGCTGGACGTGCCCGGCTCGCCGCGGATCATCCACACGCCCGGTCACACGCCCGGCAGCGTCGCGGTGCACGTGCCCGCCGTGGACGCGCTGTTCCTCGGCGACACCATGACGACCCGCAACGTGCTGACCGGTGTCACCGGTCCGAAGCTGGCGCCGTTCACGCTCGATCCCGATCAGGCCGTCAGCTCGCTGGACCGCCTCGCCGGCGTCGACGCCACCTGGGTGCTGCCCGGACACGGACCGGCCTGGGACGGCGGCGTCCCGGAAGCCGTCCGGCAGGTGCGCGAAGCCGCCGCGGCGACGGACTGAGGACGGCGCATCGCGATGGCAGGTCGCCAAGAGCTGGCCGACCGGCTGGCGATCAGCGACACCATCACCCGGCTGTTCGTCTACACCGACCAGGGGCGCTGGGACGAGCTTGCCGACGACGTGTTCGCCGAGACGGTGGAGTTCGACAGCGGCTTCGGCGACCCGCCCGGCCCGCGCTCCGGCCGTGACATCGCCCGCGGCTGGCAGGCCGGCCTCGCCGGCCTGGACGCGGTTCATCACCAGGCGGGCAACCATCTCGTCGAGATCGACGGCGACAGCGCGAGCGCGCACGCGGACGCCATCGCCGTCCAGGTGAAGAAGGACGCTGCCAACGGCCCGAGCCGGATGTTCGTCGGCAGCTACGCGCTGGGCCTGCGGCGAACCGACGGAGCTTGGCACATCGACCGGTTCGCCTTCCACCTCAAGGTGTTGGACGGGAACGTCGAGCTGACCTGAGCCGTCGGCAGGTCTCGTCCGGTCTCAGGAGTGCTCGCGGAGATACCGGATCAGGCCGACGACGTCGTCGGGCACCAGCCGCCCGATGGCCCCGGAGGAATAGACGCTGATCACGACCTTGCCGCCGGGATCGAGGACGAATCCGGTCGACTGGAGGTAACCGCCTTCGGGATCGACGAACGCGCCGGTCGCCTCCGCCACCGCAGACGCGTCCGCGCCGAAGCCCACCGGGAAGGTCAGCTTGTGCTTGGCCACGAGCTGCGCGGTTGTCGCCTCGTCGTCGACGGACAGCGCGACGACATCCGCGCCGACTTCGGCGAGCTGCGCTCGTGCCCGCTCGAACGCACGCAGCTGCGCGTTGCAGTAGGGGCACCAGCTGCCGCGATAGAAGAGCACGACGCCGAACTTGCCCTCGAACACGTCCGGGACGGTGAACGTGCCGCCGCCGGACTGGTGGACCGTCAGGCTGGGAAACGGGTCGCCGGGTTTGAGCAGGTGCATGGAAGAGCTCCAGGTGATCGTGACTGGGTCGGCACATGGTGGTGCCGACCGGTCTGCAACGGTCGGCACAGCTATTGGTGTCGGCACGTGCGCCGGTCTTACGTCCAGCAGTGCGACTTCAGCGCTCGCGGTTCGCTCAGCGCGCCTTACCGGCGGTGGCCTCGGCCGCGCGAAGTTGCGTCCGGGCGGCGTTGATCGCGGCCCGCAACGACTCGACGTCGTAGGCGCCGTAGTGCCGCTGCCCGTTGATGAAGAACGTCGGCGTACCGGTGGCGCCGCTGACGTCGGCGGATTCCACGTCCTGCGCGACGCGGGTCTCGTGCGCGTGCCGTTCGAGGTCGGCCCGGAACCGGTCGACGTCCAGCCCCAGCTCGGTGGCGTAGCGGATCAGGTCCGCCGGCTCGAGGTGGTCCTGGTGATCGAACAGGCAGTCGTGCATCTCCCAGAACCGGCCCTGGGCCGCGGCCGCTTCCGTCGCCTCGGCCGCGAGCTGTGCGGCGGGGTGGACGCTGTGCAGCGGCAGGTGCCGCCACACGAAGCGCAGGTCGCTGTCGGTGAGCAGGCTGCGGGCGACCGACTCCGCCTGCCCGCAGTACGGGCACTGGAAGTCGCCGAACTCGATCACCGTGATCGAGGCGTCCAGCGGTCCGCGGATGTGATCGCGGGCGACGTCGACCTCGGGGATCAGGTCCTGGATCACGCGGGCGTCCCCGACGAGCGCGCGGGCCCGCCGCGCGGCGGGCAGCGTTCCGGTGATCCGGTAGACGATCCAGGTGACGCCCGCGGCGACCACGGCGGCGGTGAGGGTGCCCAGCTTCGCCTCGGCCAGCTGCGTGCCGGTGAACACCCGGTCGGCGATCAGCAGTGAAACCGTGAACCCGATGCCGGCGATCGTCCCGCTGCCCAGCACCGCAGCCCAGCCGACCGGCGGACGGATCCGTCCCATGCTCAGCCTGGTGACCAGCCACGAGCTCACGACGACCGCCACCGGCTTGCCGACCACGTAGCCGATCAGCATGCCGAGCGTGATGGGCGCCGTGTACGCGTGCCGCAGGAAGCTGCCGTTCAGCTCGATGCCCGCGTTCGCCAGGGCGAACAGCGGAACGATCACGTAGCTCGTCCAGGGATGAAAGAAGCTCTGCAGCCGCTCGTTCGGCGACAGCGTCGACGTGATCCGGACGCTGGCCGAGCGGGCGAGCTGCGGCGTCGGCTGCTCGCGGAACAGCTTCACGAGCACCGTCGCCTCCTCGAGATCGCCGCGCTGCGGTGAGTACGCCGAGGCCGACAGCCCGATCGCCAAGCCGGCGACGACCGGGTCGACGCCGCTGGCCAGCAGCGCCGCCCACATCACCAGCCCGAGCGCGAGGAACAGCGACCTGCGCCGGACGCCACGCAGCGTCGCCGCGAGCAGGACGGCGAACACCGCGATCGCGATGAGCAGATGAGGGACGTCGACGTGATCGGTGTACGCGACGGCGATGACGACCAGTGCGGCCAGGTCGTCGACGACGAAGACGGTCAGCAGGAAGACGCGGACGCGGTCGGGCACCTCGCGGCCGAGGATCGCGAGCAGGCCGAGCGCGAGCGCGGTGTCGCTCGACATGGCGACGCCCCAGCCGTGCGCGCTCGAGTGACCCGCGTTGACGACGAGATAGATGGCGATCGGGATCGCCATGCCGACCAGGCCGGCCACGCACGGCAGCACGAACCTGCGCCGCTCCCGCAGGTCGCCGAGGTCGAATTCGCGGCGGGCCTCCAGGCCGACGACCAGGAAGAACAGCGTCATCAGCCCGCTGTTGATCCAGGTGCGCAGATCACGGGTGACGTGTGCGTCGCCGAGGCGGATCGACAGGGTCGCATGCCACACGCGGTCGTAGCTGCCGATGTCGACGTTCGCCCACACGAGCGCGGCGAGCACGGCGGCCAGCAGCACGCCCGCGCTGCCGGACTCGGTGACCAGGAAGGAACGCAGCGGTGCTGCCTGCGCCCGTGCCCACGCTGCGCGGCCCCGCCAGGGCGTGACTGCGCTGGAGTCAGCCATGCTCGTTCACAGGATGGACACTACGAGTAGCCGGGCGCGCCCGTCACTTGCCCGCGGCTGGGTCAGTACTCGTTCTTGATCAGGAAGTACGAGCCGCGGATGGTTCCGGCGAGCTTCGACTTCTGCCGCGCAAACTTGAAGCTGGGCGCGAGCTCCTCGGGAACGTCCATGCCGTCCGACAGCTTGAACCCGACCGCTCGCTTCGTGGGCGCGTCCAGGGTGTACATGACGTTGATCGACAGCCCGCTCTCGTAGAACACGTATGCGATCTTGATGTTCTCGACGACGAACTCGGTCGCTTCCAGCGGTCGGGACGCGATGACGAGATCGCGCTCCTCGCGCAGGATCCGGTGCACCCAGTCGATGGTGTCCTGAGCCTCGCTCGCGGGCACGACCGTGAACGTGTGGTCGTACTTGTTCTTGAAGTAGCGGGCCTCGTTCGCGCGGAGGCCGGCGAGCGCGTCCGCGACCGGCGACGACTCCAGTCCGACTGTCGACACGGACGTGAAATCGACGGCGTAGGGCATTGCGTACTCCCGAGGTTCGGCGTCCTATCGGTCAGCCGGACGATATCCCAGCCGCGATCATGGGACGGGCGAGGGCGGGATCGGCTGGCCGTCGCGCAGGCCCGCGCGCAGGCCGGGCAGCGGGTTGGCCGGTTTGGCCAGCGTCGGCGGCGTCGCGAACGCCATCGTGCTGGGGTCGAGGAAGTCGATCAGGCTGGTCGCGTTGGCGTCGCGGTAGGTGAGCGCGGGCAGGTTCCACTGCTGTTCGATGGTCGCCAGGACCGAGGTGTGGTCGTGGACGACGTTCGTCACGCTGTTCGGCCGCGAGTACGGGCTGACGACCACGGCTGGCACGCGCGGCCCGTACAGGTCGTAGCCGCCGGGGGCATCGCCCGCGGCCAGCGCCGGTGGGATGTCGTCGGGTGGGACGGCGGCCGGTGGCGGCACGTGGTCGTAGTAGCCGCCGTGCTCGTCGTACAGCCAGACGAGCATGGTCCGCTTCCACTTCGGCCCGCGCATCACGGCGTGAACGATGCGGGCGACGAACGACTCGCCGAGCTGGATGTCCTGCGGGTTCTCCTCGGACTCGGACGTGCCGATGAACAGGTCGTTGGTGACGGCGCCGAACGTGGGCACCTTGAGCTCGCGGCCGAGCCCGTTGACCTCGCCGGTGATCGTCCCGAACGAGCTGTCGACCAGGCTCACGGCGGGCAGCGTGCCGAGCGCGGCGTCGAGGTAGAACTGCTCGATGCGGGCGAGGTTCGCGGGGTGCTTGAGGACCGTCTCCAGGATGATCGCGGTGCTCGGCGCGTCGCTGAAGTAGTTCCGCCAGCTGATCCGGTGCTTGCTGAGCTGGTCCCAGATCGTTCCGCTGGCCGGCCGGGCAGAGTTGATGTTGGTCAGGTCCGTCGAGATCACGCCGGACGCGGTCCCCGCCATCAGGAAGCGGCGGTTCGGATAGGTCTGGCACGGTGCCGAGCCGAACCACCGGTTCGCCAGCGTGAACGTCTTGGCCAGCGAGTAGTAGAACGGCAGATCGGGCTCGTCCCAGTAGCCCATCGAACCCGGGCCGGTGGCGGCGAACCCGTCCATCCGCCCGCCGTTGATCTGCCGGTGCGTGTCGTTCCAGTTCTGGCTGCCCGTGTCGCGGCTGCCGAGATAGCTCGCCTGGTGGAACGCGACCATCCGTTCGCCGTCGAGCGGGTTCCAGTTGGTGGGCCTGCCGTCGCTGTCGAACGTGAACCCGTCCGCCGCGGGCTGGCCGCGCACCGGCAACATGCCGAAGTAGTTGTCGAACGAGTGGTTCTCCTGCATGACGACCACGAGGTGATCGAACGGGAAGGTGTGCGTCGGCTTGCCCACCGGACGGTCCGGGAACGGCAGCGAGCCGGGCGCGCGCAGCGGGGACGCGTCGGCGTGCCTCGCCGGCAGGCCCAGCGGCAGCGCTCCGGCGGCGGCCGCGGCGGTGATGCCCAGCCCGGCCTTGAGGATGGTGCGGCGGTCGTAGCCGCGATCGGCGTTGTCCATGCCCGGCCTCGGTTCCCTCGTCGGCCCCCCGACGCGGACACTCTGGCATCGCGACCCCGGTGCCGCCACTCGACAACTCAACCGCCGATGCGCGCTCGTAGCCGGGTCGGCGGCCGGCGTCGCTCAGATCGAGATGCCGCCGTCCACGGGCAGCACGACCCCGGTGATGTACGCGGCGGCGTCGGACGCGAGGAACGCGACCGCTCCGGCCATCTCGGTGGCCTCCGCGAAACGCCGCATCGGGGTCGATTCGGTCAGCGCGGCGAGCTTGTCCGCGGGAAGCGAGTCGATCATGCGGGTGCGGGCGTTCGGCGAGATCGCGTTGACGGTGACGCCGAACCGCGCGAGCTCCTTCGCGGTCGTCTTCGTGAAGCCGATGATCCCGGCCTTGGCCATCGCGTAGTTCGCCTGCCCGACATTGCCGCGCAGCCCCGTGTAGGAGGTGACGTTGATGATCCGTCCGCCGCCCTGCTTGCGGAACTGGGGGACCACCGCGCGGGTGAACCGGAACGTGCCGCCCGCGTGCACCGCGAGAACCGCCTCGTAGTCCTCGTCGGACAGCTTCCACACCACGCCGTCGCGCAGGAGGCCCGCGTTGTTCACCAGCACGTCGATGCGCCCGGTGTCGGCGATGACGCGAGCGACGACTGCATCGACGTCAGCGGTGTTCGCAACATCGGCGACGAGCCCGACCGCGCCCAGCTCCTCAGCGGCGGCGGACACCTCTTCGGCGTCGAAGTCGACGAGGTACACGGTGGCTCCGGCGTGGGCGAACAGCTCGCCGATCGCCTTGCCCACGCCCCGCGCTGCGCCGGTGACGATCACGGATTGGCCGGTGAAGTCGAAGCTGACGTTGGTCACCGGCTCGGCTCCGCCGCGCTGCCGCCGGTGGCCTGGCCGACCGCGTCCAGTTCGGCGCGCAGCTGCCGCAGCGCGAGCTTGGAGAACTTGCCGGTGGATGTCTTGGGGATCTCGCCGAGCACCCAGATCTGTTCGGGGATCCACCAGGACGAGACCCGGCCGGCGAGGAAGTCGCGCAGCTCGCCCGGTTCGACGGCGCATCCCTCGGCCGGGACGACGCAGGCGAGCGGGCGTTCGCCCCAGCGCTCGTCGGCCACGGCGATGACCGCGGCCTCGCGCACCGACGGATGCGCCATGATCTCATTCTCCAGCGCCACGGACGAGATCCATTCGCCGCCGGACTTCACCAGGTCCTTCGTGCGGTCGACGATGCGCAGGTAGCCGAACCGGTCGATAGTCGCGACGTCGCCGGTGCGCAGCCAACCGTCGTCGGTGAACGCCGAACCGGAGTCGTCGCCAAAGTAGCCGCCCGCGACCGTCGGCCCGGACACCTGTAGCTCACCGGGTGTGCTGCCGTCGTGCTCGACCGGCTGCCCGTCGTCGTCCAGGATCCGCAGCCGGGTGAACGGCAGGTTCGGGCCCGGCACGCCGAGCAGCCGGCGCCGCTCGTCGGCCGGAAGTCCGTCGTGGGCGGTTCCGACGCGCGAGCACGCGACGACCGGGCTGGTCTCGGTCATCCCCCAGGAGCTGGTGAGCGGGATGCCGATCGCCTCTTCCCACGCACGGGACAGGGAATCCGGCAACGCGCCGCCACCGCTGACGACCATGCGCAGGCTGCTCAGGTCGGCGCCGCCGAGCAGCGGTTGGATGCTGCGCCAGATCGTCGGCACGCCGGCCGAGAAGGTGACCCGGTGCCGTTCCAGCTGATCCAGCAACGCCTCGGGTTGCATGGCCGGCCCGGGCAGGACCAGGTCCGAACCGGCGAGCATGGCGGCGTACGGCAGGCCCCACGCGTTGACGTGGAACATCGGCACGATCGGCATGACGACGTCGCGCTCGCTGATCGCGAAGCCGTCCGCGCCGAGCAGCATCAGGGCGTGCAGCGCGATGGAACGGTGGCTGTACAGAACGCCCTTCGGCGGCCCGGTCGTGCCGGACGTGTAACAGAGGTTCGCCGCGTCGTCCTCGTCGAGATCGTCCCGCGGCGTGACCGGCTGCGCGGCGGTCAGCAGCTGCTCGTAGTCGGCGACGCGGGGATCGTCGGGCACCGGTTCGTCCCCGCCGTCGTCCATGATTACGAGATGCCGCACCGCGCGCAGCTCGGCGAGAAGCGGCGCGAGCTTCGGCACCAGCGAGCGGTCGATGAAGAGCACCTCGTCGGCAGCGTCCTCGATGATGTAGCGCAGGTCGTCCAGGTACAGCCGGTGGTTGAGCGTGTGCAGCACGCGGCCGCTGGTCGGGACGGCCAGGTACAGCTCCACGTGCCGCTGCGTGTTCCAGGCGAGCGTCCCGATGCGTGCGTCCGCAGCGGCGCCGAGCTGGTCGAGCACGCCGGTCAGCCGCCGCGCCCGTTCGCCGACCTCGCGCCAGGTCGCCGTCGTCTCGCCGGATCTGGTCGCGGTCACCACGCGCTTGTGCCCGAAGTTCTGTTCGACGCGTTCCCACAGCGCGTGGACGGTAAGCGCGCGCTGCTGCATGAGGCCCCGCATGGAGCTCCCTTCAGGCAAACCGACTGACTAAGCGCATAGTCACCGCAGCGTGCGGTGATGTCAAGCGCGCGCCGCGCTGCTGCTGCGACGCGTGCGCTTGGCCGGCACGCGCGGAGCCGTCGTGACCATCCGGAGCGCGAGGTCGGCGTAGAAGTCGCCGAGTTGCTCGGGGGAGTCGTTGCCGTCGAGGCGGTACCAGCGGACGAGGTCGATGCTGAGCGAGAGCATGCCGCGCACGACGCGGTTGACGTCGATGTCGGCGAAGCTGCCGTCGCGCACGCCGCGGGCGACGGCGTCGCGGAAGACCTCGTTGGTCTGG
>DASRSS010000340.1:0-20318 GCA_035656335.1 Jatrophihabitantaceae bacterium | reverse complement strand
ACCCATGATCGCCGGCAGGTCCAGGTTGAGCGCGGCACGGTACGCGTACTGGCCGATCCCGGGCCAGCTGTAGATCTGCTCGATGAGGACGGTGCCCGACAGCAACGAGGCGAACGCCAGGCCGGCCACCGTGACGACCTGCACCAGCCCGGCGCGCAACACGTGCCGGCGCAGCACCGTCCACCGCGGCAGGCCCTTCGCGTACGCGGCCTTGATGTAGTCCTGGTCGAGGACCTCGAGCATCGCCGAGCGCACGAACCGGATCAGGATCGAGACGGTCAGCGCGGTGAGCACGAGCACCGGCAGCATGAGGTGCCACAGCGCGTCTCGGAAGGCGATCGGCCGGCCCTGCAGCAGCGCGTCGATCGTGTACATCCCGGTCACCTGGCGCGGCGGGGTCAGCTGCGTACTCAACCGCCCACCGTTGGGCGCGACACCGAGCACGTAGAAGAAGACGTACAGCACCACGATCGCGAGCCAGAAGGACGGCGTCGACAGCCCCACCAGCGCCGCGCCCCGGATCGTGTGGTCGGCCGCCCGGTCCTTGCGCACGGCGGCCCACAGCCCCAGCCCGACGCTGATCAGCAGCGACAGGATCATGGCCGGGATGGCCAGTTCGAGCGTCGCCGGCACGTACTTCTTCAGGTCGGACAGCACCGAGTCACCGGTGCTCGGAGACGTCCCGAGGTTGCCGTGGATCAGGTTGTTCAGGTACGTGAGGTACTGCACCGGCAGCGGCCGGTCCAAGCCCCACTTGGCGCGGTACGCGGCGACGATCGCGGGGTTCTGCTGCGCGGTCTCGGACAGGTTCGTGTTCGCCGGGTCGCCTGGCACGGCCTGGACGAGCAAGAACGTCAGGATGGTGACGCCGAGCAGCAGTCCCGCGGTGATGACGAGCTTCTTGCCGACGAACCGCAGGAGGGTTCGGGACGGCCGCGGGGAGAGGGCCTGTCCCGAACCATCCCGGTCCGGCGGATCGGTGGACGGGATCAACCCGGCAGCCGGTGGTTGCGTGGCGGTCAACTGCTGCTGACGCCCGCGAGGTTCACGGTCCAGCCCGCGGCGGTGTAGGTCGCCCCGCTGAGGTTGGCGCTCGCCACGGCCGTCCCCGCGCTGTAGCACAGCGTGATGTACGGCGCGTTCGTGATCATCATCCGCTGCCACTTCTGCAGCGCCGCGATCTGCTGGTCGGCGCTGGTCGCAGCGAGCACCTCCTGGCCCGCGGCCACCGTGGCCGGGTCGGCCCGGTCCGCCGTCCAACCCGCCGCGGCAGCGGTGTGGCCGCCCGGCAGGACGTCCGCGACGATCGAGGCGGCAGCCGGGTAGTCGAGCGACTGCGGGCTGAAGCTGAACGGAACCTTCCCGGTGCCCCGCTGGTCGAGGAACGAGGCGATCGGTGCGGGGTCCAGCTGGATCTTGATGCCCGCCTTCGCGGCGTCACTCTGCACCTTGGCGGCAATCGTCCCGAGGTCGACGCCGACGTAGGTGATCGCCGGGTAGAGCAGCTTGACCGTCTGGTCGCCGACACCGGAGGACGCGAGTAGCGACTTCGCCTTGGCGAGGTCCTGCTGCTGCGCCTCGGACGCGGGCAGCGCGCCTGCGTAGGCGGTCGGCACCATTCCGGCAGCGGGAGCGCCGGACTTGCCGAACAGCGCCGCGATGCCCTGGTAGTCCAGCGATGCCTGCAGCGCCAGCACCCAGTCCCGGTTCGAGGTCACCGGGCTGATCGCGGGGTCGGCGTCCACCCGAAGCTGGTAGTACGTGTCCGGGCTGCCCGACTGGTGCAGCGAACCCGGCAGGCCGGACAGCGCGTCCCCGGCCAGGTCCAGCGCGATGGTGTCCGACGGCGACTTGGCCATCGTCAGCTTCTGGTTCTGGACGTCCATGTTCGAGATCACGACGCGGCTGTACGCCGGCTTCGTGCCCCAGTACTTCGGGTTCGCCGTGAGCACCACCTGGGACGCGGCGTCGAACGAGGAGATCTGGTACGGACCGCTACCGATGGCGTGCGTGTTCAGGTAGCTGCCCAGGCTGTCGGCCTTGGCGGCGTCCGTACCGTCGTCGCCGCCGTGCTGCTCGGCCAGCTTCTCGTTCAGGATGCCCGCGTACGGCTCGGCCAGGATGATCGGCACGTCCGGGTTGACGGTCGAGCTCGTGACCACGACGGTGTGCGCGTCGGGCGCGGCGAACGACAGACCGTCGACGATCGCGGCGGCGCTGCCCTTGAGGTTCTTCAACCGGTTGAGGCTGAACACGACGTCGGCGGACGTGACCGGAGAACCGTCGGCGAACTTGGCGTCCGAGCGCAGCTTGAACGTGAACGTCTTGCCGTCGGCCGACGCCGTGTACGAGCTGGCCAGGTCGGGCTGCGGCTTGGAGATGTCCGAGCCGTTGAACGTGACCAGCGTGTCGTAGAGGGCGTGGACGATCATGTTGCCGGTGCCCTCGTACACGGTGCCCGGGTCGAGGCCCTTGAGCACGAACGAGGTGTCGACGGTCAGCGTCTTACCGCCGGAGCCGCCGCTGCCCGACCCCTCGCTGCCGCAGGCCGTCAGCGCGAGCGCGGCTACCGTGCTGAGCCCGACGAGGGCGGCCAGCCGCCGGGTACCCCGTCCGTTCCGTCCGGTCATGCTGCTCCTCCAGAGCTGCGTCAGCGTTCAGCTGTTCTGAACAGTGATCGGCCACACTAAACATGCGGGCGCGGCGGCGTCAACGACTTCGCCGGTCACGCTTCGATATCGGCCAGCAACACCAGCGGCGGCGACCCGAACGAGAGCAGCCAGTCGTGGAAGCCGCGCAGCGTGAACGCCGCCTGCTGACGGGCCTGGCGTGCGGCGCGGATCCGGTGGATCAGCTCCCTGCCGAGCATGTAGGAGGACGGATAGGTGGGGTTGTCGTGCCGCGTGTAGCGCCGCACCTCCCCGGCGGCCATGTGCGGGTCCATGCCCGCCTCACGCTGCATGAGCTCGGTCGCCTCGGCGACGCTCATCGTGCCGGTGTGCAGCCCGGCGTCCACCACCACGCGCAGCGCCCGCCACAACGCGTTGCGCTGCTTGACCAGTCTGAGCCGGTCGTCGGCGAGGAAGCCGGTGTCCTCCAACACGTCCTCGACGTAGAGTCCCCAACCCTCGACGAACTGCGGCGTGCTGAAGTAGCGGCGCACCGAGTTCCGCGGCGTCCCGAGCTTGTGGTGCGCGTACTGCACGTGGTGGCCCGGGTAGGTCTCGTGGCCGGCGATCGAGGTCGCGAAGACGTAGCAGTTGTCCCGCATGTGCTGGCGCCGCCGGTCGGTGTCCGCGGCGGGGTCGCCCGGCGTGATCAAGAAGCCGCTGCGCAGCCCGGGTGCGTATGGCGGGCTCGGCGACATCACGCCGAGCGGCAGCCCCTCGCGGCGGTACTCGGGCACCCAGTCCATCTCGCAGACCGCACCGTCCGGGACGGTGATCAGGTCCGCCCGCAGCGTGTGCTGCCGGGCCTGCTCCATCGCGTCGCCGTAGGTGTCGAGGAAGCAATCCGGCTCGGGGTGCCAGTTCTTGATCTCGTCGATCTGCTGCCGCCAGTCGGTGTCGCGGTCACGACTGGCCGCGAGCTCCTCGAGCGCCGTACGTTCGCGGTCGACCAGGTCGCGTCCGTGCTCGGCCAGCGCCGCGGAGTCCAGTTCGAGATGGTGGTAGGTGTGCAGCAGGAAGTCGAACTGGTCCACACCGCAGGCCCATTCGCCGGCGGCGCGTCCGATGAGTTCCTCGGCGAACTGTGCGAAGCCGGCGACGGCCGCCACCGCGACCGCGCTCGCCCGGCGGACGTCGGCGGCCAGCGCGTCCGGCAGGACGCTCGCGTACGTGCCGACGGATCCGCCCACGAACCGTTCCAGGCCGCGCGCGCCCGCCGCGCCCATCTCCGCCCACAGCCGTGGGGTGTCGCCGGTCAGGTTGCGCCGAGCCTGGGCCAGGTAGCCGGGGATGGCCCGGAGGCGAGCCACGAGCGCCTCGGCGCGTTGGTTGTCTTGGTGATCGGCGGGGTCGGTCATGAGCACCGACAGCGCTTCGCCGAGACGCTCGGTGTACCAGTACGGCGCGCGCTCCGCGACGCGTTCGACCTCGCGCCTGCGGCTGGCCGTCCGCAACTCGGTGAGCAGGACCTGGTGCTCGAGCCAGGCGACCGTGCCACGGTGCGGTTCTGGTTGTGCTTCCGCCTCGACGAGGTGCGCGGTGCGTTGACGCTGCTGCTCCGCGATCGCGTCCGGCGTGACATCGCCGAGGCGCGCGTCGCCGCGCGGATCGCCCTCGGTGGAAGCGAGGATCGGGTCGACGGCGAACAGCCACTCGACGTACGGGTGGAGCGCTTCGGCCACGGTCAGTACCCCGCCAGTACGGTCTGCAGCCGGGCCAACCCGTCCGGGGCCAGCGTGCTGCGCACCCTCGCGGCCGACGCGGGACGCCGGCCCCAGAGCAGCAGGATCCGCGCGGCCGGGTCCGTCTCGATGACGCCGGGTGCATCCGTCGGATCGGCCCAGGACAGCGACCCCGTGCCGTCGCCGATCCGGACCACCAGGTCGCGCGAACCCGGGCAGCGCAGCCGCGCGGTCAGCACCTCGGCCGGGTTCGGGTCCGCACCGAGGCCGGACAGCAGCGAGCCCGCGAGCAGCGCGACCGAGTGCTCGATCAGCACCGGTTGGCCGAGCAGGTCCAGGCCGGCCTCGTCGTCGCCGAGCAGATCCCAGCGGTGGATCGCGAACTCCTGGCGCATGTGCGTGACCAGTTCGGCGACCGGCAGCCCCCACCCGATCTCGGGCACGGCCACGGCCGGATCGTCGGCCAGCATCGCCCCGAAGGCGGCGTCCATCCGCTGGCCGGCGGCCACGAGCCGACGGCGCAGGACGGTGTCGGACAGCGCGCGATATGGCGGTTCGCGGTCCTGCCAGGCGCCGAACTCGGGCACCGGATCACCGGCCAGGTGCGCCTCGATCTGGTTGGCGAAGGCGTCCGCTCCGGAGGCGAGGTGCGCTATCAGCTCGTGGGCCGTCCAGCCGCGGCACGCGGTGACCGCGCCCGGCGGAACCGAGTCGAGCGCGTCGAAGAATGCCTCGGCCTCATGGGTCACGGCGCTTCGTCCTCCTCGTCAACGACCGGAGCCGAGTGTAGGTTGCCTAAATCGTGTTCGTCCAGACTAAACAGCGGAAACCTCGAGGGAGTGTCGTGACCACCCTGTTGCACAACTGCACCGTGTTCGACGGCGTCGCCGACACGCCGATCCCCGCCGCGGCGGTGCTCGTCGCGGACGGACGGATCTCCGCCGTCGGGCCCGAGAGCGAGGTGCGCAGCGCTGCGCCGGAGGGCGTCACCGAGCTCGACCTCGGCGGCGCGCACCTGATGGCCGGCCTGCTGAACATGCACACCCACCTCTCCCTGTCCCTGCCCGGCCCGGGCGGCGCCGCGGTTAGCGCGCTGTCACCGCACGCGCTCGCCCTCTACATGGCCTCGGGCGCGCGGCGCGCCCTGCAGTCCGGCGTCACCACCGTCCGCTGCGTAGCCGAGAAGGACCACGCCGAGTTCGCGCTCCGCAAGGCGATCGAGGACGGCTGGCTCACCGGGCCGCGGATCTTTACGGCGGGTCGGGCACTGTGCTGCACCGGCGGCCACGGGCACGACGGCACCGACACGCTCGAGTGCGACGGCGCCGACGCATTCCGGCGCGGAACGCGGGCGCAGATCGCAGTGGGCGCCGACCTGATCAAGGTCATGATCTCCGGCGGCATCGCCGGTGAGCACGAGCGGATTCACACGCCGCAGCTCACCAGCGACGAAATCGCGGCGGTGATCGACACGGCACACGCGTGGGGCCGGCGGGTCACCGCGCACGCAGGGCCGGCGCCGATCATCGAGGAGGCCGTGCGCCTCGGCCTGGACTGCGTCGAGCACGGCTACCAGCTCACCGAGTCCGTCGTCGCGCTGATGGCCGAACGCGGCACCAGCTTGGTGCCGACGCTGATCGTCACGCGGTGCAAGGACTTCTTCGACTCGATCGGCGTGCCGGAATGGATGCAGCAGCGCTCGCTCGGCGCCGGCGAGCGGCACGCCGAGAGCTACCGGTTGGCGCTCGCCGCGGGCGTGGAGGTGATGCTCGGCAGCGACATGCCGCCGTTCTGGCCGACCGGTGGGACCACCGCGACCGTGCGCGAACTCGAGCACATGGCCGAGTTCGGGCTGGCTCCGCTCGATGCGCTCCGCGCCGCCACGATCGTCCCGGCGCGCTGGCTCGGCGCCGACAGCGAGATCGGGACGGTCGAGGTGGGCAAGTACGCCGACCTGATCGGCATGGACGCCGACCCGACCCGCGACGTGTCGGCCCTGCGCGGACTGCGCTGGGTGATGAAGAACGGCGAGGTCGTACGCGACGACCGCACCGGACTGGCGCTGTGACGCAGACTCCCGCCGCGCCTCAGACCGGGAACACCCGCTGCGCCGGGTCGGCGATCCGGCGCTGCAGCTCCGCCTCGATGACCGCGTCGTCGTACACACCCACGGGGTCGGCGCGGGTGGCCATGAACTTGCGCGCGGCCGCGAAGTCCAGCAGCCACAGGTCGTAGATGCGACGCAGTTCGGCAAGTGGCGCGGGATGCTCGTCCACGCGCAGGGAGAGGTCCGGGTACTCCTCGGACCCGTAGATCAGGATGCCGGCCGACTGTTGGCCACGGGCATCACCGCCGGCCTCCTGACCAGCTTGCATCGCCGCCATGAGCCGTTCCGCGAACGGCAGCTCGCTGTGCTCGTAGTGCGCCAGGGTCGCCTCGACGACCTCCGGGCCGGCGAGCAGGTTGCCGGCGACGCTCACGCTGTTCCCCGTCCGGTGACCGGACCAGTACCGACACGATTCGCCGGTGAACGCCGCCACGGAGCCGGAGCGATCGACCACGTGCACCTGCCGGTGTTCGCGGCCCGCGTCGGACGCTGCGAGCGCGGCGACGGTCTGCTCCGCGGACGCACCGGTGGCCAGCGTTCGCAGACCGCGCGGGCCGTAGGTCGGGTTGATGGTGGCCTGTGTCGACACCGCGCCGACGTCCGCCGCGACGCTCAGGCACAGTCCGGCCGCAGCCACGAATCGGGTTGCCACCATCGCGCCCAGCGCACCGCTGTGCGGATCGCGCGCGACGATCGACCAGGTCACCGCGACAGGGTAGCGGCGCCGATCAGGCTTTCAGCTTCTCCAGGCGCTCGGGCTTGGGCCAGCGCACGTCCGTCGCCCAGCCCAGCTTCTCGAACAACCAGATGACGCGCGCGGACTCGTCGAGCTGACCGCGCAGCACCCCGTGCCGCGCGGCGGTCGGGTCGGCGTGGTGCATGTTGTGCCAGCTCTCGCCGAAGCTCAGGATCGCCAGCGGCCAGAAGTTCGCGCTCTTGTCGCGAGCCTGGAACGGGCGCTCACCGATCGTGTGGCAGATCGAGTTGATCGACCACGTGACGTGGTGCAGCAGGAACACGCGCACCAGCGACGCCCAGAAGAACGCGGACAGCGCGCCGGCCCACGACCACGTGATCAGCCCGCCGAGCAGCGCGGGCGACAGCAGCGAGACCGCCAGCCACAGCGCGAACGTGTCGCTGATCCGGCGCACGTCCCGGTCGGCCAGCAGGTCGGGCGTGTACTTCTCCCGGTTGGTGTGCATCTCGTCGAACATCCAGCCGATGTGCGCGTACGCCAGCCCCTTCATCAGCGCCGGCAGCGTCTCGCCGTAGCGCCACGGCGAGTGCGGGTCGCCCTCGCGGTCGCTGAACGCGTGGTGCCGCCGGTGGTCGGCCACCCAGCGGACCACCGGCCCCTCGATCGCCATCGAGCCCGCGATCGCCAGCCCGATCCGCAACCCGCGATTGGCCTTGAACGAGCCGTGCGTGAACAACCGGTGGTAGCCGACGGTGATGCCGAGCCCGGAGACGACGTAGAAGACCACGAACAGCGACACGTCCGTCCAGCCGAGGCCCCAGCCCCACGCGACGGGGATCGCCGCGAGGAACGCGAGGAACGGCACGATCACGAACAGGTACAGCGCGGTCTGCTCGCCACGTCGCTTCTGTCCCTCGAACACCGGCTTCGGGCCGGGTGCCGGACGGTCGTCGAGCATCGTCATCGCGTCACGGGCTCCTTACGGTCAGGGACGACGGTCGGTTACGCAAACGTAACTTACGGCCGCGTAACCATCAACCGGGCCCGGAGCCGGGGCGCTCGGCGGCCCCGTCCGCCGGTAGGCTGGCGCGGAACGCGACACGTTCACGTCAAAGAATCCCAACCTTGGGGGATGGGGTAATCGGCAGCCCGCAGGCCTTTGGAGCCTTGCAGTCTCGGTTCGAGTCCGAGTCCCCCAGCCAGCACACGCTCGTCAGCGCCGCCGTCGTCGCAGCAGGAAGGTGCCCGTGCCCGACACCCCGCTTGCCGTAGTCGTTCTCGCCGCGGGCGAGGGCACCAGGATGAAGTCGCGCGCCCTGCCCAAGGTGCTGCACGGCTTCGCCGGACGGTCGTTGCTCGGCCACGTGCTCGCGTCCGCCGAACCGCTCGCCGCCGCGCACACGATCGTGGTCGTCGGGCACCGCCGGGAGGAGGTCACCGCGCACCTGAGCGAGATCGCGCCGAGCGCCGTCCCGGTCGTCCAGGACGAGCAGCACGGCACCGGGCACGCGGTCCGCCTCGCGCTGGCGGCGGTCCCGCAGGACGCGACGGGCACGGTGCTGGTGCTGCCCGGCGACGCGCCGCTGCTGACGCCGGCGACGCTCACCGAGCTCGTCGCGTCGCACACCGCGTCCGGTGCGGCCGCGACCATGCTCACCAGCGAGCTGACCGACCCGACCGGGTACGGCCGGGTGATCCGCACCGAGGTCGGCGACGTCCAGCGCATCGTCGAGCACAAGGACGCCACCGAAGGCGAGCTCGCGATCGGCGAGGTCGCGGCGGGCGTGTACGCGTTCGACCACGCGCTGCTGCGGGACGCGGTCGGGCGCCTCTCGCGCGACAACGCGCAGGGCGAGGAGTACCTGCCCGACGTGATCGGCATCCTCGTCGGGGACGGACGGCGCGTGGCCGCGCTGACCGCGCCCGCCGCCGAGACCGCGGGCGTCAACGACCGGGTCCAGCTCGCGGACGCGCACCGTGTCTACAACGCGCGCCTGCTCGAGGCGCACATGCGGGCCGGCGTCACGGTCGTCGACCCGGCCACCACTTGGGTCGACGCCACGGTCACGCTCGAGCCGGACGTCACGCTGCTGCCGTCCGTCGACCTGCACGGCACCACGCACATCGCTGAGGCCGCGATCGTCGGGCCGCAGGTCAGCCTCACCGACACGACGGTCGGCGCCGGGGCGGTGATCGACCGGACCGTCGGCAAGCAGGCGGAGGTCGGCGCGGGCGCGACGATCGGCCCGTTCGCCTACCTGCGGCCCGGCACCCGGCTCGGCGACGGCGTCCACATCGGCACGTACGTCGAGCTGAAGAACAGCGACGTCGGCGCGGGCACCAAGGTGCCGCACCTGAGCTACGTCGGCGACGCGACGATCGGCGAGCACACGAACATCGGCGCCGCCACCGTGTTCGTCAACTACGACGGGGTGAACAAGCACCGCACCGTGATCGGTAGCCACGCGCGGACCGGCGCCGACAACATGTTCGTCGCGCCGGTGACCGTAGGCGACGGCGCCTACACTGCGGCCGGTTCGACGATCACCGAGGACGTCCCACCCGGGGCGATGGGTGTGGCTCGGGCCAAGCAACGAAACGTGGCAGGCTGGGTAGCGCGGCGGCGTCCCGGAACTCCCGCCGCGCAGGCAGCCGAACGCGCACTGGCCGACGACAAGCCGGACGAAGGGTCCTGACGATTCATGAGCACACTGCAGGTCGCCGGGCGTAAGAGCCTGATGCTGCTGTCCGGCCGCGCCTACCCCGAGCTGGCTGACGAGATCGCCTCGCACATCGGCGTCACCGTCACCGCCACCACCGCGCGCGACTTCGCGAACGGCGAGACGTTCATCAAGTCCGACGAGTCCGTCCGCGGCTCGGACGCTTTCGTCATCCAGTCGTTCACCACGCCCATCAACCAGTGGATGATGGAGAGCCTGATCCTGGTCGACTCGCTCAAGCGCGCGTCGGCGAAGCGGATCACCGTGGTCGCGCCGTTCTATCCGTACGCGCGGCAGGACAAGAAGCACCGCGGCCGCGAGCCGATCTCGGCGCGGTTGATCGCCGACCTGTTCAAGACGGCCGGCGCCGACCGGCTGATGGCCGTCGACCTGCACACCGCGCAGATCCAGGGCTTCTTCGACGGGCCGGTCGACCACCTGTTCGCGCTGCCGCTGCTCGCCGCGCACGTCAAGCAGAAGTACGCCGACGAGGACCTGGTCGTCGTCTCGCCGGACACCGGACGCGTCCGCACCGCCGAGCAGTGGGCCGACGAGCTGGGCGGCCTCGACATCGCGTTCGTGCACAAGTCGCGCAACATCGACGCCGCGAACCAGGTCGTCGCGAACCGGGTAGTCGGCGACGTCGCCGGACGGTGCTGCCTGCTGATCGACGACATGATCGACACCGGTGGTTCGATCACCAAGGCCGCCGACCTGCTGTTCCACGAGGGCGCGACCAAGGTCGTGATCGCCGCGACGCACGGCATCTTCTCGCCACCCGCGACCGACGCGCTGAAGAACAGCCGGGTCAGCGAGGTGATCGTGACCAACACGCTGCCGATCAGTCCGGAGAAGGACTTCGACAAGCTGACCGTGCTGTCGATCGCGCCGCTGCTCGCCCAGGCGATCAAGGCCGTCTTCGAGGACGGCAGCGTCACCTCGCTGTTTCAGGGACGCTCGTAGCCCGCCTTTTCCGACAGGGTGCCCGGATTGGCCCGTCGCGGCGGGCACGGCGTCGGAAAAGGCGGCATGACACCGCGTTACTAAACCTTTTGGTTGACAACCTTGGGTTCGGTCTCTAGCCTCGTGCTCAACCGATTGGTTGAACAGGAGGCAGCGGTGACCGATCAGCTCTCGCGGGTGTTCGCGGCTCTCGCCGATCCGACCCGCCGCGACATCGTGGCCCGGCTCAGCGCCGGAGACGCGACCGTCAACGAGCTGGCGGCGCCCTACGACGTCTCCGTGCAGGCGGTGTCCAAGCACCTGAAGGTGCTCAGCGACGCCGGACTGGTCAGCCGCAGCAAGGACGCCCAACGCCGTCCCTGCCATCTGGAAGCGGAGGTCTTCGACCTGATGACCAAGTGGATCGAGCGGTACCGCCGCCAGGCCGAGGAGCGCTTCAGCCGGCTGGACGCGGTGCTGGCCGCAATGGACGACAAGCCGAACCGAGCACAGGGAGCAGCATCATGACCGCAAGCACCAAGAACACCACCACCGTCGAGGCGGACCCCAACCTGCCGACGATCAAGCTCGTCCGGGAGTTCGACGCGCCCCGCGAGCGCGTCCACCGCGCCTGGACCGACCCCGAGCTGGTGCCGCGGTGGCTCGGCCCGCACGGCACCACCATCGAGCTGCTGACCTGGGACACTCGCACCGGCGGCAGCTACCGCTACTCAGCAACGGACTGCGACGGCAACAAGGTCTACTTCTTCGGCTCGTTCCACGAGATCCGCGCCGACCGCCTGGTGCAGACCTTCACCTTCGAGGGCTACCCGGACGGCGTCAGTCTCGACACCCTCACGCTCGAGGAACTGGACGGCGGCCGCACCCGCGCCACGATCCTCTCGCTGGTCGAGAACCTGCAGACCCGCGACATGATCCTGGCCAGCGGCATGGCAAAGGGCGTGACCGAGGGCTACGAGAAGCTCGACCAGCTGCTCTAACCCGAAACGATCCGCTGCTCGGCGATCCGGGCGAAGTCGGCGACCGACAGCGTCTCGCCGCGCGCGGACGGATCCACGCCCGCCGCGCGCAGCGCGCTCTCGGCCGCCGCGGCCGAACCGGCCCAGCCCGCCAGCGACGAGCGGAGCATCTTGCGCCGCTGGGTGAACGCCGCGTCGACCACGGCGAACACCTCCGCGCGCGACGCCGAGGTCGCCGGCGGGTCACGCCGAACCAGCCGCACCAGCCCCGAATCCACATTCGGGACGGGCCAGAACACCGTCCGCGACACCGCACCGGCACGCGAGGCAAGGGCATACCAGGCCGTCTTCACGCTCGGCACGCCGTAGACCCGCGACCCGGGCGGCGCGGCCAGCCGGTCGGCCACCTCGGCCTGGACGAGCACCAGCGCGGTCCGCAGCGACGGAACGGTCTGCAGCAGATGCAGCACCACCGGCACCGCCACGTTGTACGGCAGGTTCGCGACCAGGGCGGTCGGCGCGGCGTCCACCGACGGGAGCGCCAGCGCGTCGGCCCGCAGCACCGTGAGCGGTGCCCCCGGCAGGCGCGCCGCGACAGTAGTGGGCAGCGCACTCGCCAGGACGGGGTCGATCTCGACCGCGGTGACCGGGTGCCCGGCCTCGAGCAGCCCGAGCGTCAACGAGCCCAGTCCCGGACCGACCTCGAGCACCCGCTCCACCGCGTCCAGCTCGGCGGTGCGGACGATGCGCCGAATCGTGTTCGCGTCGTGCAGGAAGTTCTGGCCCAGCTTCTTGGTCGGACGGACCCCGAGCGCGTCGGCCAACGCCCGGATGTCGGCCGGGCCGAGCAGCGCGGATGCCATGCCCGCAGTCTGTCAGTCGGCCGCCGGCGTGAACGACGCCAGGTCGCCGATGCCGAGCTGCTGCTCGACCCCGGCGACGCGGTCGAGGATCTGCCGCAGCGCATGGTCGCCGAACTGCTTGTCGGACAGGTCCGCGAACCGCTCGGCCAGCTCGTCCAGCGTGCGCTGCGGTGTCGCGGCGCGCAGCGCCGGATAGACGACGGTGTCCTCCCATGCCTCGTGCGGCTCGTACATCCGCACGAACGCGTCCAGGTCGGTGCGCAGGGCGGCTCGCGCGGCCGCGGTGTGCAGCCCGGTCCCCGCGGCCGCCAGGATCGCCGCGGTCAGGTGCCGGCCGCGGTCGTGCTGCACCAGCAGGGTGCGCACCAGCTCGGGCTCCGCATCCTGGACCCGCGGAAAGACATACGCCTCCTCCAGCCCCTCGTGGAAGCTCTCGACGTACGACGACACGATCTGGGCCGCGTCGGTCACCACACCGGAGGGCACCGGCCGGCCGTCCGCGAGCCGGGCCGACATCGCGCGGTACGCGAGCAGCACCCGCTTGAGCACGCCGTGCTCCACCATCAGCTCCTCGCCGGGCGACGGCACGTGCGGCTCGGCCGAAGGGGAGGACGATCCCAACCGCTCGCCCAGCTCCGTCGCACCGGCGCCGACCAGCAGCCCGGCGCCGCCGACGAGCAGGCCGCGCCGGCTCACCCGGCTCACGACCGCGCCCCGGGATCGGTGGTCACCGGCTGGCCATCGGGATCCAGGACGTACCAGGGCCCGCCGTCGACGAACAGCGCCTGCCCATTCGCCGTGCCCGCGGCCAGGTCACCCGCGTACCGGTACAGCGGATAGCCCGCGTAGGTGACGACCCGGGCCCCGGTGTTCGGGTCGGCGACCGTGCTCAAGTCCGTCTTGATCACCCCGGCGCCCGCGGACGGCGCGCTCGAGTCCGCAATGACCAGCGGCGGCCAGGTGCCCGCGCACGCACCCGTGCATGTGACGCCGCGCCCCGCGTCCGGCGGGAACATGTACAGCGTCCGGCCCTGCCCGTCGACGAGCACGTCGCCGAGGCCGGACACGTGCCGGACACCGACGCTCACGTGCTGCGGCACGCGAAGCGGCAGCACCGCGTCCGCCGCGCTGCCGGGGCCGCCCGAACCGCACGCCGCTAGCGACGAACCGGCGGCGACGACGAGCGCGAGAGCGGCTGCCCGGCGCGCGGTCACTTGACCTGGTCGACCAGGCGGCCGATGTCGTGCGCGTAGTCCGCGGGAGTCGTGCCGGCCAGCCACAGCACCGACGCGCGGCCGCCGACGAACGCCAGGGTCTGCGCGCCGTGCTCGACGCTGACCGACCCGTTCTTCGCCACGACCGGAGGCGACAGCGGGACACCCACGGACTTTGCGACCGAGTCGATCTGCTTGATCGACGCGGTCAGCCCGACGAACGGCAGCAGCAGGCCCGAGTCGAAGTTCGCCAGCCAGGTCCGCATCCGCGCGGTGGTGTCCCGCACCGGGTCGGACGTCACGAACACCACCTGGGTGTGCGCCTGCGCCAGCGACGGCAGCTTGCGCAGCGCGTTGCCGAGGTCCGCCATCGTCGTCGGGCAGACGTCCGGGCAGTTGGTGTAACCGAAGTACAGGACAAGCAGCCGGCCCTGCTGCAGCTTGCCGAGCGTGGTCGTGCCGCCGGCCGTGCTGTGGAACACCGCGTCGCGCGCGGCGGCGGTGAGCGTCACCGGGTGGTCCAGCAGGTCGCCGCGGTAGCCGGACGAGGAGGACGGAGCCTGCACCTTGGCCGGCGACGAGCCGCCGCTGGACGAGCATGCGGCGAGCAGCATGCCCAGGGCGAGGACGGCCGCGACGACGACGGGCGCGCGCCCGGCGGCGCGACGGCGGAAGTTCACCACGTCAGTATCCGTCGCGAACCTGGGCGTCCCGGTTCCCGGGGGCGGTCAAGGTGAGGGCGCGCTCACACCGCGCGGTCAGTACCAGCCGTTGTTCTGCCAGAACGACCACGCGCCGCACGGGGTGCCGTATCGCTCGGCGACGTAGCCGAGGCCCCACTTGATCTGCGTCAGCGCGTTGTCCTGCCAGTCCGGCCCGGCCGAGGCCATCTTGTCGCCGGGCACCGCCTGCGGGATCCCGTACGCGCCGCTGGCGTTCGCGGCGTGCACGTTCCAGCCGCTCTCGTGGTCCCACAGTGTCACGAGGCAGTCGAACTGGCCGCTGCTCCACCCGCGGGCGGCGACGAGCTGCCGAGCGATGTCCTTGGGCGAACCGCCGCTGCTGGCCAGGGTGGCGCCCCGGGTCGCGAGCGCGGCCCGCTCCTTGGTGCCGATCTTCACCAGCCGCTGCTTCGGCACCCGCACCACCACGGTGTGGATCTTGGTGCGGCCGACCTCGCGCCCGTCGATGTAGACGACAGCGTACGTGATGCGTGCGAGCCCGTCCCGTCCCGGACGCACCAGCCGGGTCTGGCCGGCGAGCATCTGCGGGTCGTGCGTGGAGCGCGTGGTGAACGGGATCGACTTGCTGACCGTCACGTGGCCGCGCTTGACCCGCTTGAGCACGATGCGGGCGTCCTGCTGCAGCGGCGAACCCTCGGCCATCGACAGCGAGTCCTGCGGGCCGACGGTCACCCGCAAGTCGGCGAGCAGCTGCGACACGGTGACGTCGGTGGTCGTGACGTGCTGGGTGGTGCCGTCGTGGACGACGGTCACGAACTTCGGGGTGCGGACCGAGATGTCGGTGGGGCTCAGCGGCAGCCGGCGCGAGCGGGACACCGAGGTGAAGTCCTCGGCCGAGTAGCCCAGCTCGTTCATGGCCGCGGCCACCGTCGGGGCTGTCGTCCAGACGCTGCGCTGCACGCCGTCGATGTTCAGGTTCAGCAACCGCCCGCGCTTGAGCACGACGCGCCCGCCGTTCTGGATGCGGTCGCCGGCCGCCGGCGCGAGCAGATCGTGGGAGTCGGCGGTGTATCCGGCGTCGGCCAGCACGCCGTCGACGGTCGCAGCAGTCGTGTGGACCCGGGTGCTCTGGCCGTCGACCACGAGGGTCACCGTCTTGTCGACGTTGGTCCAGGCGACGATGCCGCCGACCAAGCCGGCCAGTACGGCCGCGTTGAGGCCGTACTTCACGCTCCGGAGCAAAAGGGGATCTCCTGTGTGGTCGGGTGGTCCCTGACTGCGACCCGGCGGGTCACGGAACTGTAACGGATGGACGGCGGGAAGGGGAACGGCGGGGCGGCGCGGCGCGGCCGTGTCACCGCCGGAGCGGACGGCAATCCGGCTCAAACAGGACGAAGCCCGGCCCGCGGACGCAATGTCCGCAGGGCCGGGCCTCGATGCTTACCGCTCGCTCAGAGGTACTGGCCGCACACCGGCCACGGGCTGGACCCGCGGGCGTTGTAGACCTTCGTCGCGATCGCGATCTGCTCGGACCTGCTGGCCAGGTCGGCGCGCGGGGCGTAGGCGCCGCCGCCGTTGGACAGCCAGGTGCCGTAGTCGAACTGCAGGCCGCCGTAGAAGCCGTTGCCGGTGTTGATGTGCCAGTTGCCACCGGACTCGCAGTTGGCCACCGCGTCCCAGTTCAGGCCACCGGAGCTGGCGATGTGAACTGCCGGGCGCTGCTTCGTCCCGACCTTCTCGACCTGCCGCTTCGGCTGCACGAGGACGACGCGCGCGAGCTGCTTGTGCGCAGCCTGCTTGCCGTCGATGTAGAGGACCTCGTAGGTCACGCGGGCCTTGCCGGGCCGGCCGGCGGTCAGCACCTTGGTGTGGCCCTCGTACATCGAGGACGTGTACCGCTTGCTCACCGGATAGCCGACGGACACCGTCTTGGCCAGCCGCGCCATCCGGACGCGCTGCACGACGATCTTCATCCCGGCCTTCACCGGGGTGGTCGCCGCCGGGTGCACGCGGTCGTTGTGGTCGAGCTTCACGCCGGCAGCCGTCAGCACCTGGCCGACGGTCTGTCCCGTGGTCGTCAGCGTGTGCCGGTGGTGGTCGGCGGTGAGCACGACCTGCTTCGGCGAGCGCAGGACGAGGTCCGTGGGCTTGAGCGGCAGTCGCGTGGAACGCGACACCGACACGTAGTCCGCGGACGAGTAGCCCAGGTCGGACAGCGCCTGCGCCACGGTGGGCGCGGTCGTCCAAACGTCGCGGTCCTGTCCGTCGACGTTCAGGTGCAGCAGCCGTCCCTGCTTGAAGACGATCGTGCTGCCGTTGTGGATCTTGCTATCGGCGGCCGGCGCGACGATGTCGTGGGAATCGAGGTGGTACCCCTGGCCGGCGAGAACTCCGCTCACGTCCTGAGCGGTCGTGTGGATCTTCTTGGTCTGGCCGTCCACCACGAGGGTGACGGCTGCTCCGTCGGAACCGGCTGCGAAGGCGGCTGTTCCGCCCACGAGTCCGGCAAGCACAGCACCGTAAAGGCCGTACTTGAGGCTGCGACGCATCTGGAGATCTCCCATCTGTTGGTCGCACGCTTCGCGTACTCATTGGTCACGGAACCGTAACGGCGCGCCACGGGCCGATCCAAACCGAACTCCGGAGATTTGGCCCGTTTGTCCAGTTGCTGCCAGGAAGCTAAAGCCCACTCGATTTCGACCGACCGGACGGATCGCCGCCGCGCTCACGCCGATCGGACCCGTCGGGCCAGGGCGACGACACGCCCAGTTTCCGCGGGACACAGCCGGGTGGCCGTTTTGCCTTGTCGGCAAAGGTGATCTTTGCTCGTGGCGTGGGCACACTCGCTGTTTTGGCTAGTTCTGGCAACTTCTGTGAGTAGCGCCACGAAGGCACCCCAGAACGCCCTAATCGGGCAGATCCGCCAGCCCGAAAACCCGCTTCCCGGTCGCCCGGACGGCCGCGCAGAGCTCGTCCAGGTCGTGGCCGCCGGCCGCCGCCAGCCCGCGCACGGTGAGCGGCAGCAGCCGCGGCGCGTTGGGCCGTCCGCGGTGCGGGTGCGGGGTGAGGAACGGCGCGTCCGTCTCCACCAGCAGCTGCTCCAGCGGCACCACCGTGGCCGCCTCGCGCAGCCCCGGCGCGTTCTTGAACGTGATCACGCCCGGGAACGACAGCACGTAGCCGGCGGCGACGCACTCGCGCGCCATGGCCGCGTCCCCGGAGAACGCGTGGAACACGACCTGCTCCGGGGCGCCCTCCTCGCGCAGGATGCGCAGCACGTCGTCGTGCGCGTCGCGGTCGTGGATCATCAGCGGCTTGCCGACCCGCTTCGCCAGGTCGATGTGCCGCCGGAAGTGCTCCTGCTGCAGCGCCGGCTCGGTGCGGTCCCAGTAGTAGTCCAGGCCGGTCTCCCCAACCGCGACGCACCGCGCCTCACGCGCGAGCCGCTCCAGCTCGGCGTAGCCGGCCTCGTCCAGCCCGTCCACCTCGGTCGGATGCACAGCCACCGCCGCGTACACGTCCGGGTGCCCCATCGCCGCCTCCACGCACCACCGCGACGACGCGACCGTGTCCCCCACCGTGATCGCCGCGACCACGCCCGCCTCGCGCGCCTCGCGCATCTGCCCGGCCACATACCCGTCGTCAGCCACCACGCCCTCGCGGTGCGCCATCGCGTCCAGATGCGTATGCGCGTCGAACACCGGACTGCCAAGTGTTGGCCCCGCTGCAGGGTCTGCCGCGGCGTGTCGCCCTGCTATGGGGCCAACAGTGTTCACTCCCCCGCCAGCCGCGCGAGTTCCTCGTCCACGACGGACGGGTCCAGCTTGGCGAAGACCGGGGTCGGCGGCGCGATCGGCTGCCCGACCCGGATCGGCGTCGACTCCCAGCGCGCCCCGGTGTCGTAGTCGCCGGTGAGCACCGAGTAGCTCGGCGAACCCGGCGCGGTCGCCTCATCCACCTCCACCAGATCCGGCATCCGCGCCCAGTCCCCCTCGCCACCGAGCGCCGCGTGCACCTTCGCCGAGGACGACGGCAGGAACGGCGTGAGCAGCGTCTTCGCGTCCGACACCACCTGCAGCGCCACGTGCAGCACGGACGCCATCCGGTCCGGGTCGGAGTTCTTCAGCTTCCAGGGCTCCATGTCGGACAGGTACTTGTTCGCCGCGCCGACTACGTCCATCGCCGCGCCGATTGCCGCCTTCTGCCGCGACCGGGCGAGCAGCTCGCCGACGCTGCCGAAGGCGGCCTTGGACGCGTCCAGCAGCGCGTGATCCGCGTCGGTCAACGCGCCCGGCGCCGGGATCGCGCCGAGGTTCTTGGCGGTCATCGACAGCGTGCGGTTCACCAGGTTGCCCCAGGTGCCGACCAGCTCCTCGTTGTTGCGGCGCACGAACTCCGACCAGGTGAAGTCGGTGTCCTGGTTCTCCGGCCCTGCGACGGCCAGGTAGTAGCGCAGCGCGTCGGCGTCGTAGCGCGAGAGCATGTCGCCGACGTAGATGACCACCTGGCGCGAGGACGAGAACTTGCGGCCCTCCATCGTCAGGAACTCGCTCGAGACCACCTCGTACGGCAGCTGCAGCGCGCCCAGCGAACCCGGCGTGCCGCCCTTGGCGCCGATGCCGGAGTAGCCCATCAGCATCGCCGGCCAGATCTCGGCGTGGAAGACGATGTTGTCCTTGCCCATGAAGTAGTAGTGCCGGGCGTTCTCGTCTTGCCACCAGGCGCGCCACGCCTCCGGGTCGCCGGTGCGGTGGGCCCACTCGATGGACGCGGACAGGTAGCCGACGACCGCGTCGAACCAGACGTAGATCGACTTGTCCGGACGGTCGCGCCAGCCGTCCAGCGGCACCGGAATGCCCCACTCCAGGTCACGGGTGTAGCTGCGCGGCTTGAGGTCGTTCAGCAGGTTGAGGCTGAACTTCTGCACGTTCGGCCGCCAGTGCGTCTGCTTCTTCAGCCACTCCGCGAGCACCTCGGCGAACGCGGGCAGGTCGAGCATCATCTGCTCGGTCTCGACGAACTGCGGCGTCTCGCCGTTGATCCGGCTGACCGGGTTGATCAGGTCGATCGGGTCCAGCTGGTTGCCGCAGTTGTCGCACTGGTCGCCGCGGGCACCGTCGTAGCCGCAGATCGGGCAGGTGCCCTCGATGTAGCGGTCCGGCAGCGTGCGCCCGGTGGACGGGCTGATCGCGCCCAGCTGCTTCTCGGCGAACACGTAGCCGTTCTTCAGCAGGCCCAGGAAGATCTCCTGCGCGATCGCGTAGTGGTTCTTGGTGGTCGTCCGGGTGAACAGGTCGTAGGACAGGCCGAGGTTCTGCAGATCCTTGGCGATCACGAGCGCGTTGCGGTCGGCCAGCTCGCGGGCCGTCACGCCCTCGGCGTCGGCCTGCACCTGGATCGGGGTGCCGTGCTCGTCCGTCCCGCTGACCATGAGCACCTTGTTGCCCGCCATCCGCTGGTAGCGGGAGAAGACGTCGGACGGGACGCCGAAGCCGGCGACGTGCCCGATATGGCGGGGGCCGTTGGCGTACGGCCAGGCAACTGCGGTCAAGACGTGTTCGGATGCGCTCACACCGCAAGGTTAGTGGGGCGCGGGGAGCTCCCACGCGATCGAGCGCGCGCTCAGCCGGGCGGCCAGGCGGGGCGGGGTAAGCCGGGCGGCGGCATTGCGCAGTGCGGCCGCCGGTCGGGACTCGGACTGGACGACCCGGGCGGCACGAGCGGACGCGGCCGCGAGGCGCTGGGTGCGTGGGCGCCGGCG
>DASRSS010000339.1:0-3302 GCA_035656335.1 Jatrophihabitantaceae bacterium | reverse complement strand
CGCCGGCGCCGGCCCGGGGTGCCCGCCGCCGAACCGCTCGCCGAGCCCGGCACCGAGGGCACCCGCAAGGAGCAGGGCGGCGGCCGCGTACCACAGCCGGGTCCGCCGTGGCACCCGCGCGGGCGCCAGCAGCTCCTCGCTGGAGGATCGCTCGCTTGGGCCGGCCACGCCGCACCGCCCGGTCAGCCGCGCACGGCGAGCTGGTCCACGGGAGGCAGCCCGGCATCGACAGTGCGGACCGCGCCGGTGCGCGCGTCCATCAGCACCAGCGTGCCGCCCGCGCCGACCAGGAAAAGCCGCCTCCCGTCCGGGGTGTAGCTGGCAGCGCCCGGCTGCAGCTCGGAGTCGACGGGTACGGCCGCGCCGCGGAACCGGCCGGTGTCCAGGTCGAACAGCCGTGCCGCGACCTGCCCGGCGCCGTCCGGTTGGTAGATCAGGGCCGTGTGCCCGTCCGGGGCGATTCCGCCGGTGAGCAGTCCGGAGACCGCGAGCGCGGTGCCGACCCGGGACAGCCGCCCGTCCGGAAGGTGCACGAGCGAGACCGGGCAGCGCTGCAGCCGCGGGGACGAGCAGATCGCCACAAGCAGGCGGTCGTCGCCGGACGCCAGCACCGTGCCGTGCCGCAGCGCGCTCGGCAGCCGGTGCGCGCCGTCCGGGCGAAGGTCGAAGACACCGCGCTGGCTGTTGATCAGGACACCGCCCGAGCCGTCGGCGAGTTGCGGCGCCCCGATGCGTCCGACAAAGGCGGGGACCAGCAGCGACCGTGACGTCACCGCGGACGTCGGCACGTACACCTGGCGAAAGCCGAGCAGCTTGTCGCCGGAGTTCTCCTCGATCCACACGGTCTCCGAGTCCGGCCCGGGCAGGACGGCGGCGCCGGCCAGCGCGCCGGTCAACTCGCGGGCGGGCGAGCCGTCCGGGACGAAGTAGCCCGGCACCACGTCGATCGGGCGGACGTAGCTGCCGGTGTCGGTGACGCCGAACGTGACCGGACCGGAGCTCCGTAGCGCCGGGATCGATGTCGTGATCACCCGCCCGGCCGCGAAGTCGAGGTGCACCACCGCGTTCGCCGTCCGGACGAACAGCTGGACCGGCCCGACGTCCGGCAGCGAGGCCGTCCGCACGACCGGGGCGGACGGCGCGGCCGACGGCGCACGTGTCGGCGCAGGGCTCGGGACGTGTGTCGTGTGCGAACCGGGTGACGGCGCTGCCTGATGCGAGCCGCCCGACGAGCGCGTCACCACGCCGGCGATCACGCCGCCGACCACCAGCAGTGCCGCGAGACCCAGGGCGAGCCGGCGGCGTCCGGACGCAGTCGGCTGGCGGAGCAGCTCCTCGCCGGAGTCGACCGAATCGTCGCGGCCGTTCACCCAGCGATGATCCCACGATAGTCTCGCGATCTTCACCGTTCGCCCGATAGGTCCATGAAATGACGCGCACGACCCGCCTGCTGAGCATCGCCGGCACCGTGCTCGCCGCCGCGGCGGTCGCGCTGTCGCTGCCCGCGGTGGGAAGCGCGGCCGCGCTCGCGAGCACCACGACACCGCCGGAGTCCGGCCCGGCGCCCGTGCCCGGCCAGCTCACCATCCTGGACGCCAACGTCGCCGAGTACCTCAACCACGAGGACAACCTGCAGCGGCAGGACCTGAGCAACTTCGCCCACCGCGCCAAGCTGGTGCTCGACGCGCAGCAGACCACCGGCGTGCCCGTCCAGACGCCCGACCTGGTGTTCCTGCAGGAGGTGGACGCGTCCACCGCGCGGGCCGTGGCCATCCGCCTCTCGCACGTCTTCGCGGCCAGCTACGTCGTCGCCGGGACGCCCGCCACCGGCCCGGCGCGCGGTGACGGCGCGGTCGTGCTGCACCGCGGCAAGCGGCACGCCCTGTTCACGCGCGCCACCGCCGTCCTCTACAACGTCGCGACGATGGACCCGCCCGCCGCCGGGCCGTTGATCACGTTCAGCTACCCGAAGCGGCAGATGTGGACGAAGCGGCGCTGCGCGGCGAGCACCGTCGCATGCAGCGCGAACCTGTGGGAGTCGCGCCAGTCCGCGCTGTTCGGGTTCACCGCGAAGACCACCGGCCGCCAGTACGCCGTGGCCAGCGTGCACTTCGTGCCGGCCTGGTTCCTGCGTCCACAACTGACGTCGACACAGCAGCCGGGCTTTCGCGAGGCGCACTGGATCAGCCAACTGCAGACGGCGATGAGCGCCGCCTTCCCGGGCGCGACGCAGATCCTGGCCGGCGACTACAACACCCGGCTGTGCGACGACGCGAGCGCGCACCTCGGGCAGCCGCCGTGCGACCAGGTCGACCAGTACACGCCGATGCTGCGCGCCGCGCTGTCCCGGCCCGGCTACCAGGTGCTGATCGACTTCGGCATCGACCACATCTTCACCACCGCCGCCCCCGTCGCGTCCGGCAACGACGCCACGTACAAGCTGTACGCCGCGACGGTCCACGGACGCGTCCGGACGGCGGCCGAGTACCTGGACGACGCCGACTTCGCGAGCCGGTTCAGCGACGGCGCGGGGTTCAACCGCTGCAACGCGGCGTACGACTCCGGACGGGCGACCCCGGCGTTCGCCGACGCGATCGCGGGCTGCCGGCACCGGTACTACTCCGACCACCGGCTGGACTGGGCCGTCCTGAACTGAGGGCTGACGGCAGCGCCGAGCGTGGCGGCGTCGCTCGGAAGCGCTGACGGCGCGGCGCGGTCGCGCGCCGGATCGGTAACGAAGCGGTCGCGATCTTGGAGCGCATTCAGGTGCAAGCGCTTCCGGTCGATCTGTCCGCAGATGTTTTCTGCAGCCCTTCCCCGCGTCCTCCGCACCTGCCTGGCGGCCACCGCCGTCTGCGCGTCGATCTTGGCGGCCCAGGCGGTGACCTCGCCGAGCGACGCCGCCCCGCTCGCCTCGGCTCCGGTCGGTTCGGCGCGCGCGCTGCGGCTCGGGAACACGCCCGGCGGGCACCTGACCGTCCTGGACGCGAACGTCGAGGAGTACCTGTCCGTCGCCGACAACCGCGATCATCACGACCTGAACAACTTCGTGCAGCGCGTCGCGCGGGTGCTCGGGGCCGAGCGGGCGAAGGGTGCGCCGGTGCACACGCCGGACCTGGTCTTCCTGCAGGAGGTCGACGCGGCGACCGCCCGGGCGGTGCGCGTGCGGCTGAGCCATGCGCTGAACCGGCGCTACGTGATCGCCGGCCTGCACGGCCTCAGCCCGGTCGGCGGACGCGGTGCGATCGTGCGCGGCGAGACCCGGCGCCGCGCGTTGCTGACCCGCGCCACCGCCGTCCTTT
>DASRSS010000338.1:0-2535 GCA_035656335.1 Jatrophihabitantaceae bacterium | reverse complement strand
CGGCCCGTCCCCGATCAGCAGTAGCCGCACGTCCGGGACGCCTGCGGCTGCGCGCACGAGGGCGGGCACGCGCTTGACCGGCGCCATCACGCCGAGCCAGGCCACGGTGATCGCGCTGGCCCGGCCGACGCCGCGGCGCGGCCGGAACCACTGCGGGCCGACACCGTTCGGGACCACAGTCACCTGCCGCGGCGGCACGTGCACCCGGTGGATCGCGTAGTCGGCCAGTGCGGCGCACGGTGTCACGAACCGGCCGGGCAGCAGCCGCGCGAGCATCGACTCCGGCACCGTCCGGGCCGCGGGTGCGCGCCCGGACCGCGGAACGATCCGCAGGTTGCCCGGCACCAGGTGCGCGGCCGCATCGGCGACGCCGTGCAGCGTGTAGACGCTCGGCACGCCGAGGGCCCGCGCGAGGACGCGTCCGTGGAGCCCCGCGCGCCGGTCCTGCAGGTGCACGACGTCGGGCTGCAATGAGCGGATCAGCTGGCCCAGCCGCCGCGTGCCCACGACGTCGTGCTTCGTCCGTACCGGCGTCCCGTGCCAGCTCGCGCCGGTGTCGGCGAGCCTGGCGACGTACGCGCCGTCCGGCCCGGCGAGATGGCTCTCGACGCCGAGCGCGGCCAGCTCGACAGCCACGTCGACGGCGTGGTCGACAGGACCGCCGCGGTCCTGGGTGATCACCTGCAGCACACGCATGTCGGTCACCGCACCGGGTCCAGGGCGGCGCCGAGCGCGACCAGCAGCCACACCGGCAGGTAGTACTGCTCGGTCAGGAACGCGGCCGCGACGAGCACGCCGACCAGCGCGGTGCACACCGCGCTGCCGAGATCGGCCGGGTCGGACGCGTCCCTCGCTCCCCGCCGCGCGCCGGCGAAGCCGAGGCCCAGGACGGAGCCGAACGCGACGAGGCCGACCAGGCCGAGTTCGGCGGACGTCTGCAGGTACATCTCGTGCGCGACGTCGAGCTGGCTCGGATCGGTCACGCGTCCGCGCAGGTAGCGACTGTAGTTCGCGCCGAAGCCGCCCGGCCCGGTACCGAGCAGCGGATGGTCGGCGGTCATCTCGGCGGCCATCGACCAGGTCACGAACCGGTCCTGGACGTTCTGCGCCGCGACGTGCTGCTTGTTCGACAGCGACCGCTGCACCACGGACGGCGCGAACCCGGCGACCGCGAGCACCCCGGCGAGCAGGACGCCCACGGTGGCGAGAACCGCGCGCAGCCGCAGCTGCCGCGTGCACAGCGCGTAGCCGACCATCGCGGCCAGCCCGAGCAGCGCGCCGCGCGAGACGGTCGCCAGCGTCGTGAGCAGCAACAGCCCGGCGGCGGCGAGAAACAGTTGCCGGCCGCGGTGGGCGCCGCGCCACAGGTACAGCGCGAGCGGCACGGCCGTGATCAGGAAGAACGCGAAGTCGTTCGGGTCGGTGATCGGTCCGGACGCGCGCCCGCCCGAGCCCATCAGGTACACCGCCAGACCGACGGCAGCGGCAGCCGTGCAGGACGCCACGTACACGGCGGCGACCCGGCGCGGCGGTAACGACGTCCGCATGCAGTCGAGCAGCACCAGCGTGACCGCCATGAACGACAGGTAACGGGCCGCGACTGCCGCTCCGGACGTACCGTTCGCGTGCAGTGCGGTCGCGGCGAGCAGGCTCACGAACAGCGCCCCGATCGCCAACGCGACGGGATGCCGGATCTGGGCCGGGGTCGCGCGGGTCAACAGCCGGACGAGCCAGGCGAGGAACAGCAGCGCCCCGACGAACTTGATCGCCGTCCCGCTGAGCGACTCCAGGTACCCCTCAAACGGTTCGACGGCGACGAACGCGAGCGCCGCCCACTCGACCTTCAACGTCATCGCGCCGACCAGCGCCATGCCCGCGACGGCGGTGATCACGGCGAGCGGGTCGCGGGCGGCAGCGATCCCGACGAGCAGCGCGGCCGCGCCGAACGTGGTCGCCACGGCGGCCGCCGCCACGCGCGGATCGGTACGGCCCGACATTCGAAGGGTCAGTTGCATGACGGCCGCCGGCGCGATCGGTACAGCTCGACGGGCCGCATCCAGTCGAACGCTCCGTCCAGCTGCAGCCGGAAGTCCCGCTGTCCGGTGAACGCGAACGCGCGGCGCAGCGCCAGCGGGTCGTGCCCGCTCCGGCTGGGTCCGCGATCGACGGTGACCGCGACGGTGTAACCGACCGCGTCGGTGGCCGCGCGCACCCGGCGGTCCCATCCGCCGGTCGGGTACGCGAACGAGGTGACCGCGCGGCCGAGTCCGTCCTCGAGGGCGTGCCTGGACGATCGCAGCTCGGAGTCCAGCCGCGGCGGCGCGAGCTCCGGCAGCCACGGGTGGCTGACGCTGTGCGATCCGATGTCCATGCCTGCGTCAGCAAGCTCGCGCAGCCCCGTCCAGTCCAGCAGTCGGCAGCTGGCCGGGTCGGTGCCCGCGTCCCACGGGAACGCGCGCGCGCCGTCGAGAAAGCCGGAGACCGCGAACATCGTCGCCGGCCAGCCGCGGTCGTGCAGCAGCGGCCAGGCGGACT
>DASRSS010000337.1:0-4854 GCA_035656335.1 Jatrophihabitantaceae bacterium | reverse complement strand
CCGCGGCGGGTGTGCCGTTCCCAGCCGCCGGTCAGCTCGAGCAGTTGCGGTCCGGTCAGGGTGGACAGATCCGTTGACGCGAGCTTGTCCAGCAGCGCGTCCAGCTCGGCGAGCAGCGCGCACGCTTCCGGCTCGATCATGTCCCCCGACATGCTTCACATATTAGTACACAGGTCTGACATTGTCGCGCGTTTCGGCCGATAGGTTCGGCTGATTCTCGAATCCAACGGTCGCTTCACAATTCGAACGTCGGGGACCCTGACGGGTCGAGACCGTCCGCTGATCAAGAGCGGGTTGTGGTCGCCCGGGCAGCCACAACCTGCTGTTGATCACGCGAAGGTGGACGGGCTGGAACGGCCTGCCGGCAGCGGAACTCCGCCACGAAGAGGAGTCGTCCCCGTCGCTGCCTGGAACGCAACAACAGCGGCAGGGGATCCGGCAGCGGAACTCCACCGCGAAGAGGAGCCGGCCGCGGTCGCTGCTGATGAACGCGAGCACAACCAGGAGGTGAGCCGGAAGCGTAGGCCGAGTTAGCCGAAGAGCCCGCCCCGTCGCTGCAAAGAGCGCAACCACGAGCTCAAGGTGAGCCGGCAGCGCGAGCCGGACGCACGAAGAAGCCGCCCGCCCTCGCCGCGCTGGAAGCGGAACAACAGCGGAAGTTGAGACGGCAGCGCGAGCTGGCGATCCGGCCAAGCCATCCGCCGTCGATCCTGGAAGCGCAACAACAGCGGAAGTTAGGCGGCAGCGGGACTCCGCGACGAAGCTGAGCCGGCGGCGCGAGCCGGTCGCGAACGGAGGTCGTTTGTCGGTGCGAACGATGACCAGGGCGTCGAACGGCACACGTCAGGCGGGGCGGTGGGCGCGCAGGAGCGCGTCGATCGCCGGACGCGGAGCGCCGTCGACCGGACGCAGCACCGCGTCGGCGCGATCGATCCGCAGATCCGTCCCGTCGAGGTCGGACGCGACGTCGCCGGCGGTGAACAGCACGCTCGGGTCCTGCGGACCACCCGTGCCGTCGGCGAGATTCGTCGAATCGTGGCCGATCACCAGCAGCGTCCCGCCGAGGGCGAGCGCGGCGGCGGCATTGCGCACGGCCGCCCGTCGCTGAACGGACGGCAACTGCAGGTAGCAGAGCAGGGCGACGTCCACCTGGCCGTCGTGCTGGTACGCGGTCGCGTCGGCGCACCGCCAGCTCACCCGCGGGGCGTCCGGTAGGTCGGACATCGCGCGTTCCTCGATTGCGCGCGCCTTCTCCAGCGCGACGGGGGAGAAGTCGACCGCCGTGACCCGCCAGCCGAGACCGGCCAGCCAGAGCGCGTTGCGCCCTTCGCCACATGCGACGTCGAGCGCCCGTCCGGCGGGCGGGCCGGCGAGTTCCTGCTCGACCCAGCGGTTCGGTGCGATTCCCCAGATCAGCTCACTCGAGCGGTAGCGCTCGTCCCAGCCTTCAGCGTCCACGCGGTAAACCGTAGAGCTCGGTCGGGGTGATGTGCCCCGGGACGGATTCGAACCGCCGACATCCTCGGTGTAAACGAGGCGCTCTAACCAGCTGAGCTACCGGGACCACTCCGCTCGGCAGGCTACCCGACGGGTGTACTCGGCGCGCGGGCATCAGAGTGCGGACCTGATCTCGGCGAGCCGCTGCTCGACGATCGACTCGGTGGCTTCGGACGTGAGCCCGAGCCCGGAGAGGATCCCGGTCCCGGCCTCGGCTTCGAGCAGCGCGAGCAGCAGGTGCTCGGTGCCGACATAGTTGTGGCCGAATCGCAGCGCCGTTCGCACGGTCAGCGTCAGCACGCGCTTGGCTTCGGCGTCGTACGCGACCAGCTCGGGCGGATCGTCCACGCCGGCGGGCAGCGCTGCCTTCGCGGCCGCGCCGATCTTCTTGAGCGTGGTGCCCTGCTCGGTGATCGCGTTCGCGGCGAGCGACTTGGGCTCGGTGAGGATGCCGAGGACGAGATGCGCAGGCGTGACGGCCTCGTTGCGCGCCGCACGCGCTGCCTCGTGCGCGGCCATGACCGCGTTCTTAGCCCGCAGCGTGAACCGGCTGAAGTCCGCGCCGTCCTTCGCCGCGGACCGTTGCTGCGCCGCCTGCTTCGTGACGCCCATGCTGCGCCCGATCTCGGTCCAGGACGCGCCCGAGCGGCGGGCCTGGTCGACGAAGTGTCCGATGAGGTGGTCGGCCACCTCGCCGAGGTAGTCGCCGGCGCTGACCGCCTCGCTGAGCTGATCCAGCGGTGCGTCGTGCGCCGCGGTGATCGCCCTGATCAAGTCGTCGAGTCGCAGTGGTGCCACGGGATCCGTCATGCGTCAATCGTAGGTTGACGCATGTGCCGCCGTCAACAGCCGATTGACGGGGAGGCGCGACGGCTACCCGGCGGCGGTGAGCTCCACGGGCTGGCTCGGGGTGAGAGCTTCGAGCGGGAGGTTCAGGGCCTGGGCCAGCGCCACGACCGTGAAGAACGCCGGCGTGACGATCCGTCCGGTCTCGATCTTGCGCAGCGTCTCGACCGGCACGCCGGAGAGCGCGGCGATCTCGCCCATGCTCCTGTCACCGCGCGCCGCACGCAGCGCCGCGCCCAACTGTCGGCCGCGTTCGCGCTCCTGTGGGGTCAGCATCGGTCGCACCACGACTGTGATAGTAATACCGGGATAGAAATCCCGGAGGCGAAGCGTGATCGAACTGAAGACGCCCGGTGAGATCGAGGCGATGCGGGCCGCGGGCGGCGCCGTCGCCGACGTCCTCGCCGCGGTACGCGCGCATGCAGGCGTCGGCGTCCGGCTGGACGAACTCGACGACCTGGGCCGGACCGTGCTCGCCGCCGCGGGGGCCAGCTCACCGTTCCTCGGCTACCAACCGGGCTTCGCTCCCACGCCGTACCCGGGCGTGCTGTGCCTGTCGGTGAACGACGCGGTGCTGCACGCTCCGCCGAGCCGCTACCGGCTGCGCGACGGCGACCTGCTCTGCGTCGATTGCGGGGCGACGCTGGATGGTTGGACGGGCGATGCCGCGATCTCGTTCTGCGTGGGAACCGCCCGTTCGGACGACCTGGCGCTACTGCGGGCGACGGAGCGCGCGCTGCACGACGGGATCGCGGCCGCACGACCCGGCGCGCGGCTCGGCGACATCAGCGCGGCCATCGGCGCGGTCGCGCGGGCTGCCGGCTTCGGGCTGCACACAGACTTCGGCGGCCACGGCGTCGGCCGCACCATGCACGAAAGCCCGTCCGTCCCGAACGACGGACGCGCCGGACGTGGGCTGCGACTGCGCCCCGGCCTGACGATCGCCATCGAGCCGTGGTTCCTCGCTGGCGGGCTGGACGCCTACCGCGTCGACGACGACGGCTGGACGCTGCGCAGCACGGACGGTTCCCGCGGCGCCCACTTCGAGCACACCATCGCGGTCACGGACGACGGTCCGGTCGTGCTGACCAGTCGGTGAGCCGGACGGCGGTCAGATGTTCGCGAAGGGTTTCCCGGTCGGGACGTGCAGCAGCGTGAGGATGTACTCGCGATCGACTTCGCATCCGGGCGTCGGGCAGTCCACCGACACCAGCTGAGGGACCTTGGAGTCCCGGTGTTCCGGGGTCGGCAGCAGTAGCCGCACCACCAGCTGGCGGTGGCAGTTGGGGCAGGGGAGGGTGATTCGGGAAGGAGCCTTGCGCATCGCGCGCCTCGAGACCTAAGCCCTAGTCGGCCGGACGGTTAGTCGCGATGGTGGCTGCAACAGCGCCAAGTGCGGGTACGCGAGACGAGAGATCCGCGTCCGACCTTGATGCTGCAACCGTACACGTCACGCGGCGAAACGTATACCCTTCGACCGCGCGCGGCAACGTCATCGCTCGCAGGCGATGCCGTCGCCGTCGCCGTCCCGCGCGGTGTTCGCGTCGTAGACGGCGCGGTTCACGGTGAACCGGGTGTCCGGCGTTCCTGACGTGTGATCGCGCGCGCCGGGCCGTCCGACGCCGTGCGGGTAGTCGACGGTGAGCGCGGCACAGTTCGGGTAGACGAGGACGCCGGACGATCCCTTCGAGCGGGCCGGCGAGGACGAGGTGGTCGGCGTCGCGCGTGGCGCCACCCGGGGCGGCGCACCGCCCTCGGTCGGCGCCGGCTCACCGGGGCAGCGCGACAGCACCCGCGCGATCGCGTCCCGCTCGGCCGCGGTGACCCACAGCCCGTACCGCGCCTTCACCGCGACCTGCCGCGCGACGTACGCGCACCGGTACGACTTGTTCGGCGGCAGCCAGGACGCGGCGTCCGAATCGCCCTTGCCCTCGTTGGTCGAGCCGTCCACCGCGAGCAGGTTCAGCGGGTCGTTCGCGAACGCGGTGCGCTTCTGCGCGCTCCACTGCTGCGCGCCGGTCTGCCAGGCGTCGCCGAGCGCGACGACGTGATCGATCTGCACCGCCGCGGACGTCACCGGCCCGTAGCGGAACGTGATGCGGGCACCGGTGTACGGGTCGACGAGCTCGCCGGAGTCCACCGTGCAGCCGTTGCTGGTGCGCGCCTGGGCGAGATCGCGCGCGAGGATGTCGTCACGGGTGCGGCAGCCGTTGTGGCCGTCCGGTGCGGCGTTGTCGTCGGTCCAGGACGGGCCGAACTGCGCGCGGCTGTAACCGGTCTTCGGTGCCCGCCCCTTGACCGCCAGGGTGCCGAGCAGGGCGAGCGCGGTGCCGCGGGCACCGGTCGGATGCGCCGTCGGTGTCGACGACGCCGCCGTCGTCGCCGCGGCGGTGTCGGACGGGGCGGGCGCGCCCGCCGAGGACGCGTCCGTCGTGCACGCGGCCAGCGCGACCGCGAGCGTCGCGGCCATCAGCGGCCCGCGCAGCCGAGCAGCGCGCATTCGGGCACCGA
>DASRSS010000336.1:0-3757 GCA_035656335.1 Jatrophihabitantaceae bacterium | reverse complement strand
CGTCGCCGCGAACACGTCGCGGAGCAGGCGGTCCGGATCGGCCAGGTGGTGCAGGGACATCGACGCCCAACTGACATCGACCGGCTCGACGTCCGGCAAGCCCGCATCCAGGTCGGCGCACACCGTCCGCACCCGCGGGGCCAGGCCGAGGTCCAGCGCCTTCGCGCGGATCTGTTCGAGCATCGCTTCGTCCTGGTCGACAGCGATCACGTCGGCGCCCGCGAACCGCTGGGCGAGAGCGATCGTGCCGACCCCGCTACCCGCGCCGAGGTCGAGCAGCCGGGCGCGCGGCAGGTGAGCAGCGGCACGACGCAGCCAGGTCAGCGCGTCCGCCCAGTAGTCCCGCAACACGACCCCGTCCAGATCGAGCAGTTCGGCAAGACCCGGATCGCCACCGTGGCCGTGCTCGGCGTGGTCGTGTTCGGCGGGGGAGGAGTGTGCGTGCGCCATACGGCCAGGCTAGGACGTCCGTGCGTCAGCCGCATACACTCTTGCCAATGACGCAAGAACTCGAACTCGGCGCCGTCGTCCGCGCGCGGATCCGCGGGCTGCGACTGGCACGCGGCTGGTCGCTGGACGCCCTGGCCGGACGCTGCCGGATGAGCGCGTCCACGCTAAGCCGCATCGAGACGGGCAACCGGCGCATCTCGCTGGACCAGCTGGTGCCGATCGCGCGTGCACTCGGCACCACGCTCGACCAGCTGGTGGAGCCGGTCGAGGACGAGGACGTCGTGATCCGCCCCGAGCGCGACCGGGCACACGGCGTCACCCGCTGGCTGCTGTCGCGTGACGACACCCCCAACGGCGTCACCGTGGCCAAGATGCGGATCACCGCCCGCCGCCCGCACGGTGAGCTGGGTGTGCACCCCGGGCGCGACTGGTTCACCGTGCTCTCCGGCACCGCGCGGCTGCACCTGGGCGAGCGGGTGATCCTGGTCGAGGCCGGCCAGGCGGCGCAGTTCTCGACGATGTCCCCGCACGCGATCACCGCGCACGACGGGCCCGTCGAGATCCTGATCATCCTGGACCGCGACGGCCAGCGGGCGCACCTCGACGCGGTGGACCTGAGCGCGCACAGCCGCTGACCCAGTCGCGCACTCAAGTCCGTCCGTTTCCAGCCGAATCTGTTGCCGGGGATCGTGGGCGCACCGGAACGCGGGCGGAGCCGTGCTGCCGAAGAACACCGAAGGTTGGCACGGATGTACCTCGCACCACGCGCACGAATCGCTGCCGGTCTCGCCGTCGCGGCGACCGCGCTCTCGCTGGCCCTCCCGGCAGCCGCCGTCGCGGACGACGCCCCGACCGGCCTGCCGCAGGTCAGCGCGCTGAGTTCGACCAGCGGCACCACCGACTGCGGCGAAACCGTCACCATCAGCGGCACCGGCTTCACCGCCGTCTCCGAGGTGCGCTTCGGCGGGATCGACGCCGGCTACCAGGTGCTGTCGCCCACCCGACTCGAAGCGTGGGTTCCGGCGCATCCCCGCGCGAAGGTGAACGTCCGCGTCGTGACCGCGACCGGGATCTCGCCGACCACCGCGCAGGCCCACTACGCGTGGGTCAAGCAGCCGCTGAGCCTGCACAAGACCCGGCTCAACTGCGGCATGACGGCTGCGGAGGCGATGGCGAACTCGGCGAAGTTCCGCCGCACGGCGTCCAGTCACGTCGTCGCGCCGATCCGGCGCTCCAGCCACTGGACGGCCGCGATCGGCGAGAACGCGGTGCGCCGCGCGCAGGCCTGGACGGGCCTGTCCTACTCGTGGGCCGGTGGCGGCGCGTCCGGCCCGTCCTATGGCGTGAACACCAGCGGCGGCGGCTGGTTCGACAGCAAGATCTGGGGCTTCGACTGCTCCGGCCTGACCCTGTACTCGTGGGCGCCGTACAAGTCGATGGCGCACTTCGCCGCGACGCAGTACAAGCAGGCCGGCCGCTTCCACCCGACGGCGAACCAGCTGATGCCCGGCGACCTGATCTTCTACTCCGGCAACGGGCACGCGAACGGCATCGAGCACGTGCAGATGTACATCGGCGGCGGCCAGATCATCCAGGCGCCGGAATCCGGGTACACGATCGGCACCGCCACGCTGTCCACCGCCCCCGGCCGACCGTTCTACGCCGCGACCCGCCCGCTCACCCGCGGCGCGCAGGGATCGGCCCCGCAGCTGACGCGGTTGTCGCGGACCGCCGGCCCGGCGGGCGCCCCGGCGACCGTGATCGCGTACGGCACCGGGCTGGGCCAGGTCTCGACGGTCCTGGTGTCCGGCGTGCGCACGTACGACTTCACCGTGCTGTCCGGCCACCGGCTGAAGATCACGCTGCCCGCGCACGATGCAGGCGCGGTGTCCGTCCGCATCGGCGGAGCGTGGGGCGTGTCGAACGCGGAGCGCTTCAGCTACCTCGGCGCGCCCACCGTCACCGGGCTGACCCCGAACCAGGGACCGGCCGCCACGGCGCAGTCGGTCAAGATCAGCGGAACCGGCTTCCAGGACGTCACCAGCGTGACCGTCGGCGGCGTCGCGGCTCCGTTCACGGTCAACTCGACCCGGACGATCTCGGCCACGCTGCCGGCGATGCCCGCCGGCGCGTACCCGGTCGTCGTGACGACGAAGTACGGGACGTCGGCCGGCTGGACGACCTTCACGTACCTCCCGCCGGTCGACTAGAGCGGCTCGGCGACAGGGTCGCCACGCTCGGCTAATGGGTACGGTGGACGTGTTGCCGTCCATCCCCGCAGGAGGTTGTGATGACCGATCCCGAGGACACCGTCACCGAGAACCCGGCCGACCTCGCCGAGGCTCCGGCCGACCTGTTGGACGAGTTCGAGCGCGAGGTTCCCGTCGAGACCGACGGCGCGGACGCGATGGAGCAGAAGCTGGACCTGCCGGACGACGGCGAGGACGACTACGACCGCTGACCGCTGACCGGAAAGCCGCCGCTCAGGCGACCACGCGCAGTTCGCTGCTGCCGTCCGGGCGGCGGCGCACCTCGACCCGCTCGGCGATGCGGTCCTTGAGGTCGCCGACGTGGCTGACGATGCCGACGACCCGGCCGCGGTCGCGCAGGTCGTCGATCACGCTCATCACATCCTCGAGCGTGTCCGGGTCCAGGCTGCCGAACCCCTCGTCGATGAACAGCGTGTCCAGGTCGACGCCGCCGGCCTCGGCGCGGACGACGTCGGCGAGCCCGAGCGCGAGGGCCAGCGACGTGTAGAACGACTCGCCGCCGGACAGCGACCCGGTGGCGCGCTGCTCGCCGGTGTGCCGGTCGAGCACCTGCAGCGTGAGCCCGGTGCGCTGGGCGCGCGACCCGGAGCCGGCAAGGTCGTCGATGCGCACCAGCTCGTACCGGTTGCCGGACATCGCGGCCAGCCGCAGGTTCGCCGCCTGCACCACCTGCTCGAACCAGTGCCGCAGCACGTAGGTGGTGAGCGCGACGCGGCGCTGCCCGGTCATGCCCTTGGTGAGCTTGGCGAGGTACAGGATCGGGGCGGCCTCGGTCTCGCGCTCGACGAGCCGCGCGATCGCGCTGGTCAGGTCGGCGCGCCGGTCGGCGAATCGGCGTGCCGCGTGCCGCGCGCGTTCGGCGGCGTCCGCGGCCGCCCGGGCATCCTGCTCGGCCTGCTGCGCGGCGGACGCGGCCTGCTCGGCGCGGCCGCGTTCGCGCTCGATCGCGCCGGGCTCGGCGAAGTCCGCGCGGCTCAGCCCGGCGAACTCGGCGGCCTCGACGGTGGCCCGGAGCCGTTCGGTCTCGGCCGTCCAGG
>DASRSS010000335.1:0-10503 GCA_035656335.1 Jatrophihabitantaceae bacterium | reverse complement strand
CGCGCCGACGCGCAGGGCGCCGCGGGTGACCGCAACGTCTTCGACGCCGGCTTCGCGCAGGACGGCATCGCCGAACTGCTGCTGGGCTTCGCGGCGCGCAAGGCGAACGCGATCCCGCAGGCCGCGACGATCGGGTTGCGTGCCGACGACGGCCCGTCCTGGCTGATCACCCTCGGCGGCGAGCGCATCGTCGCCGAGCAGGCCGACGACGTCCGGGCGGACGTGACGGTGAGCGGGCCCTCCTCCGCGCTCTACCTGTGGCTGTGGAACCGGCCGAGCACCGCGACCGTCACCGGCGACGCCGCGACCGCCGCGCTGTGGCGCCAGGTCCGCGTCCGCTGGTCATGACCGCGACCCGGCAAATTTTCGCCGACTTCCATACAAGAACTTGACAGCGTAAATAGCTGCCACGGAAGATAAGCGGGCATTGCCGAGCACGAGCATTGCGGCGCGAGCAAACCGGTCGACGCAGGGGGCGACCGGCGGTCGGGGGATCCGCGCTGGCGACGCGCGGGGGATCAGACTCGTGTTGCAGTGCCGGTTCCCTGGCCTCGTCGTTCCGGCGAGGCCAGGGACGGGGGTCGGATCAGGAACGCGTCCGGGTTGGCCGGATCGGGATCGCGAACCGGGTTCAGTTGCGCGGCCAGCCGGCTGAGCGCCTTCAGCTCCCGCGCGGAGATCGCGGACAGCACCAGGCCGATGACCGCCTCGTTGTAGGCGCGCGTGCACTCCTCGGCGAGGATCCGGCCGCGTTCGGTGAGCACCGCGTGGACGACCCGCCGATCCGTCGAGACGCCGCGGCGATCGATCAAGCCGTCGCGCGCCATCCGGTCGGCCAGCTTGGTGAAGCCACCGGAGGACATCGCCAGGTGGCGCGCGATCTCGCTCATCGTCAGGCGCTGGTCGGGCGCGTCATGCAGCAGCCGCAGCACCGCGACCCACTGCGTCGGCACGCCCGCCTCGGCCACCCGGGTGAGCACCGCCTGCTGGACCGCGCCGATGATCTCGGCCGCCGATGTCCAGTCGTCGATCAACTGGCGTTCGGCCGCCGGACCTGCCGGCTTCGGGTCGGACACGCGTTGAAGATACGCGCGTCCGTTCGTGGGACGAACTCCGACATACCCCGCAGTCTTTACGATCACTTCACTAACAAGACCTTGACACCTGTTTAGTTTCCGTAGAAAGTTCTTCCTCGCGAGGCGACCGCCCATCGGGGGTGCGGTCGGCGATCGGGGGGCAACACCGTGTTCGGAATGCAGTTTCGGGGGAATCCGCAGCGCGCTCACGACGTCCGGAGATATCGCGGTTACGGCTGGCTGACCGTGGCCACCGCGCTCGTCGCGAGCGGTGGGCTGGTGGCCGGCACCCTGCTGGTCGGCGGTTCGCAGCCCGCCGGCGCGACGGGCGGCGCGACGATCACCGTCCACGCCGGCGGCGACCGCACCGGTACCAGCACCGTGAGCTCCCTGGCCGGCGTGACGTTCCAGGCAGTGCCCGGCGCGACCACGGGCGGTTCCGCCGCGGACACCTGCACCACCGACGCGACGGGCGAGTGCACACTGTCCGTCCCCGCCGGATCCGCGTACACGGTCTCCGAAACCGGCGTGCCCGCCGGGTACTACCGCAGCGCCACCCTGGACGAGGGCGACAGCTCGACCGGCCACGGCGCGCCGTACAGCTTCGTCACCAAGTGGCTCGCCAGCGGCGCAAGCGTCGACGTGCCCGGCGACGCGCTGAACACCAGCAACTCCGACGAGGGCATCCACGGCCAGAACGACGGGTCACCGTGGAGCGGCCTGATGTCCGCGTCGCGCAACGACCCGTCCCTGTCCCCGCTGTGCGGGCTGCGCATCGCGCTGATCCTGGACAGCTCGGGGTCGATGGGCGGCTCCACCAGCGGCGGCAGCACCAAGATCGCGGACCTCAAGGCGGCCGCGACCAGCGTGATCAACGCGCTCACCGGCACTCCGACGAAGGTGGCGATCTACTCCTTCGGCGAGAGCACGGGCAGTTCCGTCCCGCTCACGCCGCTCACCGACGCCGCGACGGAGCAGCCGCTGTTCGACAAGATCAACGGCCTGCGCGCGAACGGTGGCACGAACTGGGACCAGGGCATCTACCAGGCGGTGACGTCCACGAAGACGTACGACCTGGCGATCGTGCTCACGGACGGCAACCCGACCACCGACAACCAGGGCGCCGGCGGCGGCAACTACACCAACTTCCACAACGTCGACAACGCGATCTTCTCGGCCAACGCGCTCAAGGCGCTCGGCACGCGGGTCGTCACAATCGGCATCGGTGTCAACGGCGGCGAGGACAACATCCGCGCGATCTCCGGCCCGGCCGCGAACTCGGACTACTACCTCGCCACGAACCAGAACTTCGGCGACATCTTCCAGACGCTCGCCACCGGCAACTGCACCAACGCGCTGACCGTGCAGAAGCAGGTCGAGGACCCGAGCGGCAACGTGCTGGCCAACAGCGCGGACGCCAACGGCTGGCAGTTCAGCGGATCGATCTCCGCCGGCTCCACGGTCGGCTCCTTCCCCGTCACCGCGTCCCAGGCCGGCACGACCGGCATCACCCAGGCCACCGTGAGCATCCCCTCGGGCGGCTCGCCGACGATCACCGTCACCGAAGCGCTCAAGAGCGGCTACACGCTCGACTGGAGCAAGACGACGTGCACGGTCGACGGCACGACCGTCACCACCTCGAAGGTCGGCGAGGGCACGGCGAACCCGGGCGTCTCCTTCACGGGCAGGTCGAACGTCGCGATCTCGTGCACGTTCACGAACAAGCAGCCGACGCCGAAGACGACCCTGACCCTCGTCAAGAAGGACGCCAGCACCGGCGCGGCGCTGGCGGGAGCCGCGTTCGGGCTGCACAAGGACTCACCCACCGGCGCCGTCGCCGGCACGTGCACCACGGACGCCGCGGGCCTGTGCGCGGTGAGCGGCCTGGATGTCGGCACGTACTACTGGGTGGAGACCGCCGCGCCGACCGGCTACCAGCTGCCGACACCGGCCAGCTTCGGCCCGTTCCAGATCACCAACGCGAACGCGGGCGGCACGATCGCCACCGCCACTGTTGAGGACCACCAGAAGCTGACGTCGCTGACGGTCAAGAAGACCGACGAGAGCGGCAACCCGCTGGCGGGTGCGAAGTTCGAACTCCGCAAGGACTCGGCCGGCGGCACCGCGGCGGGCACCTGCACCACGGGCGCGGACGGCACCTGCTCGGTCGCCAACCTCGCGTTCGGCACGTACTACTGGGTCGAGACGGCGGCCCCGGCCGGCTATCAGCTGCCCTCGCCGAATGCGGCGCAGGTCGTGGTGAACGCGGGCAACGCCGGCACGTCCGTCGCCGCGACTGTCGTCAAGGACTCGCCGGCGCCGACGACGCTGACCGTCACCAAGACCGACGAGAGCGGCAACCCGCTCGCCGGCGCGACGTTCGAACTGCATGAGGGCACGGACGGCACCGGCAAGCAGCTGTACACCTGCACCACCGACTCGAGCGGCGCGTGCACGGTGTCGGTCTCGCCGGCCGACGGCAACGTGGTCGGCTTCGGCAGCTACTCGTGGGTCGAGACCAAGGCGCCGACCGGCTACCAGCTGCCGGCACCGGATGTCTTCGCGACGACGGTGACCGCGGCCAACGCCGGCGGCACGCTGTCCACGCACGTGAAGGACCCGCAGCAGCGCACCTCGCTCGCGGTGCGGAAGACCGACCCGAGTGGCAAGCTGCTCGCGGGCGCGACGTTCGCGCTGTGGCAGGACACCAACGGCACGCCCGGCCTGCAGCCCAGCGGCGCCTCGCCGGACACGTCCGTCTCGTCGTGCAGCACCGCGGCCGGGTCCGGCAGCTGCAGCGTCCCCGGCCTGACCTTCGGCACGTACTACTGGGTCGAGACAGCGGCGCCGACCGGCTACCAGCTGTCCGGCTCCGGCGTGTTCGGCCCGGTCGTCGTGGACGCGGCCAACGCGGGCACCGCGATCGCGGCCACCGTGGTGGCCGACGCCCAGCAGCTGTCCACGCTCACGGTCAAGAAGACCGACCCGACCGGCAACCCGCTCGGCGGCGCGACGTTCGAGCTGCACACCGGTTCGGCCGGTGGCGCGCTGGCCGGTTCGTGCACCACGGCCGGGGCGACGGGAACGTGCAGCGTGAGCAACCTGCCGTTCGGCAGCTACGTGTGGGTCGAGATCAAGGCCCCGACCGGGTACCAGCTGCCCTCGCCGGCGTCGTTCGGCCCGGTCGTTGTGGACGCGTCCAACGCCGGGACGGCGATCGCGGCGACGGCCGTGCAGGACGCGCCTCAGCTTTCCACGCTGACGGTGAAGAAGACCGACCCGAGCGGCGACCCGCTCGCCGGCGCGACCTTCGCGCTGTGGCAGGAGAGCAACGGCGTTCCCGGGCTGCAGCCCGGCGCGCCGGCCGACACGCGCGTGGCCTCGTGCACGACGTCCGGTGCGGGCGGCTCGTGCGCGATCACCGGCCTGCCGTTCGGCACGTACTACTGGGTCGAGACCGCCGCGCCGACCGGCTACCAGCTGTCCGGCTCGGGCGTGTTCGGCCCGGTGATCGTGGACGCAGCCGACGCCGGCACGGCCATCGCGGCGACGGTTGCCGCGGACGCCGAGCAGCCCACCACGCTGACGGTCACCAAGACCGACGACGCGGGCAAGCCGCTGGCCGGCGCGACGTTCGCGCTGCACCGCGGCCCGGACGCGACGGGCACGGTGCTCTACACCTGCACGACGGACGCGTCCGGCGCCTGTGCCGCGGGCTCCCCCGCGGGCGGCGACGTCGTCGGGTTCGGCACCTACACCTGGGAGGAGACGGCGGCGCCGCCGAACTACCAGCTGGCCGACCCGACCACGCAGACGGTGAGCGTGACCGCGGCGAACGCGGGCACGCCGAACGTGGTCAGCTTCTCCGACGCGCCGACGCCGGTCGCCACCGTGACCAAGTCGGTCGGCGCGCTGACGCAGAACGCCGACGGCAGCTGGACGGTGAGCTACGACCTCGCGGTCCGCAACGCCAGCACCAAGTTCGCGACCAGCTACACGGTCAACGACAGCCTCGGCTTCATGACCGGCTTCACGGTGACGTCCGCGACCGTGTCCGGACCGGGCGCCAGCGCGACCTGGAACGGCACGTCCGACACCACCGTGGCCACCAAGCAGTCGCTCGCCAAGGACAGCACCGTCCACTACACGGTGACGGTCACCGGCACGGTGGCCGCCGGCGCGATCGCCGCGAACGGGACGTGCACCGGAACGCCCGGGCACGGCCTGTTCAACTCGGCCACGATCACCAGCGCGGCGGGCGGCAACACCGACGACGCGTGCGCGACCCCGGTGCTGCCGATCGTCCACAAGACGGCCGGAACGCCGGCGCGCCACCTGGTCGGCGGAATCTGGGACGGCAGCTGGGACGTGTCCTACGCGATCACGGTGACCAACCCGAGCGCGACCACCGGGCTGTATTACTCGCTGAGCGACGCGCCGGCCCTGGCGTCCACGCTCGACTTCGGCAGCGCCACCGTCAGCGGCACCGACAACGCCGGTCACGCCATCGCGTCCGGCACGGGCGACGGCAAGGTGCTGACCTCGTGGACCGGCAAGAGCCCGAACACGGAGATCATCGGCAAGCGGCGGCTGCCCGCGAGCGCGACGGACACCTACGCCGTCACGATCAACGTCGGGGCCAAGCCGGCGAGCCTGCCGGCCACGGACGACGTCATCTGCGCGGCGACGGACACGCCGGGACGCGGCGCGTTCAACAAGGCGACCGTGACGTCCGGCAACGACTCCGCGAGCGCCACGGCATGCGCGAACCTGCCGCAGCTGCCGGTGCCAACCGTCACCAAGTCGATCGCGTCGACCACGCAGAACGCGGACGGCACGTGGACGATCGTCTACCTCCTGACCGTGGACAACTCCACGGGCGCGAGCGGCACGTTCTACGCGCTGTCCGACACCCCGCGGTTCGGCGGCGGCATCACGGTGCTGGCCGCGTCCATGACCGGGCCGAACGACGACTCGGTCAAGGTGGCCGGCTGGGATCCGCTGCACGGGCAGACGGTCGCGGCGAAGGACCAGCCGCTCGCTGCGGGTAAGTCGGACGTCTACACGGTCACCGTGACCGCCGACGTCACGACCACCGCGACGGTGACCGACCGCGACTGCACGCTCGGCATGACCGAGACCGGCACCGGGTTCCTGAACTCGGCGACGGTGCAGTCCGGCGCCAACTTCAGCACCGACACCGCGTGCTCCAGCCCGGCCACGCCGACCGTCACCAAGACGTTCGTCTCGGCGGCGCAGCACGTCACCGGCGGCAGCTGGGACGGCACGTGGGACGTCACCTACACGCTGAAGGTGACCGACCCGGGCAGCACCGGACTGCTGTACACGCTCGACGACGCACCGGGCTTCCCGTCGGGCGTGAGCGTGAACAGGGAGTCGGTCGTCGGGCCGAACGGCGCGGCGAACGCCTGGACGGGCACCGGCCACATCGTGCACAACCAGGCGCTCGCGGCCGGCAAGACCGACACCTACACGGTGACCGTCAACGCGACCGTGTCGGCCGGGACGAGCGCGAACGACCGGACCTGCCAGGCGGGGACGGCGGGCAAGGGCTTCTACAACGCCGCGACCGTCACGTCCGGCCACGACTCGTCCACCGCGCACGACTGCGGCGGCATCCCCACCCCGGGCGTGCCGACGGTCGCCAAGACGGTCACGTCCAGCGTGCAGAACGCCGACGGCACCTGGACGATCACCTACGACCTGGCGGTGACCAACTCCAGTGCCGCGTACTCGAGCGCGTACACGCTGTCCGACACGCTCGAGTTCGGCGGCGGGATCACCGTCCTGTCGGCAACCGCGAGCGGGCCGGGTGTGAACGCGGCGTGGACGGGCCTGTCACCGAACACGGTCGTCGCCGGCGGGGGATCGCTGCCGCCGAACAGCAGCGTCCACTACACGGTGACGGCGAAGGCGCGGGTCAGCACGGCCGCGACCACGACCGACCGCGACTGCACGCTGGACACCGGTGAGACCGGAACCGGCTTCCTCAACACGGCGACGCTGAGCAGTTCCGGCGGCGGCAACACCGGCACCGCGTGCGCGGCGCCGGGCTCGCCGACCGTGGTCAAGAAGGTGATCTCCGCGGTCGAAGGCCCGCAGTGGCACTGGGTGATCACCTACGCGGTCATCGTCACGAACGGCACACAGAATCAGGTGTCCTACTCGCTCACCGACACGCCCGCCTTCGCCTCCGGGATGGCGATCAGCAGCGCATCGGTGACGCAGCAGCGCACCGGTGCGGACGGCGCGAACGTCGGCGCGGCGACATCCGTCGCGGGCTGGACGGGCGGCGCGCCGCACGCCGTGCTGGGCAGCGACGTGACGCTGCCGGCCGGGAACAAGGACACCTACACGGTGACCGTGACCGCCGACATCGACCAGCACATCGACACCGCGCTGCTGGCCTGCTCGGCGGACGGCGCGGGCCACGGGTTCTTCAACGCGGCCACGATGACCTCGGGCGACGACGTGAGCCGGGTGTCGGCGTGTGCGGCGGGCGCGGCGCACGGGGTCGGCGGGGTGTCGACGTCCAAGCCGCCGACGCCGTCCCCGTCGCCCTCGCCCTCGCACGGGACGAAGCCGCTGGCGAGCACGGGCTCGAACGTCGTGCTGGTCGGTGCGGTGGGCGCCCTGCTGATCGCCATCGGTGCGCTGATGGTGCTGGGCACGCTGCGCCGGCGGCACCACTAAGGCAGCCGGGAGCGCTGAGCCGGCCGCGGCTGACGAGCTGAGCGGCTGAGCAGGACCCCGCCGGGCAACCCGCCGGCGGGGTTTCTGTTGTCAGGGACGGCGGCCGGACGACGCCGCGCGGCGCGTGCGCGGCGGCCGGGTCAGCCGGTCGGCCAGCGCCGGAAGTTCTGGTACGACCGGCTCGGCGTCGGGCCGCGCTGGCCCTGGTACCGCGAGCCGTACTGCGCCGACCCGTACGGGTGCTCGGCCGCCGAGGACAGCCGGAACAGGCACAGCTGGCCGATCTTCATGCCCGGCCACAGCGTGATCGGCAGGTTGGCCACGTTGGACAGCTCGAGCGTGATGTGCCCGGTGAAGCCCGGGTCGATGAACCCGGCGGTCGAGTGGGTGAGCAGGCCGAGGCGCCCGAGCGATGACTTGCCCTCCAGCCGCCCGGCCAGGTCGTCCGGCAGCGTCACCACCTCGAGCGTGGAGCCGAGGACGAACTCGTTCGGGTGCAGCACGAACGGCTCGTCGCCCTTCGGCTCGACCAGCGAGGTCAGCTCGTCCTGCTGCTGGGCCGGGTCGATGTGCGTGTACTGCGAGTTGTTGAACACCCGGAAGAAGCGGTCCAGGCGGACGTCGATGCTGGACGGCTGGACCAGGTCGGCGTCCCACGGGTCGAGCACCAGGCGGCTCGCGTCGACCTCGGCGCGGATGTCACGGTCGGACAGCAGCATGCGCGAAAGGCTACTGGGTGGTGTCCGCGATGAACCGGACGACGTGCGCGGCCAGCTCCTCGCCGGCGTCCTCCTGCAGGAAGTGGCCCGCGTCGGCGATCACCGGGTGCTCGCGGCCGGCCGCGCCGGGCAGGGCCCGCTGCAGGATCGGGCCCATCGCCCCGGTGATCGGGTCGCCGTCGCTGAACGCGACCAGCACCGGCGTGGCCGACGCGGCGAGGACGGACCAGGCGGCGCGGTTGGCCTCGGTGGCCGGGTCGTCCGGAGCGGTCGGCACCAGATCGGGCATCGCGCGCGGCCCGGCTTTGTACGACTCGTCCGGGAACGGCGCGTCGTAGGCGGCGCGGACGGCGTCGCTGATCGGGCGCCGGCAGCCGCTCTCGACGAAGCGGGCCACGTCCAGCGAAGGGGCCGTGCGGACCGCCTGCCGGAAGGCGTGCCAGATGTCCGGCATGGGGTGGTCGCCCGTCGGCAGGCCGGTGTTCGCGGCGACGATCCGCGCGAACCGGTCCGGGTGCTCGGCGGCCAGGCGCAGCCCGATCAGCCCGCCCCAGTCCTGGCAGACGAGCGTGACGTCGCGCAGGTCCAGCACGTCGAACACCAGCGAGCGCACCCACTCGACGTGCCGCGCGTAGGAGTGGTCCTCCGGGCGCGCCGGCTTGTCGGAGCGGCCGAAGCCGACCAGGTCCGGCGCGATCGCGCGCAGCCCGGCGCCGGCGAGGATCGGCAGCATTCGCCGGTACAGGAACGACCAGGACGGCTCGCCGTGCAGCAGCAATACCGGCTGCCCTCCCCCGGCGGCTACGCCCTCATTGCCGGGGGGACCCCCACTTGCCGGGCCGTCCTCGACCCACGCCATCCGCAACGTGGCACCCTCGCCGTCCGGCACGTCCGCGTAGTGCGGCTGGTAGCCGAAGTCGGGCAGGTCCGCGAACCGGTCCTCGGGCGTGCGCAACGTCTGCATTCGAGCACCGTAGCGAGGACCGCCACGCGCGGACAGTCAGCGCGGTCCTGCATGATCGTCTGATGAGCGACTCCGCTGAACCCGCTGCCCCTGGCTCGCCGATCCGGGCGCTGGCCGACGAACTCGTCCAGACCCTGCTCGCCGCGGATCCGTTGCACGGCAGCGCGCTCGGCCTGCGCGAGTACGACGCGCTGATGCCCGATCCGTCCGCCGCCGCCGAGGACGCCCTGGTCGATCGGCTGCGCGATATCGCCCGCCGCGCCGCGCAGTTGACCGCGGACGACTCCCGCGAGCGGGCGACGCTCGGCGCCGTCTCGGCCTGGTGCAAGCACCGCGAGCTGGACCTGCACAACCGCGCGGACGAGTACACCGCCACCGCGATGCCGTTCTCCGGTCCGGCCATGCTGCCGGCCGTGGCGGCGCGCACCGTGCTGCTGGACGCCGGGGCGGCCGAGGACTACCTCGCCCGGCTGATCGCCTCGCCGCGCTGGCTCGACGGGGTCACCGACCGGCTACGCGACGGCCGCGCCAAGGGCACGCTGCCGATCGCTGAGCTGATCGACCAGGCGGTCGGCTGGGCCGACCGGATGCTGGCTTCACCGGTGCCGGCCGAGTTCCTCGCGCCGCAGCCGCCGGCGGGGTGGACGGGCGAGGCGGCCTGGCGCGAGCAGGTGTCCGGCGTTGTGCGCGACGAGATCATGCCCGCGCTCGGGCGGTGGCGGGAGCTGCTCGTCGAGCTTCGCCCGCAGGCCCGGCCGAGCGAGCACGCCGGCCTGCACACGCTGCCCGACGGCGAGCGGATGTATCAGCGCGCCGTCGCCGTCCACACCACGCTGCCGCTCAGCGCCGAGGAGCTGCACACCATCGGCCTGCACACCATCGCCGCGCTGGAGGAGCGCGCGCTCGAGCTCGGCGCGTCGCTCGGGCTGCGCGACCTGCCGGCGATCCTGGCCGCGGTCCGCGCCTCCGGCGAGCAGGCCGACGCGCGGGCGGCGCTGGCCGCCGCCCAGGCGACGGTGCGCCGTGCCGA
>DASRSS010000334.1:0-5558 GCA_035656335.1 Jatrophihabitantaceae bacterium | reverse complement strand
CCTACCAGGCGTACCTGCCGGTGCTGGTCGACGGACCCGAACTGGCCGAGGCGAACGCGAAGACGCAGGGCACGCGCGCGGTGGCGGAGGTGGCCGGTCCCGGGCTCGCCGGTCTTCTCGTGCATCTGTTCCGCGCGCCGTTCGCGCTGATCGCCGACGCGGCCAGCTACCTCGTCTCGGCCATGGCGCTGGCGTGCATCCGGACGCAGGAGCCGCCGCCGCAGCCGGCCCCGCGGAACCTGCGCCGCGAGATCGCCGAGGGCGCGCGGTACGTGCGCGCCGACCCGCTGCTGCGGGTGATGACGATCGCGCCGGCGCTCGCGAACTTCTTCTTCACCGGCTTCGCGGCCATCGAGGTGCTGTTCCTCGTCCGCGGCGTGCACCTGGCGCCGAGCACGGTCGCGGTGCTGATCGGCGTGGTGGGCCTCGGCTCAGTCCTCGGCGCCGCGATCGCCCGCCCGGTTGGACGCGCCATCGGCACCGCCCGCGCAACATGGCTGTCGACCGCGGTCACCGCCCCGTTCGGGGTGCTGATCGCGGCCACCCAGCGGGGTGCCGGGATCGCGTACTTCGTGGTCGGCGCCGTCCTCATGTACACCGGGATCCTGGTCTACAACGTGACGATCGGCTCGTTCCGGCAGGCCTACTGCCCGCCGCAGATCCTCGGCCGGGTGGTCGCCTCGATGCGCTTCGTGCTGTTCGGCGTGGTGCCGCTGGGTGCCCTGGTCGGCGGCGCGCTCGCGTCCGCGTTCGGGCCGCGCACGGCGGTGCTGATCCTGCTGATCGGCAACGTGACACCGGGCCTCGTGCTGGCCGCGTCCCCGCTCCGTGGAATGCGCGATCTGCCCGGGGGGCAGACTGTGGCTCGTGCCGTCAGCCCTGCCTCAAGGTGATCCCGCCCCGACGACGGGGGTGCTGCCGCGCACGGCGCTCGAGTCCGCGGGCACGACCCCGTTCGGCGTCTACGTGCACGTGCCGTTCTGCCGGACCCGCTGCGGCTACTGCGACTTCAACACCTACACGGCCACGGAGCTCGGCGCCGGCGTGAGCCAGGGCGGTTACGCCGACACGCTGCTGCACGAGGTGCGGCTCGCCGCGGACGTCCTCGGCGGACGGGTGCCCGAGGTCAGCACGGTCTTCTTCGGCGGCGGGACGCCGACGCTGCTGCCGGCCGAGCACCTGGGCGTGGTGATCGCCGAGATCCGCGAGCGGTTCGGGCTCGCGGCCGGCGCCGAGATCACGACCGAGGCGAACCCGGAGACGGTGACGCCCGGCTACTTCGCGCGGCTGCGCGAGGCGGGGTTCACCCGTGTGTCGATCGGCATGCAGTCCGCGGTGCCGCGCGTGCTCGAGGTGCTGGACCGGCAGCACCGGCCGGGCCGTCCCGAGGAGGCCGTCGCCGAGGCGCGTGCCGCCGGCTTCGAGCACGTCAACCTGGACCTGATCTACGGCGCGCCGCACGAGACGGACGCCGACTGGCAGGCCTCGCTCGACGCCGCCGTCGCCGCCGGGCCCGATCACATCAGCGCGTACGCGCTCGTCGTCGAGGAGGGGACGGCGCTGGCCAGGCAGGTCGCGCGCGGCATCGTCCCGCCGCCGGACGACGACGTGCTCGCTGACCGCTATGTGATGGCCGACGAGACGCTGACCGCCGCGGGCTTCGAGTGGTACGAGGTGTCCAATTGGGCGACGTCCGAGGCGGGACGCTGCCAGCACAACGAGCTGTACTGGCGGGACGCGAACTGGTGGGGCTTCGGGCCGGGCGCGCACAGCCACGTGGGCGAGATTCGCTGGTGGAACGTCAAGCACCCGGCCCGCTACGCGGCGCTGGTCGAGTCCGGCGCGAGCCCGGCCGCCGGCCGCGAGACGCTCGACGAGCGCGCCCGGTTCACCGAACGCGTCATGCTCGGGGTGCGGTTGCGCGAAGGCCTGTCACTGGACGACCTGCCCGAGTCGGCCGAGACGGTCACCCGGCAGCTGGCCGGCTGGGGTCTGGTCGAGCACCCGGCGCTGTCGTCCGGGCGCATCGTGCTCACCCAGCGCGGCCGCCTCATGGCCGACGCCGTGGTCAGGGAACTACTCAACTGACGAAGTCAGTTGCCTGGGTGACTCCCCGCGCGATGAGCGCTCGCGCGAAGAGCCCGCGCCCGCGCGAGCGGAGCGAGCTTGCGGTCTGCGCCGAGTGATCCGGCCTCTTCTTTGGGCCGGTCGCGAGGTGCAGGTCAGCGCGGATCGGGCTTAAGCGCGTCCAGATCCAGGACCCGGACGTGCAGGGTGTGCCGGTTCTGCAGCGCGGCGCGCAGCGCGCGGTGCAGGCCGTCCTCCAGGTACAGCTCGCCGCGCCACTGCACGGCGTGCGGGAACAGGTCGCCGTAGAACGTGGAGTCGTCGTCGAGCAGGTGATCCAGCGCCATCTCGCGCTTGGTGGTGGTCAGCTCGTCCAGTCGGACCGTCCGCGGCGGGACGGCCGCCCAGTCCCGCGCGGAGAACTTGTGGTCGGGATAAGGTCGACCGCTGCCCACCGCTTTGAAAATCACGTCCCGACTTTAGTGGGCGGCCCGTGATCGCCGGGTGCGCCGCGACCGGTCGATCTAAGCTGGACGTGAAAGGTTCGAGCCGCCAGGGGACGGAGGTATCGCGGTGACGCCCGAAGATCGCAAGCTCGAGGTGCTGCGCGCGATCGTCTCGGACTTCATCTCGACCAACGAGCCGGTGGGCAGCAAGACGCTCGCCGACCGATACAACCTGGGCGTGTCCCCGGCGACGATCCGCAACGACATGGCCGTCCTCGAGGAGGAGGGCCTGATCGCGCAGCCGCACACCAGCGCCGGACGGATCCCGACCGATGCCGGCTACCGGATGTTCGTCGATCGGCTGACCGACCTCAAGCCGCTGTCGTCCGCCGAGCGCCGCGCGATCCAGACGTTCCTCGACGGCGCGGTCGACCTGGACGACGTGCTGCACCGCGCGGTGCGCACGCTGGCGCAGCTGACCCGCAACGTGGCCGTCGTGCAGTACCCGTCGCTGTCGCGCTCGCAGGTGCGGCACCTGGAACTCGTCTCGCTGTCATCCGCGCGCCTGATGCTGGTGCTGATCACCGACACCGGCCGCGTCGAGCAGCGGGTTGTCGAGCTGCCCGCACCGGTCACGGCGGACGCGGTGGCGGACCTGCGCGCGACGCTCAACGCGCGGCTGCGTGATCGCGCGCTCGCCGACGCGCCCGCGATCATCGGCGACCTGCCGAACGAGATCCCGCCGGAGCTGCGCGGGCTGCTGGCCACCCTGAGCACGGTGCTGCTCGAGACGCTCGCCGAGCAGCACAGCGACCGGGTGGTTCTCGGCGGGACGGCCAACCTGACCGAGCACGCGCTCGACTTCCCGGCGATGCGTCCGGTGCTCGAGGCGCTGGAGGAACAGGTGGTGCTGCTCAAGCTGCTGGACCAGGCGGTGGCCACCACGAACGTCGTCGTCCGCATCGGCAACGAGAACGAGCACGAGGCGTTCACCAGCACATCGCTGGTCACAACCGGCTACGGCATCGGCGGCGCGTCGCTCGGCGCGGTGGGCGTGCTCGGCCCGCGGCGGATGGACTACGCGCACACCATGGCCCGGGTCGCGGCGGTGGCGCGCTACGTCGGCGAGTTGATCGCGGAGCGGTGAGCCGCGGCTTTCGTACACTGGACTGGCACTCGACGACCGCGAGTGCCAGTAGATCTTTGAGGACGGCTCGTGGCTGAGACCCCACGCGACTACTACGGGCTGCTCGGCGTGCGCAAGGACGCGACGCCCGAGGAGCTCAAGCGCGCCTACCGGAAGCTGGCGCGCGAGCTGCACCCGGACGTCAACCCGGACCCGGATGCGCAGGACAAGTTCAAGGCCGTGACCACCGCGTACGAGGTGCTGTCCGACCCGGAGAAGCGCCGCATCGTCGATCTCGGCGGCGACCCGCTGTCGCAGGGCCAGGGCTCGGCCGGCAATCCGTTCGCCGGCTTCGGCGGTTTCGGCGACGTGTTCGAGGCGTTCTTCGGCGGCGGCACGGGGTTCGGTGGGGCGGGCGGCCGCGGTCGGCGCAGCCGGGTCCGTCCGGGCAGCGACGCGCTGCTGCAGCTCTCGCTGACGCTGGAGGAGGCCGCGTTCGGCGTGCGCAAGGAGCTGAACGTGGAAACCGCGGTGCTGTGCAGCACCTGCACCGGTTCCGGTTGCGCGCCGGGCACCAGCCCGCAGACCTGTGCGACGTGTGGCGGCACCGGCGAGATCCAGACCGTGCAGCGCTCGTTCCTCGGCCAGGTGATGACCACCCGCGCCTGCACCGCGTGTGGCGGCACCGGCGAGCAGATCACGTCGCCGTGCCCGACCTGCGGCATCGAGGGACGCGTCCGCACCCGGCGCACGATCACCGTCGACGTCCCCGCCGGCATCGAGGACGGCATGCGGATCCGGCTGTCGGGGCAGGGCGAGGTCGGTCCCGGCGGCGGGCCGGCCGGCGACCTGTACGTCGAGGTGTCCGAGAAGCCCCACGACGTGTTCGTGCGCGACGGCGCGGACCTGCACTGCACGGTCGCGGTACCGATGACCGCCGCGGCGCTGGGCACCGACCTGGTGCTCACCACGCTCGACGGCGAGGAGAAGCTCGAGATCCGCGCGGGCACACAGAGCGGCAGCGAACAGACGCTGCGCGGGCGTGGCGTGCCCCGGCTGCGCAGCTCGGCGCGCGGTGACCTGCACGTGCACATCGAGGTGCGCACGCCCACGCGGCTGGACGACGAGCAGGAACGGCTGCTGCGTGAGCTGGCCGCGCTGCGCGACGAGGACGTGTCGGCGGTGACGAAGAAGAGCGGCCGCTTCGGCAAGGTGCGCGACGCGTTCCGATGAGCACGCTGCCGCTGTTCCTCGTCGACGCGTTGCCGGTGGGCGATGAGCTCGAGCTGACGGGGGACGAGGGACGGCACGCGGCGCGCGTCAAGCGGCTCGGACCGGGGGAGCGGCTGCTGGTCGGCGACGGGCGCGGCACCGTGCTCGAGTGCGTGGTCGCCCACGTATTGCCCGAGGGCCTGGCGCTGAACGTCGAATCGCGCCGCGCCGAACCCGAACCGTCCCCGCGCCTGGTCGTCGTGCAGGCGCTCCCGAAGGGCGAGCGTGCGGAGCTTGCCGTCGAGGTGCTCACCGAGCTGGGTGTCGACGAGATCGTGCCGTGGGCCGCGTCCCGTTCGATCGCGCAGTGGCACGGCCCGCGCGGCGACAAGGCGCTGGCCAAGTGGCGCCGCACCGCGGCCGAGGCGGCGAAGCAGAGCCGGCGGCCCCGGGTTCCTGAGGTAGCGCCGCTCGCCCGGACGGCCGACGTGGCCGTGCGGATCGAGTCGTCCACCGGGCTGGTGCTGCACGAGGCGGGGTCCGAACCGCTTCCTGCGGTGCCGCTGCCCGCGGACGGTGACGTGATCGTCGTCGTGGGCCCCGAGGGCGGCATCGCCGACGACGAGCTCGCGACGTTCGCCGCGGCCGGCGCGGTGTCCGTCCGGATGGGCGCGCCGGTGCTGCGGACGTCCACCGCCGGCGCGGCT
>DASRSS010000333.1:0-5928 GCA_035656335.1 Jatrophihabitantaceae bacterium | reverse complement strand
CGGCGAGAAACCGTCCCCGTCGCTGCGAAGGACGCGACCACGGACCCAAGGCGAGACGGCGGCGACGACGAACGACGCCATCCGCCGTCGCCGCCGAAGAGTGCAACATGAGCTCAAAGCGAGTCGACAGCGCAAGCAGGACGCGAAGATCGCTGCGCGCAGTCTCGCCGAGGTGACCGCGCAGCCGACGGGCAGTCTCGCCGAGGCCGACGATGCGGCATACGCGTCAAGCGCGAGCAACGGAGCAGCGGGCCGGCAGGTCGACGTGTGCGTATCGGCCTGGACTGCCTCGCGAGCAGCGAGCAATCCACGCTCACTGCTGGCCGGACGCGCCCGCTAACGCTGCGCGAGGTGCTGATCGCACAACGGGACGGTCAGAGCAGCCCGGGCTGGCGCCACGGTTCGCCGTGGACGTGCTGCGCGAGCCAGGCCCACACGGTCTCGTACCAGACGCGCGCGTTGCCGGGCTTGAGTACCCAGTGCCCCTCGTCCGGGAAGTAGAGGTAGCGCGAGTCGACGCCGAGCCGCTGCAGGTCCCACCACAGCCGCAGCGCCTCGCCGACCGGCACGCGATAGTCCTTGTCGCCGTGGACGACCAGCATCGGCGTGACGATCTTGTCGGCGAACAGGTGCGGCGACCACTGCGCGTACCGCTCCGGCCGCTCGGTCGGCAGCCCCCACTCGCGCGCCCAGTAGGCGGGCACGTCCGTCGTGCCGATGAACTGCTCGAGCGCCCACAGGCTCGCGTGCGTGACGATGCAGCGGAAACGGTCGGTGTGCCCCGCGACCCAGTTCGCCATATAGCCGCCGTACGAGCCGCCCATCGCGGCCGTCCGCGTCTCGTCGATGTCCGGACGCGCCTCGGCGGCGTCGGTGATCGCCATCAGGTCCGTGAACGGGTTGCCGCCCCACTGCCCCCAGCCGCGCGCGACCATGTTCGCGCCGTAGCCGGTCGAGAACGCCGGGTCGGGCAGCAGCACCGCGTAGCCGCGCGCCACCATCAGCCACGGGTTCCACCGCCAGCTCCAGCTGTTCCACGAGCTCAGTGGGCCGCCGTGGATCCACAGCAGCAGCGGCGCGCGCTTGCTCGCCGACGTTCCGGACGGCAGCGCCAGCCAGGCGCTGATCTTCGTGCCGTCGTCCGCGGTGGTGCTGATCCGCTCGATGTGCCCGGGCAGCTCGGCCGTCCCGGGAGCGGGCAGCGGCTGGGCCTCGGCGTCGGCGCCCGACGCGTCCAATCGCACCGGCGCGGGCGGGCTGTCGACGTGGTCGCGCAGCGCGAACAGGCTTTCCCCATCAGGGGAAACCAGCAGGTTCGTGTAGTGGCCGGACGCGGTCACCCGGGTGATCTGCTCGGTGGCGAGGTCCAGCCGGAACACCGGACGGTGCCCGTCCTCGTCCGCCAGGAAGAAGATCGACGAACCGTCCGCGCTGAACTGCGGTTCGCCCGGCCAGAGGTCCGGGTCGGCCACCAGCTCGCGCCCGTCGCCGGTGGCGAGGTCCACCAGCCACAGCGAGTACGCCGGCGGGTCGTCGTACGTCGTGTCGCGCATCCGCACGCACACCACCTGCCCGCCGTCCGGCGAGACCGCGGGCTGCTCGAAGAACATCGCGGGGTCGTCGGCCAGCACGCGCCGCTCGCCGGTCGCGGTGTCGATCGCCACCAGCTGCGGCCGCGGATAGCCCGGCTCGTCGGCCACGTTCCAGCTGGTGACCACGGTCGAGCCGTCCGGCGTGATCACGAACGACGTCTCGTCCAGCGCGCGGCCGGGCGCGGGCGTGAGCTCGACCGGCGTCAGGTCGCCGTCGGACGCGTCCAGCGCCGGCAGCAGCTGCAGGTGCACCTCGCCCGGGCCGAGGTCGTGGTCCCAGTAGCGGATCGGGGAGGCGGTGTGCAGGGTGGCCGCCACCTTGAGGTCCTTGCGGGCCTTGCGCCGCTGCTCGTCGTCCGCGGGATCGGAGCTGCTCGACAGCTGCTCGGTGACGATCACCGCGCACGAGGAGTCGCGCCCGAAGCGCACCGCGGACACGCCGCCGGGACGGGTCAGCACCCGCTCCGCCTCGCCGCCGGCCGCGGGCAGCCGCCATAGCGCGGGCGGCTCGTCGTCCGCGCCCTCACGTTTGGACACGAACAGCAGCGAGGAGTCCGGCGCGAACCGCGCACCGGACTCGCCCTGCTTCGACCGGGTCAGCCGCCGGGCGTCGTCCTGGCCGGACGCGTCCAGCTCCCACAGCGCGCTGACGAACTTGTCGCCGTCCGCGTTCAGCTGCGCGATCGTGGCCACCAGCCGCGTCCCGTCCGGGGAGAGGGTCAGCTCGGTGACGCGGGCCAGGGACAGGTACGAGTCGAAGTCGTCGAAGTCGCTCACCGTGCCACCGTAACCGCGCGGCGCAGCCGGGTTAGGGTGCACCCATGGCGGCTGTGGACACCCAGTACGAGGACCTGCTGCGTCTCGTCCTGGCCACCGGCACGCACAAGGACGACCGCACCGGCACCGGCACGCGCAGCGTCTTCGGGCACCAGCTGCGCTACGACCTGTCCGCCGGCTTTCCGCTGATCACCACCAAGCGCGTGCACTTCCGGTCGGTCGCGTACGAGCTGCTCTGGTTCCTGCGCGGCGACTCGAACGTGCGCTGGCTGCAGCAGCACGGCGTCACGATCTGGGACGAGTGGGCCGACGAGGACGGCGAGCTCGGCCCGGTCTACGGCGTGCAGTGGCGCAGCTGGCCCACGCCGGACGGCCGGCACATCGACCAGATCAGCAACCTGCTCGAGCAGCTGCGCAGCAACCCCGACTCGCGACGGCTGATCGTCAGCGCCTGGAACGTCGGCGAGCTGGCCAACATGGCGCTGCCGCCGTGCCACGCGTTCTTCCAGTTCTACGTCGCGGACGGACGGCTGTCCTGCCAGCTCTACCAGCGCAGCGCCGACCTGTTCCTCGGCGTGCCGTTCAACCTGGCCAGCTACGCGCTGCTCACGCACATGGTCGCGCAGCAGGTCGGCCTGGAGCCGGGCGAGTTCGTCTGGACGGGCGGCGACTGCCACATCTACGACAACCACGTCGAGCAGGTGCACGAGCAGCTGTCCCGCGAGGCGTACCCGTTCCCGACGCTGCGGCTGCGGCGCGCGGCAAGCCTGTTCGACTACGCGTTCGAGGACTTCGAGGTGGACGGCTACCAGCACCACCCCACGATCAAAGCCCCGATCGCGGTCTGAGCCCGGCGTGATCGGACTCGTCTGGGCCGAGGCGGCCAACGGCGTGATCGGCCGCGACGGCGCGCTGCCGTGGCACCTGCCCGAGGACCTCGCGCACTTCCGCGAGCTCACCCGTGGGCACACCGTGTTGATGGGCCGGCGCACGTGGGACTCGCTGCCGCCCCGGTTCCGTCCGCTGCCCGGCCGGCGCAACCTCGTCCTCACCCGCGATCGGGGCTGGACGGCCGGCGGCGCCGAGACCGTGCACAGCCTGGCCGACGCCTTCGCCGCGCACCCCGACGTGTGGGTGATCGGCGGGGCCGAGGTGTACCGCGCCGCGCTGCCGCACGCCGACCGGCTGGTGATCACCGAGCTGCGCGAGGCGTTCGTGGGGGACGCGTACGCGCCGCGCCTCGGGACGCAGTGGCGGCCCGATCCGGACTTCGCTGAGAGTTGGGAGAAATCCGGCACCGGATTGCACTACCGTTTTCGCTCGTTGAGCCGAAGCTAAGGCACACTGGAGTTTGTCACCCGCCGAGCACGGCTGAACTCCTGCTTGTGCGACGAGCTCGCGTTGGAGGATCGGCCATGGGCGAAATGCCCGCAGTGCGGCGACGGCACGGCAAGCGCCGCGGACATGCCGCGATCGCGCTGTTGGCCACCGCGGCCGCCGTCGCGCTCGGCCTGGCCGCCCCGGCGAGCGCCGCGACGGGTTCCGTCCTGCCGAGATCGTCCGGCCAGGCTTCGGATGGCCAGGGTGCCCTCCACTACGCCCGGATGCAGCCGCTGTGCCGCGCCGCGAAGCTGGGCGACTCGAGCTGCCTGGCCCTTCGCCGGGTGGACGTGCCCAAGGGCACCGCGGGCGCCGTCCCGTACCGCACCGTCGTTGGTGCCCACGGCCCGCACAACGGCTACAGCCCCGCTGACCTCGCCAAGGTCTATCGGCTGACGACCGACGCGCACACGACCGCGACCGTGGCCGTCGTCGACGCGTACAACAGCCCGCGGATCCGGCACGAGCTGAACCAGTTCGACCGCCAGTACGGGCTGCCGACCGAGACGAAGCAGAGCCTGCAGGTCGTGAACCAGTCCGGCGGCGGCACGCTGCCCAAGACCAACTGGGGCTGGGCGGTCGAGACCGCGCTGGACGTGCAGGCCGTGCGCGGCATGTGCAACCAGTGCAAGATCCTGCTCGTCGAGGCCAAGAACGCGTCCAACGGCAACCTGGCCAAGGCCGAGAACACCGCGGTCCGGCTCGGCGCGGACGTGGTCAGCAACTCCTACGGCGGCCCCGAGGCGGGTGCGTCCGCCACCATCCGCGCGGCCTACCGGCACCACGGCGTGGTGATCACCGCCGCGACCGGCGACGACGGCTGGTACGACTGGGACTTCGTGAACCAGGGCGGCTACTCCGACAACCAGCCCAACGCGCCGGCGTCGCTGCCGTCTGTCGTGGCGGTCGGCGGAACCACGCTCACCCTGAACGCGGACGGTTCGCGCGCCAGCGAGACGGTGTGGAACGGCGACGGCCCGCACAACTCCGTGGGCTGGGCGAAGAAGGACGAGGGCGTGTTCCCCGGCGCGTCCGGCGGCGGCTGCAGCGCGCACTTCAAAGCGCCGGCCTGGCAGGCGTCCGCGGCGGGCTACGCGAACACGGGGTGCGGCACGCGGCGCATGTCCGGTGACATCTCCGTGGTCGGCGACCCGGCCACCGGATACTCGGTGTTCGCGCCGTCGCAGAACGATCCGACGCACGACGCGTGGCAGGTCATCGGCGGCACCTCGCTGTCCGCGCCGCTGATCGCGGGCATGTACGGCCTGGCCGGCGGCGGCCACGGCGTCCCGTACCCGGCCGAGTCGTTGTATCTGAACTACAAGTACCACCCGTTCTGGGCGTACGACGTGCGCTCCGGCGGCAACGGCTTCTGCGGCGGCGACGACACCACCGACTGCTCGGCGGGCGTGCAGGCGCTGCTGCCGGAGGGCGACACCGGCAACCCGAACAACATCATCTACGCCGACGACAAGTCGCCGCTCGGCAAGCTGGACTGCAGCTACAGCTACCACCCGCTGCACCCGGACGAGAAGACCATCGCGCAGAACACCCAGTGCAACGCGGCGAAGGGCTACGACGGCCCGAGCGGCGTGGGCACGCCGAACATGGTGCGGCTGCTGCGCTCGGCCTTCCCGAGCGTCGGCATCCGCACGCCCAAGGTCGTGTACGCCGGGCACCTGGTGCACTACCGGGCCGTGCACTTCACCGACACGATCGCCAAGCTCACCGGCTACGTCTGGCGCTGGCACGACGGTTCGAAGGCCACGATCCGCAAGCACGTCACGCTCGTCACGCACCGGTTCGCCGAGCCCGGAAAGCACCGGATCACGCTGACCGCGCACGACAGCCTGCACCGCCAGGTGAGCGTCTCGGTCGTCGTCGACGTCCGCTGACGTACCGTTGACGCGTGCCGCGCGCGTACCGATTCGCCCTTGCCCCCAAGTGGGTCTTCGGTCATGTCCTCGTGCTCGCGGCCGCGGTGACCATGGTGCTCCTCGGTCGCTGGCAGCTGGACGTCTCGGACAGCAAGCACTTCTCGCTGCAGAATTTCGGCTACGCGCTGCAGTGGTGGGCGTTCACGCTCTTCGCGCTGTGGCTGTGGGCACGGATCCTGCGCGACGCCGCCCGCTCGCGTGCGGCGGCCGCCGTCGGGGCTCCGGCGCCTGGATCACAGCCC
>DASRSS010000332.1:0-9821 GCA_035656335.1 Jatrophihabitantaceae bacterium | reverse complement strand
ACTGCTCGACGTCGACTTCGAGTTGGCCGGCGACGGCGACTTGGAGTTCGGCGACTTCGAGTTCGGCGACGACTTCGAGTTCGACGACTTGGGCGTCGCCTTGCCGGTGGCCTTCCCGGACGTGCTGGCCGTGCCGTGCGCGTGCGCGGCGCTGGTGTGCGGGTGCGCGCTGCTCGGCGGCGCGACGGGCGGTGCCGTCGCCGGAGCCGGGCTGCCCAGCACGCGCACCTTGCCGTCTGCATCGATCTGCAGGAACGCCGGATTGCCCGCAGGCACCATGCCGAGTTGCGCGGCGACGCGGGCCAGGTTGCCCGGCGCCCGGCTGGCGGCGACGTCGTTGCGCAGCTGCTCGACTTGCGCGGCGACGTCGGCGTCCTTCGCGGTGAGGTCGTGCCGCTTCAGCTCGTTCGCCGCGGACGCGGTGTTGAGCACCAGCAGCGCGGCGAGCCCGCCCACGACGAGGGCGACCAGCAGCAGCGCGAACGGAACACGCGGCGCGTGCTTGGGCGCGGGACGACTCATCATGCTGATTTCCTGATGCGTTCTGCGGCACGCAGCCGGACGGACGAGGCGCGGGGGTTGTCGGCGATCTCGGTGTCGCTGGCCTGTTCGCTGCCGCGCACCAGCAGCCGCAGCTGCGGGCTGTGCTCGGCCAGCTGGACGGGTAGGTCGACCGGGGTGTGGTCGGTGGCGAGGGCGGCGAAGGCCTGCTTGACGATGCGGTCCTCCAGCGACTGGTACGACAGCACGACGATCCGTCCGCCCACGTTCAGCGCGTTCAGCGCGGACGGCACCGCGGAGCGCAGCGCGTCCAGCTCGCCGTTCACCTCCACCCGCAGCGCCTGGAACGTGCGCTTGGCCGGGTGCCCGCCGTGCCGCCGGGTGGCCGCGGGGATCGCCGCGCGCACCAGTTCGGCGAGCTGCGCCGTGGACTCCAGCGGGGCGGTGCGCCGGGCGCGCTCGATCGCCTGCGCGATCCGCAGCGCGAAGTGCTCCTCGCCGTAGTCGCGCAGCACCCGGGCCAGATCGCGCACCGGGTACGTATTCACCACCTCGCCGGCCGTGATGCCGCGCGAGCGGTCCATGCGCATGTCCAGCGGGGCGTCCTGCGCGTACGCGAAGCCGCGCTCGGCTACGTCCAGCTGCAGCGACGAGACGCCGAGGTCGAACAGCACGCCGTCCACGCCCGGGAGGCCGAGCGAGTCGAGCACGTCCGGCATCGCGTCGTACACCGCGTGCACGAGGTGGACGCGGTCGGCGAACGGTGCGAGCCGGTCCCGGCTGCGGGCGAGCGCGTCCTGGTCGCGGTCGAGGCCGACGAGGGTGAGCTGGGGGTGCGCGCGCAGCAGCGCTTCGGCGTGGCCGCCGAGGCCGAGCGTGGCATCGACGGCGACGGCGGGACGGTCGGCGAGCGCGGGGGCGAGCAGGCCGAGGACCCGCTGCAGCAGGACGGGGACGTGCGCCGCGGAGGACACCGTGGGCGGTGTCGGCTCGTCCCGTGCGTCCATGGCAGTCCTCTTGCTCGCAGGTGTTCGGGGGTCGTGCAGCGGGAGATGATCACGGGTGGGGAGCCGTGGGGATCGCTCGGATCTGGTCCCCGCCCGTCCCACCCGTACTTCGCCGGGAAGCAGAGGGGGGATCCGCCTGGCGCCGGGGAAGGTGCGCCAGGAGGCGGACGGGAGGAGGCCGGACCGGAGCGATACGGACGCTCAGAAGATGCCGGGCAGCACCTCCTCGGCGATCTCGGCGAACGCCTCGTCGGCCTGCGCGGACCAGTCGGCCCAGGCCTGCGCGTCCCAGATCTCCAGCCGGTTGTTCGCGCCGATGACGACGCAGTCCTTGGTCAGCCCCGCGTAGCTGCGCAGCTGCGGCGGGACGGTGATGCGGCCCTGCCCGTCGGGCGTCTCGTTGGACGCGCTCGCGAACAGCGTGCGGCCGTAGTGCCGGACCCGGGCGTCGGTGATCGGCGCGTTCGCCAGGCCCTGGGTGAAGGAGACGAACTGGGCCGCCGGAAAGACGTAGAGGCAGTGCTCCTGGCCCTTGCAGATCACCAGTCCTCCCTCCAGATCCGGCCGGAACTTCGCGGGGAGAGCGAGCCGGCCCTTGTCGTCCAGGCGCGGCGAGTAGGTGCCTAGGAAGACCACCGGCCGCCACCTCCCGAGCTCGCTTCCCCCCACCTGTCCCCACTGTAACCCACTACGCTCCACCGTCAACCATTTCCGGCCGCGACGCGCCCCGCACCCTCGTCCGGACTCCCCGCGCAGCTGTTCAAGATCAGCTCTGTCCCGGGCTCGACGCGTCGGCGATACTCGTGGCGGCGGTTTCGCACTGGCGCGGCCCGCAGGACAGGAAGGACCGCTCGTGTTGGACGACCTCTCAAGCGCTCCGGGCCCGGTGCACCCACGCGGCACGCACGCCGCTCCGCCGGAGGTCGCTCCGGCGGCCGCGCCGGTGGACGCGGTTCGCGAGGCCGCGGACCGGATCGCCGCCAACATCGAGAAGGTCATCGAGGGCAAGACGGCCGAGGTGCGCCTCGGCCTCACCGTCCTGCTCGCCGAGGGCCACCTACTCGTCGAGGACGTCCCCGGCGTCGGCAAGACCACGTTCGCCAAGGCGCTGGCCCGTTCGATCGACTGCTCGGTGCGCCGCGTCCAGTTCACGCCGGACCTGCTGCCGAGCGACGTGACCGGCGTGAGCGTCTACAACGCCGAGGAGCGCGACTTCGAGTTCAAGCCGGGCCCGGTGTTCGCGAACATAGTGGTCGGCGACGAGATCAACCGCGCCTCGCCGAAGACGCAGTCAGCGCTGCTGGAGTGCATGGAGGAGCGGCAGGTCACCGTCGACGGCACGACGTACCGGCTCGAGTCGCCGTTCATGGTGCTCGCCACGCAGAACCCGCTTGACATGGAGGGCACCTATCCGCTGCCCGAGGCGCAGCGCGACCGGTTCACCGCGCGCATCTCGATGGGCTACCCGGACCGGCAGGCCGAGATCGCCATGCTGGACGAGCACGCCGCCACCGACCCGCTCGACGTGCTCGCCCCCGTGTCGGACGCGACCGAGGTGCGCCGGCTGATCGCGGGCGTGCGCTCGGTGCACGTCTCGGACGCGGTCAAGGGCTACGCGGTCGACCTGGCCGCCGCCACCCGCCGCGCGCCGGAGATCCGGCTGGGCGCCTCGCCTCGTGCCGCGCTGCAACTCGTCCGTGCCGCGAAGGCGTGGGCGGCGGTCGAGGGACGCGATTACGTGATCCCCGACGACCTGCAGCTGCTGCTCCCGCAGGTCGTCAGCCACCGGTTGCTGCTCACCGCCGAGGCGCACGTCGCCGGTCACACGGCCACCGAACTGCTCGGCAAGATCGCCGCGTCCACGCCGCTGCCGTCCGGCTCGGGATCGCGCTGACCGTGGCCGGTTCGGAGTTCGGCTTCACCACCCGGGCGACCTGCCTGCTCGCGGCCGGCGCGACCGCGCTGCTGTGCGGTGTGCTGCTCGGGCAGGTGGACCTGACCCGCGCCGGTGTGCTCGCGCTCGCCGTCCCGCTGCTGTCCGCGGTGGTGGTGCACCGCTCGCGGGTGCTGATCGCCAACCGCAGACGGGTCGAACCCGAGCACGCCAGCTCCGGCGACGACGTGCTCGTGCACCTGACGATCACCAACCGGTCGCGGCTCGGCAGCGGCGCGCTGATGCTCGAGGACCAGCTGCCGTCGTCGTTGCCGGGCAAGGCGCGGTTCGTGCTGGACAGCCTGGCCAGCCGCGAGTCGCGCACCGTCACCTACCGGCTGAACAACCTGTCGCGAGGGCGGTACCGGACCGGTCCGTTGCAGGTGCGCCTGACCGACCCGTTCCACCTGATCGACCTGCGCCGCGGCTTCACCGCGACCACCGACTTCGTCGTCCGCCCGGTCGTGGACGTGCTGCCCGCGCTGTCACCGCCGCTGGCGCACGACCTGGGTGACAACGCCGGCAGCCACTCGATCGGTACGCACGGTGCGGACGACGCGTCCACCCGCGAGTACCGGACCGGCGATCCGCTGCGCAAGATCCACTGGCGGTCGACGGCGCGGATGGGCGCGCTGATGGTGCGCCAGGAGGAACGCCCGTGGCAGGGCCGGGCGACCGTGGTGCTGGACCTGCGCGAGAGCGCGCACGTGAGCCGGCTGGCGTCCGACGGCGCGCCTGACCGCGACGAGCGCGACCGCAGCAGCCTGGAGTGGGCGATCAGCGCAGCGGCCAGCATCGGCTCGCACCTGCTCGCGGCGGGGCGCGCGGTGGAGTTGATCAGCGACGTGGACGCGGTCCGTCCGCTCGCCTCGCACAGCACGCTGGCGTTCGTCGAGCACCTCGCCGGCGTGCACGGCTCGCGCAACGCCAGCCTCGCGCCGGCCCGTGCCGTGCTGGCGAGCACTGCGCGGGAGAGCGCGTTGATCGCGGTGCTGGGCGACGTCGACCCGATCAGCCTGCAGGTGCTCGCCGAGTGCCACCCGCGCGGTTCGGTGACGCCCGCGGTGGCGTTGCTGCTCGACACCGGCACGTGGGCGGGGAACCCGGCGAGCGGGCCGGACAGCAGTTGTCACAACGCGGCGCGGGTGCTGCGCGCGGCGGGCTGGCGCGTCCGCATAGTGCGGCACGGCACCGGCATCGCGGAGGCCTGGCGGGACACGCTCGCGGCGGCGCCGGCGTGAGCGCGCCTGCGAACGGGACCGTGTCCAGCGGTGTGCAGCGCACCCTGCTCGCCCTGCTCGCGTCCGCGCTGGGCGCCGTCCCGCTGTGCACGCTGCTGAGCGACCGCGGCTGGCTGGTCGACGTGTGGCTGTCGATGCTGGTGGTCCTGCTGCCCGCGCTGGTCCTGCGCCAGTGGCGTCCGCCGAGCGCGCTGCACGTCTGGCCCGGGATCGTGCTGCTGGTTCCGTGGCTCACCGCGCGGTACGTGTCCGACGGCGCGTGGTTCGGCTGCATCCCGACCGGACGGACGTGGCACCGGGTGTCGACGCTGCTCGGTCAGGTGCACGACGTGACGCAGCACGGGGTCGCGCCGGTGCATTCGACCGTCGCGATCAGGTTGGTGATCTGCGCGCTGCTCGGCGTGGTCGCCGCGCTCGTCGACCTGATCGCGGTCGTCGGGCGGCACGGGGCACTCGCGGGGGTACCGCTGCTGGTCGTCTACACGGTCTCCGGCGCGGTCCCGCACCGGCCGGTCTCCTGGATGCTGTTCCTCGCGCCGGCCGTGGCGTTCCTGCTGCTGCTCGCGATCGACGCGCGTGAGGACCGCGCGTCATGGGGGCACCGGGTGGGCCACCGCGGCGCGGCGATCGCGCGGCCCGCGGTGGCGCTGGGCGGGCAGCGCATCGCCGTCCTCGCGCTCGCCGTGGCCGTCCTGTTGCCGTTCGCGACGCCCACCAACGGCACGAACCTGGTGTCGGTGCTGCTCGACCGCCACTCCTCGTCCGGCGGCGGGTCCGGCGGCGGCAGCATCAGCCCGTTCGCGTCGCTGAAGGGCCAGCTGACCCGCACCACCCCGATGGACCTGGTGAAGGTGAAGATCACCGGTCAGGCGAACGACACGAGTCCGTTCTACCTGCGGGTGAACGTGCTTCCGGTGTTCACCAACAGCGGCTGGCGCGCGGGAGCGGGCAACGGCACGACGGAGCCGGCCGGCATCGGGGGCCTGGCGAACGACCCGCCGTTCGGCGCGTCCGCCGATCAGACGTTCACCGCGCAGATGACCGTGCTCGGGATGTCCGGCAATCCCGCGATCTTCGCGGTGCCGAACGCGATCTCCGGACTGAACAACGCGCAGTGGTCGCCGCAGGACCAGCTCGTCGTCGGCGCGCGGGTGAATTCCGGCGAGACGTACTCCGAGACGGTGAGCCAGCCGGAGCCCACGCTGGCCGACCTGCGCGCCGCGCCGGAGAACAGCCAGGACCCGACGATGGCGAAGTGGCTGACGCTGCCGCGCATCCCGGCGCAGGTACGCCGGCTGGTCGACCGGCTCACCAAGCCGACCGAGGGTCCGTACCAGCGGGCGCGTGCGATCAGCGACTACTTCGTCGACCCGGCGAACGGATTCCAGTACAGCCTGTCGACGACGCAGGGCGATTCGGGCAGCGACCTGGTCGACTTCCTGACCAACAAGAGCGGCTTCTGCCAGCAGTACGCGGCGGCCATGGCGGTCATGCTGCGGCTGGCAAACGTTCCCGCGCGCGTCGTGCTCGGCTACACGCACGGCGTGACGAGCGCGCTCGGCACGTTCACGGTGACGACGAACGACGCGCACGCCTGGGTGGAGGCGTACTTCAGCGGCGTGGGTTGGGTTCCGTTCGACCCGACTCCGCAGACGGGCGCGCCAGGCGCCAGCACGGCCACGCTCGCGTGGGCGCCGCACAGCGTCGGCGGCAAGCTCTCCGGTTCCGGGGCGCAGTCCGCGCAGCCGCACCCGTCGCACCCGGTGCGTCCGTCGAGCGGCCCGTCGAACAGGTCCGGTCATGCCGCGCACGCGGCGGCCGGGGCGCAGTCCGTGCCGGGCTGGCTGGTGCCGGTGCTGGTCCTGCTGGCGATCGTCCTGGTGCTGCTCACGCCCTGGTTCGTGCGCACCCGGCGCCGCCGCCGGCGGTTGCGCGCCGGGCACAGCGGGGATCCGGACGCGCTGTGGGCGGAGCTGTCGGACACCGCGGTGGATCTGGGTTACGTCTGGTCCCCCACCCGCACGCCGCGGCAGGTCGCACGCTGGCTGGGTGATTCCGCCGGCGACGCGCGCGGATCGCTGACCACGCTGGCGCACGCGGTGGAGCAGCACCGGTACGCCCCGCCCGGGACGTCCACCCGCGCGGACCTGCGCCGCGAGCTGGCGAGCGTGATCCGTCGGCTGCGCACGGGACGCAGCCGCGGGGTGCGGCTGCAGGCGGCGCTGTGGCCGGCATCTTTGGGGTGGTTGCGCCGCATCCGGCGGCGCTGAGCCCGATCCGCTCTCGGGCGGATCCAGCTTTAGGTCAGATCAGCTTTCGTCGAAGCGGCGGCGCAGGCGCTCTTCCATCCGGCTGCGCAGGCCGTTCTGGCGCGGCGGCGCCGACTTGGCACGCGCCTTGCCGTTGCCGCCGGTGTGGGCGTCCTCGGCGACCGGGGTCCGGCCGGCCGGGCGCAGGCTGCGCACGACCAGTCCACAGGACGCGACCACGAGCACGAACCCGATGACGCTGAGCGCGATCAGGTTGCTCATCAATCCGACGAGGACCATGCCCAGCCCGGCGAGCACGCCGACGGTGGACAGGATGATCGCCCGACGCAGCCGCGAGCGCCGTCCAGCCGAGCGCACTGCTGAGGCGAACTTAGGGTCCTCGGCATAGAGCGCCTGCTCGATCTCGTCGAGCAACCTCTGCTCGTGGTCGGAGAGCGGCACCTTCGGGCCCTCCTTCGTCGCTGGACCGTCGCTGTCGGTACGGTCTGGCGGTGCCGTCGGCACCGTCATCCCGATTCTAGTTCGCCCGACCACCCCACGCACGGTGAGCCTGGCCGTACCTCGAATATACGAGCCTGGCAGGCGTTCGACAAAGGTCTGTGCACGACGCGTGTCAGTGCCGCCGGGCGCCCTCGCCCGGTTCTCCCCGCTGCGGTGTTCCGAGCAGCGTCGCGTAGCCGAGCGCGGCGGAGCCGAAGCGCGCCCGCGCGGCGTCGAGCACGCTGTCGGCCGGCCGGGCGACGGGCTGGACGTCGTCGAAGCTGAGCTGTTCGGGCGCATTGTCGGCCTCGCGCAGGTTCTCGCACTTGACGCCGACGAGCCGGATCCGGGGCCGGTCGAGATCCAGCGCGCGGTACAGCTCGGTAGCGATCTGGAAGATCGTCGCGGACGAGTCCGTCCAGCCCGGCAGCGTGCGCACCCGGGTGATCGTCTTGAAGTCGGCGAAGCGGATCTTGATGCCGACGGTCCGGGCCACGAAGCCGCGCCCGCGTACCCGCCGCCCCACCTCGTCGGACAGGCGTAAGAGCTCGCGCAGCACGTCCGACTCCTCGACGAGGTCGGTGTCGGTGGTGTGGTCGGCGCTGATCGACTTCTCGACCTCGCCGACCTGGACGGCGCGGTCGTCCCGGCCGTTGGCGAGCGCGTGCAGGTGGTCGGCGGCAGCCGTCCCGACCGCGCGCCGCAGCGTGTCCAGCGGCGTGTTCGCCAGGTCGGCGACGGTGCGGATGCCCAGCCGGTGCAGCGGCTCGGCCGTCCGCGCCCCGACACCCCACAGCACGGTGACCGGCAGCGGGTGCAGGAATTCGAGGGTGCGGTCGGCGGGAACGACGAGTAGACCGTCCGGCTTGCAGTGCGCCGAGGCGAGCTTCGCGACGAACTTGTTCCGTGCCACACCGACCGAGCAGGTCAGCCCGGTCTCCGCCTTGATCCGCGAACGGATCGTCGCGGCGATCACGGCCGGCGGACCGAGCAGCCGCACCGCGCCGCGGACGTCCAGGAACGCCTCGTCGACGGAGAGCTGTTCGACCAGCGGCGTGATCGAGCGCAGGATGTCCATCACCGCCGCGGACGCCGCGCTGTAGGCCGCGCGGTCCGGTGGCAGCACGACCAATTGGGGGCACAGGCGCAGCGCCTGCGTCATCGGCATCGCGCTGCGCACGCCGTAGCGGCGGGCGGCGTAGGAGGCGGCGGCGACGACGCCGCGGGTGCCGCCGCCGACCACCACCGGGCGGTGCTCCAGTTCGGGGCGGCGCTTGATCTCGACGCTGGCGAAGAACGCGTCCATGTCCACGTGCAGGATCGGGCACCCGCTGTCGTCCCCGCCCAGTTCGGCGGCGCCGCGGGGCACGTCCGCACTGCGTCCCACGGTGACCTAGCCCGCGGGACGGCGGGCCAGCAGGTGCACGCGCGCGGCGATGTCGCGGAACGGCGCGTGCCCGGCGCCGGCACTCTCGAGCTGGTCCAGGGCCTCGCGCGCGCCGGGGGCGTCCAGCGCGCGCCCGGGCACCAGGTCTCCGAACACGCCGATGCCGTGCTCGGCCTCGACCAGCAGGCCCTGTTCGGCGCACAGTGCGCGCACCGCGTCCGGACCGAGCGGCCCGGCACCGGCGGTGAGCGCGCGCAGCTCCTGCAGCGCCGCGTCGAGGTCGCCGGCCATCGCGCGCGCCAGCACGCCGGCGACCGGGTTATCGACCAGCACGCTGAGCTGGCCTCCGGGCCGGACGCGACCCGCGATCGCCGCGAGCACGGCGGGGACGTCGTCGACCGCGCCGAGGATCCCGTGCGCGAGCACGAGGTCGAACGTGGCCGCGCCGATCGAGTCCGAGAGCGCCTCGACGTCGCCCTGGACCGCGTTGACCAGCTCGCCCACGCCGGCGTCCTCGGCACGTCTGCGCAGCGTCGCGAGCGCGTCGATGCTGATGTCCACGACGGTGACCGCGGCGCCGGTCTGCGCGATCGGCACCGCGAACGTGCCGCTGCCGCCGCCGCAGTCGAGCACCTGCGCCGGGGCACTCCGGCCGGACGCGTCGAGCGGGCCGGCCAGCAGCTGCCAGATCAGCGCCTGGCGACCGGTCGGTTCACGACGCGTCTGCGACTGCACACGGAGCACAGTAGTCGCGCTGGATGACATGGCCCGTCCGGATCAGGCGGCGAGCAGGCCGGCGTCCGCCGCGACGAGGCGCAGGAAGTCGTCGGCCGCGCGGAGCTGGTCGTCGGCGGTCCTGGTGCTCACCACGCCGACGGCACCGGCTTCGACGGCCGCGCGGGTCGCGGCGCCGGCCGCGAACAGCGTTGCCCACGGGGCGAACTCGGGCGCGACCGATTCGAGCAGCACCCAGACGCTGACCAGCCGCCGCCGCGCCGCGGC
>DASRSS010000331.1:0-7958 GCA_035656335.1 Jatrophihabitantaceae bacterium | reverse complement strand
GCAGGCGCAGGAACGCCCTCACCCGTCCGAGCACGTCAGGCCGACCGCACTGCGTCCGCGATGGCGTCGGCGACCTTCACCCGGCCCGTGAAGGAGTAGTGCTCGTTCGCGTTCTGGCTGTCCTCGAAGTCCTCGTCCGCGAGGTCGACGTCGAGCAGCGGCCCCAGGCTGGACGACCCGATCGCGAGCGCGTCCTGTTGCATCTTCAACTGGCCCCTGACGTGTGCCTCGAACTCGCCGGGAAAGTGCATCTCGCCGCGTGGGATCGGTGGGCGGCTCCACACGCCGACGGCCGGCACGCCGTACTCCTCCAACTGCTTGCCGAGCTGGGTCAGCACCTGCAGCCCGGGGTTGTCGGGCTGCAGCAGCTCGCCGTGGAAGTAGTCGAAGCGCAGCCGCTCCAGCTCGATCGGCCACGGCGGCAGGCCGGTGCCCTTCAGCTGGCGGCGGAACTCGGCGATCGTGCTCTCGCCGCTCCACCGAGTGTGGACGGGCAGCGCGAGGTACGCGTCCATCTGTTCTGGCGTGTGCCGCGACCCGCCCCGGCCGATGTAGCGGATCGGACGTCGTGCTCCCGGAACGCGGGCGAGCGCGTCCAGCGAGCGCGGGTAGCCGACGATCGGATGCGCGCAGATGTGGGTGGCCGTGCTCGTGCGCAGCGCGAGGGTGACGACGACGGCCTTCGGCCGTTGCTTCAGCGTGCCGAGGATCCGCAAAGACTCGGCGAAGATGCCCGCCCCGAAGCCGGGTCCGTTGAGGGACACGACGTTGCCCAACCGCTGCGCGAGCATCGCCGGTAGGAGGGTGCGATCTGCGTCGCGGACCGACCAGCTCAACGTCGAGCTGTCACCGAGCAACAGCACGTCGACGTCACCGGCGACCAACCCGCGCCGGGCGTACTCCAGCTGGCGCAGGGGCGCGTCGACGAGCCGGTTCCTGAGCTGACGGACCCGCGTGAGTTGCTGCTGGACGCGTACGGACCCGCGGGCGCGGTGCAGCGACGATCTCAAAGTCACGCGCGTAACTGTGACACATTTCCGCCGGTCCTCAACTTCGTTCCCCAGGCGAAGGTCCGGGATCTCTGCGATGATTTCGCCGTGTCAGACGGCCGGTGCGCAGCGTGACCGCGGCAGTTGCCGCGGCTCCTGTCGCGTCCGCAAACCGCCGGCTGAGCCTGGTCACCGTCGACCAGGGGATCTCCAGCCTGTCCAACATCATCGCGCTGATCTGGGTCGCGCACATGTTCGGGCCGGTCGGTTTCGGCCGGTTCAGCCTGATCACGATGATCTACTCCGTCGCCCAGATCTCGTTCCGTGGGCTGATCTCGACCACGGTGCTGGTGCATCCCGAGGACGCCGACGAGCGGCCGCGCGACGTGCTGTCGTCCACCACGCTGCTCGGGCTCGTCGCGGGCGGCGTCTGCTCCCTGAGCGGATTGGGCATGCTCTCGCTGGGCAGTTCCCTCGGCGGCCCGACGCTCGCACTCGGGATCGCCATGCCGCTGCTCATGTTGCAGGACGTCGGGCGGTATCTGGCGATCGCCCGCCGGCGCCCGACCGCCGCCATCGTCCTCGACTCGCTGTGGCTGCTGCTGATGGCCGGCGCGTTCATCGCGATCCGTGTGCTGGACAAGTCCTCGCTCACCTGGGTGGTCGGCGCGTGGACCGGCACCGGCGCCATCTCCGCGCTTTGGGTGTTCGTGCAGTACGGGCCGCCGTCGACCACCTGGCTGTCCTGGGTTCGTGAGCGCTGGAACTTCTCCTGGCGTTCGCTCGTGAGCAGCATCGCGGCGAGCGGGACGACGCTACTCACCGCCTCGCTGATGACCGCGTTCAGCAGCGCGATCGCCGTCGCCGCGTTCCGCGCGGCCACCCTGCTCGGCGCACCGAGCACCACCGTCCAGATGGCGGTCGGCACGTCCGCGGCCGCCGACATCGCCCGCGACCGCGACGACAAGCGCAGCGTCGCCAACCACGTGCGGCGCGCGATCGCGGTCTCGACCGCCGTCGGCGTCCTGAACCTGGTCGTCCTCGTCTTCCTGCCCAACCCGATCGGGCACGCCGTGCTCGGCGACTCGTGGGACACCGTCAAGCCGCTGATGCTGGCGCTCAGCCTCAAGGTGCTGCTGATGGCCGCGCAGAGCGGCATTCGCGCGTCGCTGATCGGGCGGCGACTGATCACCGCGGCCATGGTGACCGACGTGATCAGCATCATCCTCGTCGGCGTCTGCATGATCGTCGGAGCGGCCCTCGGTGACGCCGAGGGCGCGTTGTGGGCGATGGCGGTCGGCACCGGCGTCTCGACCTGCTGCTGGTGGATCGCCCTCTGGTGGACGGCTCGCCCTACCCGCCCGGCACCCCGGCACGCGGTCGCGACCAGCGGAGCGCTCCGGTGAAGAACAGCCGGGGCTGAACCCGGAACCTGCTCCGGCGATCAGCTGTCGAACCGCGCCCGGTTGTACGCCTCGGGCGAGATCGTGATCGGCGTCAGCCGACGGGCCGGCACGCCGCCGCTCAGGGTCTCGGTTACCACCTGCTGCCCCGTCCATGTGGTCGACCCCGCGCCTACCAACGCGCGCGCCCCGACGACCGTCCCCGGCAGCAGCGTGCAGCAGGTCGCCACCACAGAGCCGTCCTCGAGCGTCACCGGTTCGAGCAGCATGGTGCCGGCGACCGGGTCGAAGGCGTGCGTCAGGACGGTGCTCCGGATGCCCGTGATCCAGCAGTTGTCGCCCATCAGCAGCCCTGCGCCGCAGTCCAGGTAGTGGTGGCTGATGATGTGCGAGAACGAACCCATGCGGAGCGTCCGCCGGTTCTCCCCCTCGGACATGCCGGGCTCGTAGCCGGAGTCGCCCAGGATCCAGTTGAACATGAAGATCCGCGATCCCCTGCCCAGCTGGACCAGCGCGAGGTCCCGGAACACGTTGAAGTGGTTGATCAGGACGCCCTCGGCGAGTTCGAACCGATCGACGCGCTGGACGAAGCAGATGCCGATCCGCGCGGTGGGGTGGACGTCGTGTCCCAGCCGGTTGAGCAGCGTCACCTTGAGGCGGCTCGGCGGCAGCAGGAAGACCAGCGTCGTCAGGGCTTGGCGCACTCGCGTGAGGTTACACACGGCGGCCGGGTAACGCCTCTCGGCCGGTCGACCAATCCGCTCCGGGCCGACTGCGGCCGCGTCGCGGACCGCGAACCGTTCCAGGGGCGCGCCGCACGCAAGCTCGGTAGCATCCCCGCATGCCGCAGCGACGAAGTGAGATGTGATGGTCGAACCGGGTGCGAGCACCTTCGCGAACCTGCTCCGAGGCCACATCCGTGACGGCGTCATCGCGCGCGACGACAGCGTCCTGGTGCAGTTCGCCGGCACGTTCGACGAGCTGGTCTGCGGCGAGGTCGGGTTGACGAACTGCACGTTCGTCAACATCGCGCCGGACAGCCCGAGCAGCGCGATCGACGGCGCCGTCGTCGACGCGCACGAGATGCCGTACGAGTCGCGCAGCTTCGACCACGTGATCGGCCACTCCGGTCTGCATCACTGTTCGCGACCGCACGAGGCGCTGCACGAGATGTACCGGATCGCGGCCAAGACCGTGCTGCTCGTCGAGAACCAGGACTCCGCGATGATGCGACTGGCGACTCGCGCCGGTGTGGTGTCCTGGCACGAACTTCCCGCGGTCATCGACGGTGGCTACGAATCCGGTGGCGTCGACGGCACGGGCGTGCCCAACTTCGTGTACCGCTGGACGCGTCGCGAGCTGACCAAGGCGGTCGCGTCGTTCGACCCGGCGTACGAGATTCCCATCGAGATCCACACGGAATGGAATCTCGGCCAGGGCAGGGCGGCGTCCGCGGTGCTGCAGCGCAAGCTGCACCTGAGCGACGCGCGGGCTGAGCGGACCTTCCTCGCCGGCCAGCGGTTGCTGAACAAGGTGGCGGGCCGGCAGGGCAACATCTTCGCCGCCACGATCCGCAAGGACCTGGCCAAGCTGCACCCGTGGATGGCCTCGCCTACGCAGATGCGGCCTCGATGACGGTTCTTGCCGAGCTCCCGCGGGGGCTGGTGTCGATCCAGTGCGACCTGTGCTTCCCGCCCGTTCTGACGATCAACACTCCGGACGATCTGCGCCGCACGGGCTGGGCGTTGCGCTCTCGCGGCGAGCCGTGGGACGTTTGCCCGTTGTGCTCGGCGCGCATTCATCCGCGAGATCGCCGACCGCGGCGGGACCCCGAACCGACCACGCCGGACCCGGATCGCATGCCGAACGTGGTGATCGTCGGCGCGATGAAGGCCGGCACCACGAGCATGCACAGCTATCTCGCCCTGCACCCGGAGGTCGCGGCGTCGCGGGACAAGGAGCTGCGCTTCTTCCAGGACCCCGACTGCCGCACCTGGATCGGGCAGTACCAGGACAACTTCGCGACCGGAACGCGCTACCGCGTCGAGTCGACGCCGTTCTACTCGAAGTGGCCGTGCTTTCCGGGAGTGGTCGACCGCATGGCCGATCTGGTTCCGGACGCCCGGCTGATCTATCTGGTGCGCGATCCGGTGGAACGAATTCTCGCCGAGTACGCCGAGCAGTTGCAGTGGCGCGCGGTGAGCAGGCCGCTCGAGGTCGAGGTGGCGGACGCCGACGACCCCGGCAACTGGCTTGTGGCGTCCAGCCGGTACGCCAGCCAGCTGCGCGAGTTCCTGCGCCGGTTCGACCGCGACCGCATCACGGTGATCGACCTGGCCGACCTCGCTGCCGACCCGGTTGCCGTCGTCGGCAGCGTGTTCGACTTCCTCGACCTCGAGCGTCCGGATCTGGACGCCGCCGACTTCCGCCGGCTGAACACCCGCGACGACAAGCGCACCTTCCCCGGTTGGGTCATGGCGCTGCGGCGCGGCCCGCTCGTCCGCGCGCTGCACCGGCTGCCCGAACGGCACCGCAGCCTGGCCAGCCGGCTCGCGCACCAGCATCTGCGCACCGGCGTTCCGGCGCCGGAGCTGTCACCGCGGGCGGTCGCCGCGCTGCGCGAGTCGCTGCAGGGTGAGGTGGACGAGCTGCGGGCGCTGACCGGAAACTCGTTCGCGACCTGGTCGGTGTGACCGGCCGATAGGGCTCCGTCAGCTCGCGACGGTCCCGCCGTCCAGCCGGGCGCCGCCACCGAAGTGGGGCGCGAGCTTGTTGTCGACCAGCGTCAGCGCTGATGCGATCGCCATGTGCATGTCCAGGTATTGGTAGGTGCCCAGCCGTCCGCCGAACAGGACGCCCGGTTCCGCGGCGGCGAGCTCGCGATAGCGCAGCAGCATGGCGCGATCCTCGGCCGTGCCGATCGGGTAGTACGGCTCGTCGCCCTCCTTGGCGAAGCGCGAGTACTCGCGCACGACGACCGTCCGGCCGGCCGGGTAGGACCGCTCCGGATGGAAGTGCTTGAACTCCAGCTCCCGGGTGGCGGGCACGTCCAGGTCGTTGCAGTTGATAACCGCCGTGCCTTGGTAGTCGTCGACGTCCAGCACCTCGGACTCGAAGTCGACGGTCCGCCACGACAGCCGTCCCTCACTGTGAGCGAAGTACTCGTCGATCGGGCCGGTGTAGACGATCGGCACCATGCCGCGGTACTTCTCGAACAGCCCGTCAGACGGGTCGAGGAAGTTGGTACCCAGCCGCACCTCGATGTTCGGGTGGTCGATCATCCGTTGTAGCCAGGCGGTGTAGCCGTCGGTCGGCAGGCCTTCGTACGTGTCGCTGAAGTACCGGTTGTCGAAGGTGTAGCGCACGGGCAGGCGGGTGATGATGTCCGGGCTCAGCTCGGTCGGATCCGTCTGCCACTGCTTGGCGGTGTAGCCCTTCACGAACGCCTCGTACAGGGGACGGCCGATCAGGCTGATCGCCTTCTCCTCCAGGTTCGACGCGGTCGCGCTGTCGTACTCGCGGGCCTGTTCGGCGATGAGCGCCCGCGCCTGTTCCGGCGTGTAGGCCTTGCCGAAGAACGCGTTGATCAAGCCCAGGTTGAGCGGCAGCGGGTACACCTGCCCGCGGTAGCGGCCGAAGACCCGGTGCTGATAGCCGGTGAACCTGGTGAACCGGTTGACGTACTCCCACACCCGCCGATTCGAGGTGTGGAACAGGTGCGCGCCGTACTTGTGCACCTCGATGCCGGTCGTCGGCTCGCGCTCGCTGTACGCGTTCCCGCCGATGTGCTCGCGCCTGTCGACGAGCAACACGCGCAGGCCGAGCTGCGCCGCGCAGCGCTCGGCCGTAGTCAGGCCGAACAGCCCCGCGCCGACGACTACGACATCCGGCTCTGGCATCTGCGCTTGCCCGTCAGTTCATTCGGATCGCGATCTGCGCGAAGTACTCGGACGTCGCGCCGATCACCTCGTACGAGCGCCGGTACGCGCTGCAGTAGTCCGCGAGCGCCGAGAACTCGTTGAGCACCGAGGAGAACTCGTCGAAGATCACGATCGAGCCGGGGACGAGCAGGTCGTCGCACTTGGTCAACGCGTACAGCGTGGACGAGTAGAGGTCCGCGTCGCAGTGCATCACCAGGCGCGACCGCGGCTGGAAGGACGCGAGGAACGCGCCGAGGGTGTCCTGGAACAGGCCCTTGACGAACTCGACGCGGTCGTCGGCGATCTGCGGCACGGCCCCGCCGGTGTCGAACGTCGAGCGCTGCATCTTGTCGTTGATCCGCTGCCACTGCTCGGGCAGGCCTTCGAACGTGTCGAAGCCGACGAACCGGGAAGCCTCGTGGGTGTTGAGCTCGGCCCAACGTGCGATCGAGCCGCCCTCGTAGACGCCGAACTCGAGATAGTCGATCGGGTCGGTGCCGATGTGCTTGGCCTGCAGGTAGTCGTACATGTCGGTCCGCAGGTCGAAGACCGGGCAGTCGGCCGGCACGTGCTCGCGACGCCACGTCTCCACCTTCGCCAGGTTGAACAGGACGTCGAGTCGGGTGTTGTCGACCCCGACGCGCGCCACGGTCGACTTGAGGCGGGTGCGGAAATTCTGCTTCACGGCGATCCTGTCCTCGAATGCCGCGGGCGCGGCTTCGGCGTCTACGAATGCTCGGTGCCTGTCCTGTTTCGAGGTCACCGTATGTGATCGGGACGTCACCGTCTCGCTGACGTGAGCCGTTTCCCGGCCGGGCGGGTGAGAACGTCGCGCACCTGCGTGGCCATCCGTGCCCACGTGAACGTCCGCGCGTGTGCCCTTGCCGCCTCGATGGCCTCCGGCGAACGCCGCAGCGCGGTGTCGATCGCCGCGGCCAACGTCTCCGGCCGACTGTCGGCGGCGACGACCGCGTGACCACCGCTCACCTCCAGCAGGGCCGGATCCGTCGAGACGACGACGGGGATGCCGAGCAGCATCGCCTCCACCACCGGCAGGCCGAATCCTTCGAAGTCGGACGGGAACAGCACCGCGGCCGCCCCGGCGAACACCGAGCGGAACTGCTCGTCGTCGAGCCAGCCGAGCAGCTCGACCGAGTTCCCGAGTCCCAGCTCCGCCACGGTCCGCTCCGCTTCGGCCCGGGCGTCCGGCGGCAGACCGCACACGCGCAGCCGGACGTCCCCGTGCGGCGCGCACGCCTGCCACGCCCGCAGCACGCGACCGAGGTTCTTGTTCGGGAAGTGTCCGAACGCCAGCACGTAGCGGTCACCTGCCGCATCCGGTGGGGCGTGCCAGGCGGCCGCGTGATCGGCGCCCAGCAGCGTGGCGTGCGTCTTGCCAACCAGGCCCGGCCGCGTGGACAGGACGTCCTGCCGGGTGCGCTCGGAGATGCAGAACAGCGCGTCCGCGCGGCGGAACGTCCAGCCGTACGAGATCCTGCGGACCAGCCGACGACCGCGGGAGAACTGAGCCGGCCGCAATTCGTGCCGCACGTCGTACACGATCGCGCCGCGCGGGCAGTTCGCGCCGAGGAACGCCCCGGCGGTCACGGCCGACAGCAACGCGTCGGCACCGAGCCGGCGGCCGG
>DASRSS010000330.1:0-20575 GCA_035656335.1 Jatrophihabitantaceae bacterium | reverse complement strand
GCGCTGACCGCCATCTACGACACGCTGCAGTTCGTCCGTCCCGAGGTGCAGACCTACTGCATGGGCCAGGCCGCCTCGGCCGCCGCCGTGCTGCTGGCCGCCGGGACCAAGGGCAAGCGGTTCGCGCTGGCCAACTCCCGGGTACTGATCCACCAGCCGTCCGGCGAGGGCCAGGGCCAGGTCACCGACCTGGAGATCCAGGCCAACGAGATCCTGCGGATGCGGGGCCTGCTGGAGTCGATCCTCGCCAAGCACAGCGGCCAGACCGAGGAGAAGGTGCGCGCCGACATCGAGCGGGACACCATCCTGACGGCCGAGCAGGCCAAGGAATACGGGATTGTGGACGAGGTCATCACGTCTCGCAAGATTGAAGCCTGACCGAGGCCTCCAGAGGGCACGCCGAAGGTAGATAACACAGGACTTGGACGCGGATAACGGGTAGCGTTCTGGTACCGGGCGTCACAAGGACGTGAACCGACAGAGGGGACAGTAAGCGCGTGGCACGAGTCGGCGAGACCGGTGACCTGCTGAAGTGCTCCTTCTGCGGGAAGAGCCAGAAGCAGGTCAAGAAGCTCATCGCGGGTCCGGGTGTCTACATCTGCGACGAGTGCATCGACCTGTGCAACGAGATCATCGAGGAGGAGCTCGCCGAGACCAGCGAGTTCAGCTTCGACGAGCTGCCCAAGCCCAGCGAGATCTACGACTTCCTGAACGGGTACGTCGTCGGCCAGGACCACACCAAGAAGACGCTCGCGGTGGCGGTCTACAACCACTACAAGCGGGTCCAGGCCGGCGGCGACGCCAAGCCGCGCAACGCCGAGTCGAACGTCGAGCTCGCGAAGTCCAACATCCTGCTGCTGGGGCCGACCGGGTCGGGCAAGACGCTGCTAGCGCAGACTCTGGCGCGGATGCTGAACGTCCCGTTCGCGATCGCCGACGCGACTGCGCTGACCGAGGCCGGCTACGTCGGCGAGGACGTCGAGAACATCCTGCTCAAGCTGATCCAGGCGGCCGACTACGACGTCAAGCGCGCCGAGACCGGCATCATCTACATCGACGAGGTCGACAAGATCGCCCGCAAGGCCGAGAACCCGTCGATCACGCGTGACGTCTCCGGCGAGGGCGTGCAGCAGGCGCTGCTGAAGATCCTGGAGGGGACGTCCGCGTCGGTGCCCCCGCAGGGCGGCCGCAAGCACCCGCACCAGGAGTTCATCCAGATCGACACGACGAACGTGCTGTTCATCGTGGGCGGCGCCTTCGCCGGGCTGGACACGATCATCGAGTCGCGGATCGGCAAGAAGGGCCTCGGTTTCGGTGCCGACCTGGTGACCAAGATCGACAAGGAAACCCGGGACGTCTTCGGCGAGGTCATGCCCGAGGACCTGATCAAGTTCGGGCTGATCCCCGAGTTCATCGGCCGCCTGCCGGTGATCACGTCCGTCCGCCCGCTGGACCGCGACGCGCTGGTGCAGATCCTCACCGAGCCCAAGAACGCGCTGGTGCGCCAGTACGCCAAGCTGTTCGAGCTGGACAACGTGGAGCTGGAGTTCGACCAGTCCGCGCTTGAGGCGATCGCCGACCAGGCCGTCATGCGCGGCACCGGCGCCCGCGGCCTGCGCGCGATCATGGAAGAGGTCCTGCTCTCGGTGATGTACGAGGTGCCCTCGCGCGAGGACGTCGCCCGCGTGGTCATCACCCGCGAGACCGTGCTGGACCACGTCTACCCGACCCTGGTCCCGCGCGAGACCCCGAAGCGCCAGCCCCGCGAGAAGTCGGCCTAGCCGCCTCTTGGCCCCGTAGCAGGGCCGCCCACGGCGTGTTCCCCTGCTGTAGGGCCAACACAGCCGGGTTGGCCCCATAACAGGCTGCGCGTCGGCGTGTCCACCGGCTACCGGGCCAAGGTGCATAACTCCGGATTCGTCCACAGAACCCGGTTGGACGCCCCATATCGCACGTCTTGGCGCCACGCTGCCTGAATGCGTGAAATTGCCGATACGGTTTTGCAAGCCCGTGGTGGAGTCGCAACCCGTCGCGAATTCCTGGGCGTGATGAGCCGGGCTGAGTTCGACGACGAGGTCCGCCGCGGCCACCTTCAGGCCGTGTTCCCGCGGGCGTACGCGCGGCCCTGGGACGTCGACCAGCAGGACGTCCGACTACGGGCCGCCCTGGTCAGCGTCGGCGGGGAGGCGGCGCTGAGTCACCTCACCGGACTTGCCCGGTGGGGCCTCCCGGTCCCGGCGGACGGACCACTGCACGTCACCGCGTACAACCCGCGCCATCCGCGCGGAGTCTCCGGCGAACTGGTCGTGCACCGCACGCTGCTGCCGCTGGACGCGCGCGAACTCGATGGCCTGCCCGTTGTCCCGCCGGAAGCAGCAGCCGTGATGAGTTGGCCGCTGCTCAGCGGCTCGGACCAGCGAGCTCCGCTGATCGAAGGTTCTCGCCGTCGGCTGGTCTCACCCCAACGTGCGGCGGCGCTGACCGAGAAGATGATCTGGCTCAAGGGGATCAGGGAGCTACGCGCTCTGATCGGCATGCTCGTCGCGGGATGCGAAAGCGAACTCGAGCTGTGGGGCTACACCGATGTCTTCAACGTTCCGGGGCTCGACGACGCGGTGCGTCAGAAGGTGGTCCGGGTCGGGGACCAGACGTGGCGGCTGGACATCGCCTACGAGGCGGAGAAGCTCGCCGTCGAATTGGACGGGCGGGCGTATCACGCGAGCCCGGCGCAGTGGGAACGCGACATCGCTCGTGATCTCGCACTGGCGACGATCGGTTGGCAGACGATCCGGCTCTCGCACTTCCGGTTGACCCACGACGTGGACGGGTGCCGGCGCGACGTGCTGGCAGTTCGCGCCGCCCGCCGTCTGCTGGCCGGCTGACTGTTGGCCCCGCTGCAGGGTCATCCACGGCGTGTCGCGCCTGCTACGGGGCCAACAGTGAGTAGTCCAGGCCGATCTGGCGGCGCACCTCGTCCAGGGTGTCCATGATCGCGACGGTCTCGTCCAGCGGGAGCAGCGGGCTCTCGGTCAGCCCGGCCCGCAGGCAGCGCCCGACCTCGGCGGCCTCGTGCTGCATGCCGCGTCCCGGGTCGGGCACGTCGAAGCGCTCCAGTTCGGTCCCGTCGCGGGACACCACCCGGAACGTGGTCGGCGTGTAGAACCAGCCGTCGATCTCCAGCCGCGCCTCGGTGCCGTAGATCGCCGCCGGGTTGTTGGACGCCGCAGCCAGCGATGTCGTCAGTACCGCGTGCGCGCCGCCGGGGTACTGGAAGATCATCGACGTCGTCGCGTCCACCCGGGTGAACGCGGGGCCGCTGACCGCGGTGATCTTGTCCGGAACGCCCAGCACCATGTGCGCGAACGACACCGGGTAGATACCCAGGTCGAGCAGCGCGCCGCCGCCGAGGGACGGGGCAAACAGCCGGAACGCCGGGTCCTCGGCGAACCACTGGCCGTGCTCGGCGGTCAGGTACACGATCTTGCCGAGCGTCCCCGCGGCGACGATCTCGCGGATCCGCGCCATGTGCGGCAGGAAGCGCGTCCACATCGCCTCGACGCACAGCACGCCGCGCTCACGGGCCGCCGCCACCACGTCGCGCGCCTCTGCTCCGTCCATCGTGAACGGCTTCTCGACGAGGACGGCCTTGCCGGCGTCGATCGCGAGCAGCGCCGCGTCGCGGTGCCCGGGGTGCGGCGTGGACACGTACACCGCGTCCACGTCGGGGTCGGCCACCAGCGAGGCGTACGAGCCATGCCGGTGCGGAACGTTGAACTCGTCGCCGAACGCGTCGGCACTGGCCTGCGTGCGCGAACCGATGGCGACCAGCTCGGCGTCCGGCAGCAGCTCGAGGTCGCGGGCAAAGCTACGGGCGATGCCGCCGGTGGCGAGAATTCCCCAGCGGACGGGACGGTCAGAAGTCATGCTGCGCAGTCTGCCTGCACCCCGCTTGCCACCGCATCGGCGGGTGCCGCCGCCGCGCGCAGCACACGCCGGCCGAGCAGCAGCGGAGCGAGCAGCCCGAGCATGCCGCCGATCGCGAACACCTCGCGCGGCGTGAGGACGGCGCCGAGCGCGCCACCGAGCGCGTACGCCGCGATCTGCGCGCCGGACGCGACCGCGCTGACGGCTGCCGCGACCCGTCCCCGCACGTGCTCGGCCGCGCGCCCCATCACCAGCGTGCCGACCGCGACGCTCAGCACGCCGTTGGCGGCGCCGGCCACCGCGGCGATCGGGAGCAGGGACGCCACGTTCCGGGCCAGGCCCATGCAGGCGAGGCTCGCGCCCAGGACGAGCGCGGCGGCGATGAACGCGCGGGGGAGCGTCTGCGGGTCACGGATCCGTCCCGCGCAGAGCGAACCGCCCAGCAGCCCGAGCGCGAACACCGCTCCGACGACGCCGTACCAGGTCGCGCTCGCGTGCAGCGTGCCGCGGACGAGGAACACGTCCACGACGTTGATCATCGAACCGAGCCCGACGAACAGGGTGAGCAGGACGAGCGACGGGCGCAATACGGGATCGCCGCGCACGATGCCCAAGCCGCCGCGGGTGCGCGCGCCTTCCGGGCCGTGCTCGACGCCGTGGCGGGTGCGCACCACGAGCGCGGCGGCCGAGATGATCAGGAACGTCGCCGCGTCCAGCAGCAGCGGCACCCGGGCGCCGTAGCGTCCGTACAGGAGGCCGGCCAGCGCGGGCGAGAGCACGGACGCGATCGTCGCGACCGCCTGGGTCAGCCCGACGGCCCGCGCCAGCCGCTCGCGTCCGGCGATCGCGGGGACGAGAGCCTGCCACGTCGCGCCGTTCAGCGCCTGTCCGACGCCGAGCAGCAGCACCAGGGCGAGGATCGCGGCCGTGCCCGTCTGCATGGACAGCAGCACGCACAGCCCGGCCTGGACCAGCCCGGTGGTCAGCAGCAGCCGGCGGCTGTCCTGGCTGTCGACGATCCGGCCGGTGACCGGCGCGAGCACGACCAGCGGGACGAGGGCAGCGATGAACAGCGCGGCAACCGCACCCGATCCGGCGCCGTGCGACTGCAGCCGCAGGGTCAGGGTGAGCGCGGCTACCTCATCGCCCAGCAGCGAGACGGCCCGTGCGGTGACCACGACGGGTAGGTCGGCCGGACGAAATCTGAAAGACATATTGCGAAACTATTCTTTCAGATCGTCCCCGTCAAGTATGTTCTTCGGCGTGACACCACGCGCCCGCGCCTCGAAGCGCCGCCCGCCGGTGGTGCTGACCGACGCCGCGGACATCAAGGCGCTGACGCACCCTGCCCGACTTGCCGTCATCGACGAGTTCTTCTCCGGACGCGAGCTGACGGCGACCGAGTGCGCGGAGATCGCGCAGGTGAGCCCGAGCGCGATGAGCTATCACCTGCGCGCCTTGGAGAAGGTCGGCATCATCGAACGTTCCGAGGCGTCCGGCGACGGCCGCGAGCGGCCGTGGCGGGCCGCGGGCAGTGAGCTGCTGGTCAGCCCCGCCTCCGCCGTCGCGGCCAACGCGGCGACCGCCGTGCTCGCGGGCAACGCGCTCGAGACGATCCGCCGCGAGCTCGATGTCTGGGCAACGCGCAGCGCGGCCGACGAAACGCAGTGGCGTGACCTCGGCACGCTCGCATCCAGTCGAATGTGGCTGACGGCGGACGAGGTGCGTGAGCTGGTCGCGGTCCTCGAGGAGCACACGCAGCAGTACCGCCGTCGGAGGGCCGAGGACCGGCCGCCGGACAGCCGCCGGGTTCGGTTCGGTCTGCAGTTGTTCCCGGTCGAATGAATCCGTCCGAACCGCTGGCAATTGCGCTCTCGGCCGCTCCCTAGAATGCGGGGCGTGACCTCGACCCCGCCCGAGAACGCCCGCACGCTGCCGAGCCAGTACCTGCCGGCGGAGGTAGAGGGCCCGCTGTACGAGCGCTGGATCGAGCGCGGCTACTTCACCGCCGACCCGTCGAGCGACAAGGCGCCGTACACGATCGTCATCCCGCCGCCGAACGTCACCGGCAGCCTGCACCTGGGCCATGCGCTGGAGCAGTCGATGATGGACTCGCTCACCCGGCGGGCACGGATGCGCGGCTTCGACGTGCTCTGGCTGCCCGGCATGGACCACGCGAGCATCGCGGTGCAGAACCTGGTCGAGCGGCACCTGGCCGAGACCGAGGGCAAGGGCCGCTTCGACTACGGCCGCGAGGAGTTCATCGGCAAGGCCTGGGAGTGGAAGGAGCGCTACGGCGGCCAGATCCTCGGCCAGATGCGCCGGCTCGGCGACGGCGTCGACTGGACGCGCGAGCGGTTCACCATGGACGCCGGGCTCAGCCGCGCCGTCCAGACGATCTTCAAGAAGCTCTATGACGCCGACCTGATCTACCGCGCCGAGCGGATCATCAACTGGTGCCCGCGCGACCTCACCGCGCTCAGCGACATTGAGGTCGACCACGCGGACGAGCCGGGCGAGCTGGTCAGCGTCCGCTACGGCGACGGCGACAACGCGATCGTGGTCGCGACGACGCGTGCCGAGACGATGCTCGGCGACACCGCGGTCGCCGTCCACCCCGACGACGAGCGGTACCGGCACCTGATCGGCAAGACGGTGGCGCTGCCACTGACCAACCGCGAGATCCCGATCGTCGCCGACGAGCACGTCGACCCCAGCTTCGGCACCGGCGCGGTGAAGGTGACGCCCGCGCACGACCCGAACGACTTCGAGATCGGCCGCCGCCACGACCTGCCGATGCTCACCGTCATGGACGAGCGGGCCGTGATCACCGTGCCCGGCCCGTTCCACGGCCTGGACCGGCTCGAGGCGCGCTCGGCGATCGTGGCCGCGCTGCGCGAGGACGGCCGGATCGTCGCGGAGAAGCGCCCGTACGTGCACGCGGTCGGGCACTGCTCGCGCTGCGACACCGTGGTCGAGCCGCGGCTGTCCCTGCAGTGGTGGGTGCGCGTCGAGTCGCTGGCCAAGGCGGCGGGCGACGCGGTGCGCGACGGGCGCGTCACGATCGAACCGGCCTCGATGGCCCCGCGCTACTTCCAGTGGGTGGACGGCCTGCGCGACTGGTGCATCAGCCGTCAGCTGTGGTGGGGCCACCGCATCCCGGTCTGGTACTCGCCCGACGGCGACGACGCCTGCTTCGGCCCGGACGAGACCCCGCCAGCCGGCTGGACGCAGGACGAGGACGTCCTGGACACCTGGTTCTCCTCCGCCCTCTGGCCGTTCTCCACGCTCGGCTGGCCCGAGGACACCGCCGACCTGCGCAAGTACTACCCGACCACCGTGCTGGTCACCGGCTACGACATCTTGTTCTTCTGGGTCGTACGGATGATGCTGTTCGGTCTGTACGCGATGGACGGGGAGGTACCGTTCAAGACGATCCTGCTGCACGGCCTCGTCCGGGACGCGCACGGCAAGAAGATGTCGAAGTCGCGCGGCAACGTGATCGACCCGCTGGTGTGGATGGACGCGTACGGCGCTGACGCGGTGCGCCTGTCGCTGCTGCAGGGCGCGAACCCGGGCGCGGACCAGGCGATCAACGAGGAGTGGGTGGTCGGCGCCCGCAACTTCTGCAACAAGCTCTGGAACGCGACCCGCTTCGCGCTGCTCAACGGCGCGACGACCGAGGGCGAATTGCCCGCCGACGTCGCCGGCGCCGACGCGTGGATCCTGTCGCGGCTGCAGGCGGTCGTGACCGAGGTCGACGCGCTGTACGAGCGGTTCGAGTTCGCCAAGATCGCCGACACGCTCTACCACTTCGCGTGGGACGAGGTGTGCGACTGGTACGTCGAGCTGGCCAAGATCTCGCTCGCCGGCGCGGACGCCCCGGTGACCCGTCGCGTGCTCGGCGAGGTGCTCGACACGCTGCTGCGGCTACTGCACCCCATGATCCCGTTCGCGACCGAGGCGCTCTGGACGGCGCTCACCGGACAGGAGTCCGTGGCGGTCGCGCCGTGGCCGTCCGCTGACACCGCGCGCGCGAACGCCGCCGCCGAGGCACAGATCGCCGCCGTGCAGGACGTGGTCACCGAGGTGCGCCGCTTCCGTTCCGACCAGGGCGTCAAGCCGTCGCAGCGCGTGCCGGCACGGCTGACCGGCGCGGGCGCGGGGGAGAACGCGATCCGTTTCCTGCTGCGGCTCGACCAGCCGGCCGACGACTTCACGGCGACCGCGTCGCTGACCACGTCCGGCGGTGTGGTCGTCGAGCTGGACCTGTCCGGCACGATCGACGTCGCGGCCGAGCGCGCCCGGCTCGCCAAGGACCTCGCCGCCGCGCAGAAGGAGCGGGACGTCAACGCCGGCAAGCTCGCCAACGAGGCGTTCACCGCCAAGGCGCCCGAGGCCGTGATCGGCAAGGTGCGCGACCGGCTCGCCGCCGCCGAGGCCGATATCGCCCGCATCGAGGCGGCGCTGGCCGCCCTCGGCGAAAAGTAGACTTGCCGGTCGTGGCAGTCAGCGAGAAGGAGAAGTACGCGGGGCTGCTCCGGCAGATCGAGGCGGAGATCTTCGGCCGCCGCGGCGAGGGCCACATCAACCCGACGAACGAGCGCATGCGCGCGCTGGTCGAGCTGCTCGGTGACCCGCAGCGCAACTACCGCGCGATCCACCTCACCGGCACGAACGGCAAGACGTCCACCGCGCGCATGGTCGAGCAGCTGCTGCGCGAATTCGGGCTGCGCACCGGCCGCTACACCAGCCCGCACCTGTCCAGCGTCACCGAGCGGATTGTGCTGGACGGCGAGCCGGTGAGCGATCGCACGTTCGTCGAGGGCTATCGCGAGCTCGCGCCGTACATCGAGCTGGTGGACGGCCAGTTCAGCGACGGGAACTTGCGATCCGAGAATCCGAGCGGAGTTGCGCTCTCGTTCTTCGAGATCGTCACCGCGCTGGCGTTCGCGATCTTCGCGGACGCGCCGGTCGACGTCGCCGTCGTCGAGGTCGGCATGGGCGGCACCTGGGACAACACGAACGTGCTGGACGCCGAGGTGGCCGTCGTGCTGCCGGTGGACCTGGACCACACGCAGTACCTGGGCGACACGATCGCGGCGATCGCGACCGAGAAGGCCGGCATCATCAAGCCCGGTGCCGCAGCGATCCTGGCCGCGCAACCGGCCGAGGCCGCCACGGCGCTGCTCCACCGCGCGGCCGAGGTCGAGGCTCAGGTCGCGCGCGAGGGGCTGGAGTTCGGCGTCCTCGAACGGCGGGTCGCCGTCGGCGGGCAGTCGCTCATCCTGCAGGGACTCGGCGGCGTCTACGACGACGTGTTCCTGCCGCTGCACGGCGCGCACCAGGCGCAGAACGCCGCCTGCGCGCTCGCGGCCGTCGAGGCGTTCTTCGGCGCTGGTGCCGACAGCGGCACGCTCGACGTCGACCTGGTGCGCTCGGCCTTCGCCGCGGTGCGCTCGCCCGGACGGCTGGAGGCGGTGCGCTCGGCGCCGACGATCCTGCTCGACGCCGCGCACAACCGCCACGGCATGCAGGCCGCGCTCGCCGCGGTCGGGGAGGCGTTCGACTTCCGCCGGCTGATCGCCGTGGTCGCGATGCTCGCCGACAAGGACGCCGCCGCGATGCTCGAACTGCTCGAACCGGCGGTGGACGAGATCGTCGTCACCCAGAACAGCTCGTCGCGCGCGCTGCCGTTGGACGAGCTGGCCGCCGCCGCCGTCGAGGTGTTCGGCGCCGACCGGGTGACGGTCGAGGCGCGCCTGGACGACGCGATCGAGGCCGCGGTGCGCCTAGCCGAAGAAGACTCTGTCGCCGGCGGCCTCAGCGGCTCCGGCGTGCTGGTAACCGGGTCGGTGGTCACCGCGGGCGAGGCCCGCACCCTGCTCGGCGGCGCCCCGTGAGCGAGCCGACGAACGAGCCGGGCACCGACGCGCAGCAGCCGTACCAGGAGCCGTACCAAGAGCCGACGCCCGAGCAGCTCGCCGAGCGCGCGGTGCGCGCGAACAAGGCGACCCGCGGCGCACTGGCTGGCATCCTCGGCCTGGAGGCAGTGGTCACGCTGCTGGTCCCGCGGGCCATCGCGTTCACCACCGGGCTGGGTCTCACCCGGACCTTGATACTCGTCGCGCTGGCCGTGCTCATGATCGTCGCGGCCGGGCTGGTACGCCGTCCGTTCGGGATCGGCGTCGGCTCGGTGCTGCAGCTGCTGTTCGTCCTCACCGGGATCCTGCTGCCCGCCATGTTCGTCGTCGGCGCGATCTTCGCCGCGATCTGGGGCTACCTGCTCTCGCTGCGGCACGAGCTGGTCGGGACGCCCGGCGGCTGGCGGCTGCTGGTCTCCTGAACGGCCCCACTAGTCTCGCTGGCATGACTGAACAGCTCGAGCGCACCCTGATCCTGGTCAAGCCGGACGGCGTGCGGCGCGGCCTGTGCGGCGAGATCCTGCGCCGGGTCGAGGCCAAGGGATACCGGATCGCCGCGCTCGAACTGCGCACCGCCGACGAGGCGCTGCTGGCCCAGCACTACGCCGAGCACGAGGGCAAGCCGTTCTACGCGCCGCTGGTGGAGTTCATGAGCTCCGGTCCGGTGCTGGCGCTCGTCGCCGAGGGCCAGCGGGTGATCGAGGGCTTCCGCTCGCTCGCCGGCGCCACCGACCCGACGGCCGCGGCACCGGGCACGATCCGCGGCGACCTGGGCCGCGACTGGGGGCTGGCCGTCCAGCAGAACCTGGTGCACGGCTCGGACTCGCCCGAGTCGGCCGCCCGCGAGATCGGCCTCTGGTTCCCCGCCCTCGGCAGCTGATCAACACACCGTCGCTTTTCATCAAGAGCGCGAAGTGGCCGCCGGGGCAGCCACGACCTGCTGTTGATCACCGGTGAGAGGCGGCTGAGCCGCTTAACCTCAGTCGTCACATCTGCCACGCCGGTCCCGCGAGTCGCAACCGTGTTTGGCCGCTGTACGCCCATACGATCAGCGCAGTCCCGCTGCAATCGTGTTCGCGTAGAAGGTCGACCGCCGTGACGTTTCCCCCGCTGGCTCGCCTGTCGCTGGTGTCCCAGCGCGGCGGCGACCTGCTCGGCGGCGACCTGGCGATCGACCTCGGGACGGCGAACACCCTTGTGTACGCGCGCGGTCGCGGCATCCTGCTGGACGAGCCGTCCGTGGTCGCGGTCGACACCAGCACCAACTCCGTCGTCGCGGTCGGCGTCGAGGCCAAGCGGATGATCGGCCGCACGCCCGGCCACATCCGGGCCGTCCGCCCGCTGCAGGACGGCGTGATCGCCGACTACGACGTCACCGCCGAGATGCTGCGCTACTTCGTCCGCAAGGTGCTGCGCCGGCGCGGCTCGTTCACCGGGCCGCGCGTGGTCGTGTGTGTGCCGTCCGGGATCACCAGCGTCGAGCAGCGCGCGGTGAGCGAGTCGGCGTACGCGGCCGGCGCGCGGCGCGTCCACATCATCTCCGAGCCGATGGCGGCCGCGATCGGCGCCGGGCTGCCGGTCAACCAGCCGCAGGGCTCGATGATCGTCGACATCGGCGGCGGGACGACCGAGGTGGCGATCCTCGCGCTCGGCGGGATCGTCGCCGCCACCAGCATGCGGGTTGCCGGCAACGCGCTGGACGCGGCGATCGTCGACTACATCCGCGCCGAGTTCTCGCTGCTGATCGGCGAGCGCACCGCCGAGGAGCTGAAGATCTCGGTCGGCTCGGCGTTCCCGACCGCCGGCGCGCGCAACGCGGAGATCCGCGGCCGCGACGTCGGCACCGGGTTGCCGCGCAACGTCACGGTGTCCGCCGACGCGCTGCGCAAGGCGATGGACGCGCCGCTGAGCCGCATCAGCGCCGCGGTGCGCACCACGCTGGACCGCTGCCCGCCCGAGCTCGCCGGCGACCTGGTCACCCGCGGCATCGTGCTCACCGGCGGCGGAGCCCTGCTGCGCGGGCTGGACGCGCGGCTGCAGCACGAGCTAGGCATCCCGGTGCTCGTGGCGGACCGCCCGCTGGACTCGGTCGTGCTCGGCACCGGCACGGTGGTCGAGCACTTCGAGCAGCTGCAGAAGGTCGTCGTCGACGGCCGTCGCAGGTGAGCCGTGCGGCGGCTGACTTCCAGGCAGCGGACGGCCGCGATCGTGCTCGCGGTTCTCGCGCTGTGCTTTCTCACCCTGGACGTCGGCGGCGGTAGCCTGCGCGCCTCGCACAACGGGGTGCGCGGCACGCTCGGCGCGCTCTACCGCGGCACCGACGCCATGCTCGGCCCGGTGCGCCGCTTCGTCGAGGGTCTGCCGACCGCGGGCACGAACAAGGGCACGATCGGCCGGCTCGAGCACGAGAACGCGCAGCTGCGCGGCAAGCTCGCCGCCGACCGTGCGGCGCGGACGGACCAGCGCCAGCTCACCGCGCTGCAGGCGGCGGCGACGTCCGAGGGCTACCGCGTGCTGCCCGCGCGGGTGATCGCGCTCGGCTCCGCGGACGGCTTCGACTGGACGGCCACCCTGAACGTCGGCACCGATCGCGGCGTGCGCGCCGGCCAGAGCGTCACCGACGGGTACGGGCTGGTCGGGCGCGTGCTGCACGCCGACCGGTCCTCGTCCGTCGTGCTGCTGGCCGCCGACCCGGGCAGCGGCGTCGGCGCGCGCGACCTGCGCAACGGCGAGGTGGGCCTCGCGACCGGGCACGGAGCCAGCGGCTTCACGTTCGTGCCGCTCAACCCGAAGGCCGCGCTGCGAGCGGGCGACAAACTGGTGACCGGGCCCAGCAGCGCGACCAGCTTCGTCCCCGGTCTGTCGATCGGCACGCTCAGCTCCGTGCACGCGTCCACGGACGGCACCACGACCGCCACCGTGCGCCCGACGACGTCGCCCAGCTCGCTGGACCTCGTCGGCGTGATCGTGCTCGACAACGCGGCCACCACCGACGCCGCCGGGGGTTCGCGGTGACCCGGGCGCGCGCGGCGGCCGGCCTGGCCGCGATCCTCACCGCGCTGCTGCTGCAGGGCACCGTGATCGGGCCGTGGGCCGGGCCGGTGCCGGTGAGCCTGCCGGCCGTGCTGGTCGCCGCCGTCGCCCTCGTCGACGGTCCCGGCTCCGGCATGGCGTTCGGCTTCGTCGCCGGGCTGCTGGCCGACCTCGGCTCTACGCATCCGGCCGGCGTGCTCGCGCTGTGCTGGCTCGGCGTCGGGCTGGCGTGCGGGCTGCTCGCCGACCGGCACAGCGTGCGCCGGGACGCGGCCGCGGCCGCGATCGTGTGCGCGCTCGCGAGCCTGGCCGGATCCGTCCTGCTCGCCGTGGTGCACGCTGACGGCGCGAGCGTCGGCAGCGGTCTCGTGCACGTCGTGCCTGCGGGTATCGCCGACGCGCTGCTCGCGCTGCTGCTCGTGCCGCTGGCACGACGGTTCCTGCACACCGATCAGCTGCGCGCGCCGCGCGCGTCCACCGACGAACTGCTGCTGGCCGGCCGCCGTGGTTGAGCCGCGCCGCCCCACGGGTTTCCGCTACCGGCCGCCCGGCGCGCGCCGGCTCGCGATCATCGTCGTGCTCGTGACGTCGATGATGATCACGCTGCTCGGCCGGCTCTACTACGTGCAGCTGCTCGATCCGCACAAGCCGACGCAGACCGCAGGGCGGCTGCACGAGGGCGACATCGTGGTGCCCGCGCCGCGTGGCCTGATCGTCGACGCGCACGGCCGTCCGCTGGTGCAGAACACGTCCGCCCAGGAGATCACGGTCGACCGGGAGACGCTGCAGGGCCTGCCCGACCACGGCCACGCGGTGCTCACCCAGCTCGCCGACCTGCTCGGCACGACGGCGAAGCAGCTCGCGCGGGAGATCACGCCCTGCTCGCCCACTGTCTCGCAGCCGTGCTGGACGGGCGAGCCGTACCAGCCGGTGCCGGTCACGACCACCGCGTCCGAGCGGGCCGTGCTCGCGATCGGCGAGCACCGCGAGGACTTCCCGGGTGTGGCCGTGCAGACCGTGACGATGCCCGAGTACCCGTACGGCTCGCTGGCCGCGCACGTGCTCGGCTACACCGGCGAGATCACCGAGGCGGACAAGAAGGCGAACCCGAACCTGGTCGACGCGGACACGATCGGCCGCACCGGGCTCGAAGCGGAGTACGACTCGGTGCTGCGCGGCGTGGACGGCAAGCAGGTGCTGCAGCTGAACCCGCAGGGCTACGCCGTGGGCGCGGGCAAGTACGTGCCGCCGCAGCAGGGCGACACGCTCGTCACCAGCCTCGACCTGAACCTGCAGAAGGTGGCCGAGCAGTCGCTCGCGAAGCAGATCACCGACTCGCGCAGGGCGGGCATGCCGGCCACGTCCGGTGCGGTCGTCGTCATGAACCCGAACACGGGACGGGTCGTGGCCGCCGCCAGCTACCCGACCTACGACCCGCAGGAGTTCGTGGGCGGCATCTCGCAGGCCGACTACGCCAAGCTCACCGCGCCGAGCGCGAACGACCCGCTGCTGGGGCGCGCGATCGCCGGGCAGTACGCGCCGGGCTCGACGTTCAAGCTGATCACGTCCTCGTCGTTGGTGATGCACCACGAGATCAACACGACCTCGCTGTACGGCTGCCCGGGATCGGTGACCATCGACGGACGCGTCAAGACCAACTACGACTCCGAGGTGCTCGGCGACATCAACCTGGAGAACGCTCTCGGTTACTCGTGCGACACGTTCTTCTACGTCCCGGAGGCGAACGAGTACTACGCCGACCAGGCCCGCATCGCGCACGGCAAGAAGCCGCACGAGTGGCTGCAGCGCATGGCGGCCGACTACGGAGTCGGCACCAAGCCCGGCATCGACCTGCCCGCCGACGAGCAGGCCGCCGGCTCGTACGCCGACCGCGAGACGCGCCAGGCCCGCTGGCAGGCGAACAAGCAGACGTACTGCGCCGAGGCGCGGTCCGGTTACAAGAATGTGGCGAACGCGTCCGACCGCGCGTACCTGACCCAGCTGGCGTCCGAGAACTGCACCGACGGATGGCGCTACCGCGCCGGTGACAACGCCGACATGGCTATCGGGCAAGGGGAAACGACGCTGTCGCCGCTGCAGCTGGCCGTCGCCTACTCGGCGATGTTCAACGGCGGCAAGATCTACGAGCCGACGATCGGTCAGGCCGTCAAGAACGCGCAGGGCCAGGTCGTGCGCACCATCCGGCCGAAGGTGCGCAACCGCGTTCCGGTCAGCCAGAAGCTGTTCAACTACATCGCGAACTCGCTGAGCTTCTCGCGCGGCTGGGCGGTGTCCGGCGCGTTCGCGTACATCGGCTCGAAGTACCAGAACAAGATCGGCGGCAAGACCGGCACCGCCGAGGTGTTCGGCCAGAAGGACACCTCGTGGCTGGCGTCGTGGGGTCCGACCAGCAAGGACAAGCACGGCAACGTCCACGCCAAGTACGTGATCGTCGGCATGGTCGAGCAGGCCGGCACCGGCGCGACCGCCGCCGGCCCGATGCTCAAGCGCATCTGGGACTACATCATGGGCGCGAAGAAGCAATGACGCTGACCGCGCGCAATCCGCGCGACCCGTTCGTGCTGACTCCGTACGCCCGGCCGCTGCAACGCGGCCGTGGCTACGACCGGCTGCTGAACGCGTCCGCACTGGCGCTCGCGCTGATCGGCGCCGTCCTGGTGTGGGCGGCGACCCGGGACCTGCAGCGCGCGTCCGGCGGCGACCCGCAGGCCTACCTCTACCGGCATCTGGTCAACCTCGCGATCGCGTCCGCGCTGATGTTCGGGGCTTCGCGGTTCGACGCCCGGCTGCTGCGGCTGTTCGGGCCGATCGTGTACGTGGCGAGCGTGCTCGGGCTGCTGCTGGTGTTCGCGGTGGGCAGCACGATCAACGGCGCCCACGCGTGGATCCGGCTCGGCGGCGGCTTCGAGATCCAGCCGGCCGAGTTCATGAAGCTCGGCATGATCGTCGGGATGGCGGTGCTGTTCACGCAGCGCGCGCACGAACGCGTGATGCGCCGGCAGTTCGTCGCCGAGCGCGTCGACGAGACGCCGCACGCGTCCGACGTGCTGCTGGCGATCGGGCTGGTCGCCCTGCCGCTCGTGCTGATCCTGCTGCAGCCGGACCTCGGCTCGGCGATGGTCCTCGCCGCGGCGGCGTTCGGCGTTTTGGTCGCGGCGGGTGTGCGTGCGCGGTGGACGGTCGGGCTGCTCCTGCTCACGGTCGTGGTCGCGATCGTGGTGGTGAAGGCCGGCCTGCTCGCGGACTACCAGCTGGCCCGGTTCAGTGCGTTCACCGACCCGTCGCACGACCCGCAGGGCGCCGCGTACAACATCACGCAGGCGCACATCGCGATCGCCAACGGGGGACTGTTCGGCACCGGGCTGCTCCATGGCCCGCAGACCAACGGCGGCTTCGTGCCGGAGCAGCAGACCGACTTCGTGTTCTCGGTCGCCGGGGAGGAGTTCGGCCTGCTCGGTGGCAGCGTGATCATCGCGCTGTTCGCGCTCTTGTGCTGGCGGGGGCTGAAGATCGCGAGGGAGGCCGACCGCGCCGGCCGGCTGGTCGCCGTCGGCATCGTGTGCTGGTTCGCGTTCCAGGCGTTCCAGAACATCGGCATGAACCTGGGCCTGATGCCGGTCACCGGCCTGCCGCTGCCGTTCGTCTCGTACGGCGGCTCGTCCATGTTCGCGCAGGGCCTGGCGATCGGCCTGCTGCAGGCCGTGCGCCGCGCGTCCGACTAATCCAGCACCTGCGGAACCGGCTGCTCGCGCGCGCTCAACGTGGTGCCCACGCTCGCGGTGATCACCATCGCGATGGCCAGTACGAGCACGGGGCTGATCGTCTCGCCGAGCACCAGCACACCCGCGGTCGCGGCCATCGCCGGCTCCAGGCTCATCAGCAACCCGAACACGGACGGGCGCATCCGGCGCAGCGCGATGATCTCGAGCGAGTACGGAATCAGCGAGCTCAGCAGCGCGACCAGCAGGCCGCCGCCGAGCACCGCCGGCTCGCCCAGCGCGGAGCCGCCCTCGACGACCCCCACGGGCACCACGAGCACCGCGCCGACACCGAGCGCGATCGCCAGCCCGTCCAACTGCGCGAACGCCGCGCCGACACGCTTCGACAGCAGGATGTAGCCGGCCCAGCAACTCGCGGCGATCAGCACCAGGCCGACGCCGAGGCCGGTCACACCGTGCTTGTCGCCGCGCAGCGCGAGCAGCACGACCCCGCCGCCGGCCAGCGCGACCCAGAGCAGGTCGACCGCGCGGCGTGATCCGGCGATGGCCACCGACAGCGGACCGAGGAACTCGATCGTGACCGCGACACCGAGCGGCAGCCTGTCCAGCGCCTCGTAGAAGCTCCAGTTCATGCCGCCGAGCACGAGCCCGAACGCGATCGCGGCGACCACGTCCGTCCGGGTCCGTCCGCGCAGGGTCGGACGCGACACCGCCAGCAGGATGATCGCGGACAGGCACAGCCGCAGGAACACCACGCCGCCCGGTCCGGCGCGGTCGAACAGCTTCGCCGCGAACGCCGAGCCGAACTGGACCGACCCGATGCTGCCGAGCAACAGCAACTGGGGCGGGACGGCACGCACGCCCGCGATCCTCCCAGACCCGCTTTCCACCTTTCAGCGGTGCTGGCGGGCCGATTTCGTCCCGCTGAAAGGTGGAAAGGCGGGACGTAGCATGGGGCATCGTGACTACCGCGCCTGAATCCCTGTTCCCGCAGCTGGAAGCGCTGCTGCCCCGTGTGAGCAAGCCGATCCAGTACGTCGGCGGTGAGCTGAACGCCCGCAGCAAGGACTGGGACAGCGTCGCCGTGCACTGGGCGCTGATGTACCCGGACGCGTACGAGGTCGGCCTGCCGAACCAGGGCAACCAGATCCTGTACGAGGTGATCAACGAGCGCCCGGACGCGCTGGCCGAGCGCACCTACGCCGTGTGGCCGGACATGGAGGCGCTGCTGCGCGAGCACGGCATCAGCCAGTTCACCGTGGACAACCACCGCCCGGTCGGCGCCTTCGACTTCCTGGGCATCAGCTTCTCCACTGAGCTGGGCTACACGAACCTGCTCACCGCGCTGGACCTCGCGGGCGTGCCGCTGCACGCGTCCGAGCGCGACGAGTCGCACCCGGTCGTGATCGCCGGCGGTCACGCGGCGTTCAATCCCGAGCCGATCGCGGACTTCATCGACGCGGCCGTGCTCGGCGACGGCGAGCAGATCGTCGGCACAATCACGGACCTCCACCGCCGCTGGCAGGACGAAGGACGGCCCGGCGGCCGCGACGAACTGCTGCTGCGACTCGCCGAGACCGGCGGGGTCTACGTCCCACGCTTCTACGACGTGACGTACCTGCCGGACGGACGCATCGAGCGGGTCGTACCGAATCGCGACCGCGTGCCCGCGCGGATCAGCAAGCACACCGTGATGAACCTGGACGAGTGGCCGTACCCGAGGACGCCGCTCGTGCCGATGGCCGAGTCGGTGCATGAGCGGATGAGTGTGGAGATCTTCCGCGGCTGCACGCGCGGCTGCCGGTTCTGCCAGGCCGGCATGATCACGCGCCCGGTGCGCGAGCGCAGCATCGAGGGCATCGGCGCGATGGTCACGCAGGGACTGCGCGCGAGCGGCTTCGACGAAGTCGGCCTGCTGTCGCTGTCCAGCGCCGACCACTCCGAGATCGGCGAGATCACCAAGCAGCTCGCCGACCGGTACGAGGACGACCGGGTCAGCCTGTCGCTGCCGTCCACCCGCGTGGACGCGTTCAACATCGACCTGGCCAACGAGCTGTCGCGCAACGGCCGCCGCTCCGGCCTGACGTTCGCGCCCGAAGGCGGCAGCGAACGGCTGCGGCGCGTGATCAACAAGATGGTCAGCAAGGAAGACCTGATCCGCACCGTCTCCACCGCGTACGCCAACGGCTGGCGCCAGGTGAAGCTGTACTTCATGTGCGGCCTGCCCACGGAGACCGACGAGGACGTCCTCGAGATCGCCGAGATGGCGCACGACGTGATCCGCGCCGGACGCGAGGCGTCGGGCTCCAAGGACATCCGCTGCACGGTGTCGATCGGCGGCTTCGTGCCCAAGCCGCACACGCCGTTCCAGTGGGCGGCGCAGACCGATCCGGCCACCGTTGACGCGCGGCTGCGCAAGCTCCGCGCCGCGATAGCCGAGAACAAGTCGCTCGGCCGCAACGTCGGCATGCGCTACCACGACGGCGAGCCGTCGCTCGTCGAAGGACTGCTCAGCCGCGGCGACCGACGGGTCGGCGCGGTGATCGAGGCGGTGTGGCGCGACGGCGGACGCTTCGACGGCTGGAGCGAGCACTTCTCCTACCAGCGCTGGATGGACCGCGCCGCCGAGGTGTTCGCGGGGCAACCCGTCGACGTTGCCTGGTACACGACCCGCGAGCGCGACGCGGACGAGGTGCTGCCCTGGGACCACCTCGACTCGGGCCTGGACAAGCAGTGGCTCTGGGACGACTGGCAGGACGCGCTCGGCGAGTTCGAGCAGGACGACTGCCGGTGGACGCCATGTTTCGACTGCGGGGTGTGCTCGAATCTGGGCACCGACATCCAGATGGGCCCGACCGGCGGTTCGCTTCCCGCAGTGCCACCGCGGGAGCGTCCGCTGCTGCCGATGCTCCCCAGCTGATGTCCGCAATGTCTGATTAGTTCCGATTCGAACTCCGCGTGCGATCGGCGTTGTTTGCCAACCCCTACTGACGGGTAGCCCCCGCGCTAAGCGGAGGGTTGTACATGTCCTTTGAGGGGGGACCCATGATCGGCACTGCGCAAAATCCGAGATCTGCACAAGATCCAGGACCTGCGCGCGAACCGGGGCGGCGCAGCGGGCTCAGCGCATTCCGTCGCGCGGGCGTGCTGCTCCCGGTCGCGATCATCACGACCGTGACCGGTGGCGTTGCCATGGCCGCCGCCGCGACGGCCGCGCCGCCGCCGCACAACGGCAAGGTGACGCTGTGCCACGCCACGCCGCCAGCCAGCGCGAAGAACGGCTGGGTGCCGATCACCGTCAGCACGAACGCCGTCACGCACGCCGGCCACGGCAACCACGCGGACGACATCATCCCGTCGTTCACGTACTACGTGAAGAGCACGCAGCACACGTACCCGGGCAAGAACCTGACCACCGTGTTCGGCGGCTCGACCGGTGCTCAGATCCTCGCGAACGGCTGCGCGCTGCCGGCCGCCGCGCCGCCGCCCGCGCCTGCCGTGACCACGCCGCGCGCGGTCGTCACGAAAACGGTCGCCGCGCCCGCGCCCGTGGCGGTCACGACGGTCGCGCCGGCACCGGCCACCAGCACCCACACCGTCGTCGAGCACGTGCCCGGCGCGGTGACGACCAGCACCGTCACGCGCAGCCCGAGCCCGAGCACGGTCCGGGTCGTTGACGTGCAGAGTTCCGGCGTCGCGGCGGTGCAGGTGACCGCCTCGCCGTCGCCGCTCGCCGACTCGGTCGGTGTCGCAGTCGGTGACACCGGCGATCACGGCGTGGGGGCGGGCAACCCGGTCGCGCTCTACGCGGCGGTCGGGGGCGCCGCTCTCGCCGCACTGCTCGGCATCGGCGGCGTCGCGCTGTGGCGGCGGCACCACGGTGTCGGCGCGCGGCTTTAGCGCAGCCGCCTTCGTCCTGCTGCTCGCGGCGGCGGGCGCGGTGGCCGGAGTCCG
>DASRSS010000329.1:0-18836 GCA_035656335.1 Jatrophihabitantaceae bacterium | reverse complement strand
AGCGCGGGATCGGGCGTGAGTTCGGCCGCGCGCTGCAGGAACGCGGCCGCGGCCGCCGCTCCTCCGCGCCGCTGCGCGCGGGCCGCCGAGTTCGCCAGCTCGGCGGCGACGGTCTCGTCCAGGCCCGCCGTCGCCTGTGCCCGGTGCCAGGCGCGCCGGTCCGGGTCGGCATCGGCATCCGTCGCCTCGGCCAGGGCGCGGTGCACGCGCTGCCGCGCGGCGGGCGAGGCGCCCTGGTAGGTGGCCGAGCGGACCAGCGGGTGGCGGAAGCGCACCCGCAGCCCGATCTCGACCAGGCCGGACTCCTCGGCGGGTGCGGCCGCGTCCGCCCCGATGCCGAGCCGCTCGGCCGCGCGCCACAGCAGCGTCACGTCGCCGAGCGGATCGGCCGCGGCGAGCAGCAGCAGGTCTTGTGATTCGGACGGCAGTGATTCGGCCCGCCGCGCGAAGAGCTGTTCCATCTGTCCGGTCAGCGAGCCGCCCGGGATGGCGAACCCGCCGGCGAGGTCGGCCGGGCTGAGCCCGCGCGGCAGTTCCAGCAGCGCGAGCGGGTTGCCGCGCGTCTCGGCCACGAACCGGTCCCGCACACGCTCGTCGACGCGACCCGGAATCCCCGACGCGAGCAGCAGGCGCGCCTCGCTGTCCGGCAGCCCGTCGACTTGCAGTTCCGGTAACCCCGCCAGTTGTGGCAGCTCGACCGGCTCGCGTACCGCGAAGATCATCAGGATCCGCTCGGCCGCCAGCCGGCGCGCGACGAACGCCAGCGCCTGCGCCGACGCCCGGTCGAGCCACTGCGCGTCGTCGATCAGGCAGATCAGCGGTTGCGGTTCGGCGGCCGCCGACAGCAGGTTCAGCACGGCGACCGCGACCGCGAGCGGTTCGGGTGTGCTGCCCTCCTGCAGCCCGAACGCGACGCGCAGCACGTTGTGCTGTGCCGGCTGCAGGTTCGTCCCGTCCAGCAGCGCGGCACAGAGTTGGTGCAAGCCCGCGTACGCGAGTTCCATCTCCGATTCGACGCCGATCGCGCGCGCGATCTCGCACTGCGCCGCGCGCTCGGCCGCGTAGTCCAGCAGCGCGGACTTGCCGATGCCCGCCTCGCCGCGCAGCACGAGGACGCCGCTGTGTCCGTCCGCCACCCGCTGCAGCTGCGTGTCGAGGACTTCGCATTCCTTGGCCCGGCCGCGCAGCAGCGGAGTCCACCGCGCGCGGGGCGGAACGCCACGGCGACCTGACGGCATGCGATCAGCATGCACCCTCAGCTGTCAGTGCGTCGCCGATGCCCCGGCCTGCGCGACCGCTATCGCCTCGCGGAACGCGCCGGCGTTCCTGCTGCACCAGTCGGCGAAGGAGCGTGGCGGCCGTTCCAGCAGGCGCTGCACGGTGTCCGTCCGGAACCCTTCAGTGTCGGCGCGCATCTGCCGCAGCCCTTCGACGATCGCAGCGGCGAGTGCGGTCGGCGCACCGTCCGGATAGCGGAACCGCACGGCCTCCTCCGGGGTGGTCACCTCCCGGACTGTGATGTCGACGCCGGCGACGGCATTGACGACGGCGACCTGCTCGGCGAGCGTGAGCGGCTCCGCGCCGGTCAGCGTGTAGGCGGTTCCGCGCTGCACGTCGTCGGTCAACGCCAGTGCTGCCACGGCCGCGATGTCGAACGGGTCGATCAGCGCCGCGCGTCCAGGTCCGACCGGGTCCAGGACATACCCGCCGGCACGCACGGTCGGCAGCCAGTCGAGCACGTTGGTCATGAACCCGCACGGGCGCAGGTACGTAGCCGGGATGCCCGACTGGGCGATCAATTGCTCGCGTTCGTGGTGCCAGCGCCCCATTGCGGGCATCGGCTCGATCGCGACGGCGTAGGTGGACAGGTAGACGATCTTGCGCACGCCGGCCGAGCGCGCGGCGGCCAGCGCGTTGACCGCGCCGTCGTGCGCGATGCCCGGCACGAGCAGGAACAGCCGGTCGGTGCCGTCGAACCCGGCCGCCAGCGAGTCCGCGTCCATCAGGTCGCCGACCACCCGCTCGGCCGACGCCGGGAGCGTCGCGGCGCGGTCGAGGTCGCGCACCAGCACGCGCACCCGCTCGCCAGCGTCGACGAGCTGGCCGACGAGCTCACGTCCCACATGCCCGGTCGCACCGGTCACCAGTATCATCAGCAATCCAATCGATAACGGGTTAACGACCTAAGAACGTTAACGGGTTAACGAATGCTGGGTCAAGGCGAAGGAGCGCCGTCCAATGGCCGATCTGTTGGACCTGTACGGGGCGACGAGCAAGTCCGTCCGCGCGGCCACCGACCAGGCGTTGCGCCGCCACGGGCTACGGCTTGGGCAGGACCACCTGCTCGCCCAGCTGTGGAAGCGGGACGGTCAGACTCCGGGCGAGATCGCCAAGGCGGTCGGTGTCAGCACGCCCGCAGTCACGAAGACGGCGACGGTGCTCGGCAAGCAGGGGTTGTTGGTGCGGCGCGCGGACGAACACGACAACCGGCTGGTGCGGCTCTGGCTCACCGACGCCGGCCGCGCGCTGCAGCGGGCGGTGGAACGCGAACGCGACGCCATCGAAGCGGCCCTCACGGCCGGGCTGTCCGGGATCGAACGCAAGCACCTGGCGTCCGCGCTGAGCAAGATCAACCGGGCTGCCGCCGAACGTTTGGTGGGCGATACTGGGATTGAACCAGTGACCCCTACCGTGTCAAGGTAGTGCTCTCCCACTGAGCTAATCGCCCTTATCTGCACCGGAGTTCCGGTGTTGTCTCGACTGCGAGGCGGCGGCGGGAATCGAACCCGCGTACAGGGCTTTGCAGGCCCTTGCCTAAGCCACTCGGCCACGCCGCCACTGTGCGGAAATCGTCAGTCCCGCCCACCTCAGCGGCGCGAGATCGGGCCGGGAGGCGGTGCCTCGAGCGGACGACGGGATTCGAACCCGCGACCCTCACCTTGGCAAGGTGATGCGCTACCAGCTGCGCTACGTCCGCGTGGTTTCCGGCTGACTTTCGTGCCGTGCACCGAGCGATGACTCTATCTGATCGGCTCGCGCCGCTCCAAACCGCCCCCCGCTCAGGACGACGCGTCGCGGCGTTGCTCGAGCCGCTTCCACAGCTCGTCGACCTCCACGCGCAGCGCGTCCAGGTCGCCGTCGTTGCCAATGACCTCGTCGGCAACGGCGCGGCGCTGCTCGTCGCTGGCTTGGGCGGCCATCCGGGCGCGGGCGTCGTCCGCGGACAGTCCGCGCAACTCGAGCCGTTGCAGCCGCGTCTGCGGGTCGGCCTCGACCACCACGACGGCGTCGAACGCCTCGGCCAGGTTCACCTCGACCAGCAAGGGGATGTCGTGCACCACGATCGCGTCCGCGGGCGCGGCCGCCATGAGCTCTGCCGTACGCGCGCCGATGAGCGGGTGCACGATCGCGTTGAGGTCCAGCCGGGCCGACTCGTCGTTGAACACGATCGCCGCCAGCGCCGGACGGTCCAGGCTGCCGTCCGGTGCCGTCACGGCAGCGCCGAACCGAGCCAGCACAGCCGCCAGGCCGGGCGTGCCGGGAGCGACCACCTCGCGGGCGATCGCGTCCGCGTCGACCACCACGGCGCCGTGTTCGGCCAACAGCGCAGCGACCGTGCTCTTGCCCGAACCGACGCCTCCAGTAAGTCCCACCCGCATGGCCGCAACGCTAAACCAAAGGGCCCGGGACCATATGGTCCCGGGCCCTTCGGCGCAGTCTTGAGGCTTAGCGGCCGGCGAGCTTCTCGCGCAGCGCGGCCAGCGCCTCGTCGGAGGCAAGCGTGCCGCTGCTCTCCGGCGCCTCGGAGCTGTACGAGGACGCCTCGCCCGACTCCGCCGCGGCTTCCGCGTCGGCCTTGCGGGCCTCCTCCATCTGCTTCTTGTGCGCCTCGAACCGCTCACGCGCGGCCGCGTAGCGCTTCTCCCAGGCCTCGCGCTGCTCCTCGTAACCGGGCAGCCACTCCTGCGTGTCGGGGTCGAAGCCCTCGGGGTAGATGTAGTTGCCCTTGTCGTCGTACTGGGCCTCCATGCCGTACTGCGCCGGGTCGAAGTGCTCGTCGGCGAGGACGCCCTCGTTGGCCTGCTTCAGCGACAGCGAGATGCGGCGGCGGTCCAGGTCGATGTCGATGACCTTGACCAGCAGCTCGTCGCCCACGTTGACGACCTGCTCGGGGATCTCGACGTGGCGCTCGGCCAGCTCGGAGATGTGCACCAGGCCCTCGATACCGTCCTGGACGCGGACGAACGCGCCGAACGGAACCAGCTTGGTGACCTTGCCCGGCACGACCTGGCCGATCTGGTGGGTACGCGCGAACTGGCGCCACGGGTCTTCCTGCGTCGCCTTGAGCGACAGCGAGACGCGCTCGCGGTCCAGGTCGATGTCGAGCACCTCGACGGTGACCTCCTGGCCGACCTCGACGACCTCGCTCGGGTGGTCGATGTGCTTCCAGGACAGCTCGGACACGTGCACCAGACCGTCCACGCCGCCGAGGTCGACGAATGCGCCGAAGTTGACGATCGAGGACACGACGCCGGTACGGACCTGGCCCTTGGCCAGCTTGTTCAGGAACTCGCTGCGCACCTCGGACTGGGTCTGCTCCAGCCACGCGCGGCGCGAGAGCACCACGTTGTTGCGGTTCTTGTCCAGCTCGATGATCTTGGCCTCGAGCGTGCGCCCCACGTAGGGCTGCAGGTCGCGGACCCGGCGCATCTCGACCAGGGACGCCGGCAGGAAGCCGCGCAGCCCGATGTCGATGATCAGACCGCCCTTGACCACCTCGATGACGGTGCCCTCGACGACCTCGTCGTTCTCCTTCTTCTCCTCGATCGTGCCCCAGGCCCGCTCGTACTGAGCGCGCTTCTTGGACAGGATGAGGCGACCCTCCTTGTCCTCCTTCTGGAGAACCAGGGCTTCGATCTCGTCACCGATCGACACGACCTCGTTGGGGTCGACATCGTGCTTGATGGACAGCTCGCGGGACGGGATGACACCTTCGGTCTTGTAACCGATGTCGAGCAGGACCTCGTCCCGGTCGACCTTGACGATGGTGCCCTCGACGATGTCGCCGTCGTTGAAGTACTTGATCGTCGAGTCGATCGCTGCGAGGAAGTCGTCGGCCGAGCCGATGTCGTTGATCGCAACCTGCGGAGTGGTCGGGGCTTGGGTGGTGGACGTCATTGAGTAGTGGGTTTCCTAGAGTCGGTGGTCGAACCGGTGCGCGCACACCCTGATCGACGAACCGATGTGAAGAGGGATCGACGAGCGGCCTACTCCATGTCGAGGCCACAGACGTGTCACGCAGGCTCCAGCCTACTCCGACCCCCGGAAAACGGCTAAATCGCGGGGGTGGCGGACGTCGTTCGCAGGCTCTCGCGCACCACGTCGACCGTTTCCGCGAGCGCCTGGCGCGCGGCCGGGACGACGCCCGGGATCGAGATGTAGCCGTGCACCGCGTCGATGTAGTTCGTCAGCCGGACCGGGACCCCGTCCGCCCGCAGCGCCGCCGCGTACGCGGGGCCCTGGTCGCGCAGCGGGTCGTGCTGCGCGGTCTGGATCAGCGCCGGCGGCAGGCCGGCGTGCGACGGCGCCCGCAGCGGCGACGCGTACGGGTCGGACGCCTGCTCGGCCAGGCAGTACAGGCCGGTCGCGCCGGTGAGGTCGGCCTTGGCCAGCACCGGCGCGAACTCGTTCTCGTCCTCGGACGGATAGCTCGCGGCCAGATCCACCACCGGGTAGATCAGCACCTGCAGCGCGATCGCCGGGCCGGACCGGTCGCGGGACATCAGCGCGACGACCGCGGCGAGGTTGCCGCCTGCACTGTCCCCCATCACGGCCAGCCGCGACGCGTCCACCCCGAGTTCGTCCGCGTGTTCGGCCACCCAGACCGTCGCGCCGTAGCAGTCCTCGGCGGCCACCGGGAACACGTGCTCGGGCGCCAGCCGGTAGTCGACGGACACCACGACGACGCCGGCCTCGGCGGCCACCGAGCTGCACCACCACTGCGACTGCTGCGGGTCGCCGGACGTCCACCCGCCGCCGTGGAAGTTCAGCACCACCGGCACCGGCCCGGACGCGTCCCGCGGGCGGTACACGCGCACCGGCAGGGTGGATCCGTCCGCGAGCACCGCGGTGCGGTCCTGCACGGTGGCGCCGCGGTGCGTCCCGCCGACGAAGACGAATGCGCCGGGCAGCACGGTCAGCCGGCGCCGCCGGTCGCTCGCCGCACGCACCTGGTCCTGCGGCAGCTGGTACATCGAGGGGCCTTGCAGCGTCGACACGAGCGTCCAGAACAGCCGGGTGCGCAGCGGGATCGCCATGACCTGCCTCTCGTTCGTCGGTGGCGACTGCGAGGATCGCAGAGTGAGCGAGACTCCGCATTCGGGAGGGCATTCGTCGGGCGTCGGCCGGCGCGCGGCGGACGGGCCGAGCACCGTCCGGGCGAACCGCCGGTGGTGGGACGGCGACGCCGACGAGTACCACGCCGAGCACGGAGAATTCCTCGGCGACGCCGACTTCGTCTGGTGCCCGGAGGCGCTGCGGGAGCAGGACGCGCGGCTGCTCGGCGACGTGCGCGGCAAGCGGGTGCTCGAGGTCGGCTGCGGCGCCGCGATGTGCTCGCGGTGGCTGGCCGGCGAGGGCGCCCACCCCGTCGCGTTCGACCTGTCCGCCGGGATGCTGCGGCACGCCCGCGCCGCCGCCGGCCGCACCGGCGTGACCGTGCCGCTGGTGCAGGCGGACGCGACGTTCCTGCCGTTTCGCGACGCCGCGTTCGACCTCGCGTTCACCGCGTTCGGTGCGGTGCCCTTCGTCGCCGACTCCGCGCGGGTCATGCGCGAGGTGGCCCGCGTGCTGCGCCCCGGCGGGCGCTGGGTGTTCGCCACCACGCATCCGATCCGGTGGTGCTTCCCGGACGATCCCGGGCCGGGCGGGCTGACGGTCACCACGCCGTACTTCGACCGCACGCCGTACGTCGAGTACGGCGACGACGGCACGCCCACGTACGTCGAGCACCACCGCACTCTGGGCGACCGCGTACGCGAACTGACTGCGGCCGGATTCCGGCTGGTCGACCTGGTCGAGCCGCCGTGGCCGGACGGGCACACCGGCATCTGGGGGCAGTGGTCGCCGTTACGCGGCGCGTTGTTTCCGGGTACTGCGATCTACGTCTGCCGCAAGGACTAATGTTTTCGTCGAATGGTCGTTATTGCGAGTGGGGGAACGCAAATCGCAGCGAGGGGAGCTACCCGAATGACCGATCCGCAGCACAACCAGGTGCGTCCGCAACGCCGGGCACGCCAAGCACTGGCCTCGACGGCCGTGCTCGCCGTGGCCGCTCTGGGCGCACTGCTGGGCTTCGCCGGACCGGCCTCGGCCGCAGGTCCGTCCATCACCGTCTCCCCGTCCAGCGGGTTGACGAATGGCCAGAACGTCACGGTGAAGGGCAGCGGATTCACCGCCAATTACCCGAACATGGTCGTTGTCGAATGCGCCGCGACTGCCACCGGCGCGAACGGCTGCGACACCAACGACGTGAAATTCACCAAGGCCGATGCCAATGGCGCATTCACGGTCACGCTGACCCTCCGGACGAAGTTCGGTTCCACCGACTGCACGAAGGTCGAGTGCATCGTGCAGGGCCACGAGGGCTTCAACGCGTCCTCCGGCAAGACCGGCACGTCCTCGGCCCTGCACTTCGGAGCCGCGGCGAAGCCGAGCTCGGCCCCGACGCACAAGAGGACGACCGCCGCGCCTCCGCCGGCGGCCCCGTCCTCGTCGTCGGCCGCCGCCGCGCCGGGCGCGAGCAGCCCCGGTGCCGGGGTGGGTGCCGCCCACGCGACCGCGCCGGGTGCTTTGCCGACCGGCGCCGACACCGGTAAAGCCGTCTCGTCCGCCGTCCCGCTGGTGAGCGAAGCCGGTGGCGCCGCCGCCCTGGTCCTGCTGGCCGCGGGGCTGCTGTTCTACCGCCGCCGCTCGAGCGTGCACGGCAGCTGACCGAGGATTCCGGCAGTTCCGAACGGCCCGGCGCGGTAATTCCGCCGCCGGGCCGTTCGGCGTGCTGCGGTTGCAATAGCCGCCGCCTGCGCTAACCTTTAGCTCACATTTACGCTTTGATGCGCGCGGGGGAACGTGCGCGGGCCGTTCGGGGGACCTCCATGCGCGCTCGGCAAACTCGAAGCCAGTTCGGTCCGGCTCCTGCGCTCGCAACCGTGCTCGGCGGGGCCGTGATCGTGCTCGCCGCGCAAGCCGGCCCGGCGCTGGCCGCCGCCCCGTCCGCGACGGCCACGGCACCCGCGACCAGTTCGCCGTCGTCGAGCCCGAGCCTGGGCATCGGTTCGGCGATCTCCACGTCCCGCCGCCCGCCGGCGTCCGCGATGGCCACCCTCGGCGTCGACGCGGCGTCCGGCTCGGCCGCCCCGATCGGGACCGCGTCGAGCGTGCCCGCCCTGCTCCCGACCGGCGTGAACGCGGGCCACGGTTCGCGCACCGGCGCGCCGCTGCTGAGCGAGGTCGGGGGCGGCGCCGCGCTGGCCCTGCTGGCCGGCGCACTGCTCGGCTACCGCCGCCGCACCGCCGCCCACCGAGCCTGATCCCGCGCGCGGAATTCAGTGGGCGGCTTCGTGCCAGGTGCGGCCGACGCCCACGGACACGTCCAGCGGGACGTCCAGCCGGTAGGCATTGCCCATCTGGTCGCGGACGAGAGCCTCGACCTGCTCGCGCTCGCCGGGCGCGATCTCGAGCACCAGCTCGTCGTGCACCTGCAGCAGCAGCCGTGACTTGAGGCCGGCCTCGGCCAGGCCGCGGTGCACGCCGAGCATCGCCAGCTTGATGATGTCCGCCGCGCTGCCCTGGATCGGCGCGTTCAGCGCCGCCCGCTCGGCCATCTCGCGCAGGTTGCGGTTGTCGCTGTTGAGCGCGTCCAGGTAACGGCGCCGGCCGAGGATCGTCGCGGTGAACCCGGTCTGCCGCGCCTCCTCGACGACCGAGCGCAGGTAGTCGCGCACTCCGCCGAACCGGGTGAAGTAGGCGTCCATCTGCCCGCGCGCCTCGTCCGGGCTGATCTTGAGCTGCTTGGACAGGCCGAACGCGGACAACCCGTACGCCAGGCCGTAGGACATCGCCTTGACACGGCGGCGCAGCTCGGCGTCGATCTGATCCGGCGGCAGGTCGAACGCCCGGGACGCGACGAACGTGTGCAGGTCCTCGCCCGACTGGAACGCCTCGATCAGGCCGGCGTCGCCGGACAGGTGCGCCATGATCCGCATCTCGATCTGGCTGTAGTCGGCGGTCATCAGCGACTCGTAGCCGGCCCCGACGGTGAACGCCTCGCGGATGCGCCGCCCCTCGGCCGTCCGCACCGGGATGTTCTGCAGGTTCGGGTCGGTGGACGACAGCCGCCCGGTGGCCGCGACGGTCTGGTTGAACGTGGTGTGGATGCGGCCGGCGTCGTCGACCAGGGGCAGCAGTCCGTCGACGACGGTCTTCAGCCGGGCCACCTCCCGGTGCCGCAGCAGCAGCTCCAGGATCGGGTGCTCGGTCTTGACGTAGAGGTCGGCGAGCGAGTCGGCGTCGGTGGTGTAGCCCGTCTTGATCTTCTTCGTCTTGGGCAGGCCGAACTGGTCGAACAGGATCTCCTGCAGCTGCTTGGGCGAGCCGAGGTTGAACTCGCGGCCGGCCACCGCGTGCGCCTCCTGCTCGACGGCCTTGACCCCGGCGCCCAGCTCGCTCTGCAGGGCCAGCAGCGCGTCGGTGTCGACCGCGATGCCGGTGGCCTCCATGTCGCCGAGCACGTAGGTCAGCGGCAGCTCCAGGTCGCGCAGGAGGCCGACGGCGCCGTCGCGCTCCAGCTCCGTGTCGAACGCGTCGGCCAGATCCCGGACGGCCACCGCCCGCAGCGTCTCGACCTGGGCCAGAGCCTCGTCCGACTCCTCCACGCCGCCGTCCAGGGTGAGCTGGCCGGACTCCTCCACGTTGCTGCGCAGCTCGCGGCGCAGGTAGCGCAGCGCGAGGTCGGCCAGGTCGTAGGAGCGCTGGTCCGGACGCAGCAGGTAGCCGCCCAGCTGGGTGTCGGCGGTGACCCCGGCCAGCCGCCAGCCGTGCTGGTTCAGCGCCAGCAGCGGGCCCTTCACGTCGTGCACGGCCTTCGGGACGGACTCGTCGGCGAGCCAGGCGGCCAGCGCCGCGTCGTCCGCCGGGCTGAGCGCGGCCGGCTCGACGAACGCCGCCGCGCCGTCCGCCGCCGCGAGCGCCACGCCGGTGAGCGTGCCGACGCCCCGGCCCCACTGCCCGCGGAAGGCCAGCCCGACGCGCTGCGTGCCGCGCGCGTGCTCGTCCAGCCACTGGGCCAGCTCGTCGACGCCCGGGCGGGTGAGCGCGAGGTCGAAGCCCTGCTCGGCCTCCGGCTCGGGCGCGGACACGGTGGCGAACAGCCGGTCGCGCAGCACGGTGAACTGCAGGTCGTCGAACAGCGCGTGCACGCGGTCGCGGTCCCACTGCTCGCGCGCCAGCTCGCTGACCGACACCTCGAGCGGGACGGTGCGCACCAGCTCGGTGAGCCGCCGGTTGCGCATGACCGCGGCCAGGTGCTCGCGCAGCGCGTCGCCCACCTTGCCCTTGACCGTGTCGACCCCGGCGACGAGCGCGTCGAACGAACCGAACTCGCGCACCCACTTCGCGGCCGTCTTCTCCCCGACGCCCGGGATGCCCGGCAGGTTGTCGCTCGGGTCGCCGCGCAGTGCCGCGAAGTCGGGGTACTGGGCCGGCGTGAGGCCGTACTTCTCCTCCACGGCAGCGGGGGTGAACCGGGTCAGGTCGCTGACACCGCGCCGGGGGTACAGCACGGTGACGTCGTCGGTGACCAGCTGCAGCGCGTCGCGGTCGCCGGTGCAGATGAGCACCCGCAGCCCGGACGCGGCGGCCTGCGTCGCGAGCGTGGCGATGACGTCGTCGGCCTCGTAGTTGTCGACGGCCAGCGAGCAGATCCGCAGCGCGTCGAGCACCTCGCGGATCAGCGTGACCTGACCCTTGAAGTCGTCCGGGGTCGTCGCGCGGCCGGCCTTGTACTCGGCGAACTGCTCCAGCCGGAACGTTTGGCGCGAGACGTCGAACGCGACCGCGATGTGCGTCGGGTTCTCGTCGCGCAGCAGGTTGATCAGCATCGAGGTGAAGCCGAACACCGCGTTCGTCGGCTGACCGGTGGTCGTCGACATCTCGACCTCGCGCAGCGCGTAGAACGCGCGGTAGGCCAGCGAGTGGCCGTCGAGCAACAGCAGGGTCGGACGCTCCGGGTTCACCACGACGGGAAGTCTAGGAGCGACGTACGACGGGCGCTCAGGCGCCGCGGCGGGCCGCGCGCGCGGTCAGCCCGGCGCGCTGTGCGCGGATCAGCCGCGCGCGGCGCAGCACCGCCATCCGCTCGGGCGCCTCGGACATACCGAGCGAGCGGCGCAGCACGCTGGTGGACGCGATCCGGTGCACTACCAGCGGCGCGAAGCCCAGCCGCGCCAGGTACCGGTTGCCCTCGCGCGATCCGCTCGCCGCGGTGGCCAGCACGCGGTCGACGCCGCGTTCCTCGGCCAGGTGGACGGCCGCGGCGAGCAGCGTGCGCCCGACTCCGCGGCGGCGCTGCTTGGGCAGCACGATCAGGTGCGTGACGTGCAGGACGGGCGTGAGGTCGATCGCCCCGATGTCGTCGGTGCGCGCGACGAGCAGCCCGACCGGCGCGCTCGTCGTGTCGTCGACGGCCACGAGCAGGATCCGCTCGTTCTCGTCCAGGATCTCCGCGATCCGCTCGGCCAGGTGCTCGGCGCGATCGTCCAACAAGGCCCGTCCGCTGAAGGTGCCCGAGGACAGGTCTGCCGAGCGGGTCAGCTCGACCAGGGCGGGCACGTCAGCGGGCTCCGCAGGGCGCACCCGTACGTTGACACGAGACACTGCACAGCTCCCCATATTCGCGACGCCACCGGCTGGCTCGCACGCGGACCTGACACACCATAGAACTGATCCACACCGGCGTCGCTGCCGGGGACCTCAGGTGGCAGCTAGCTGTAAGCGCACTAGCTGCCACCCGGGGTTCTGGCTACGATGCCGCGACCTCGCCGCCGAGGTACACGGCGCGCACCCGGTCGTCGTTCAGCAGGTCCTGCCCGGTGCCCTCGAGGACCACCGAACCGGTCTCGAGCACGTAGCCGCGGTGGGCGAGCGCGAGGGCCTTGGACGCGTTCTGCTCGACCAGCAGGACGGTCACGCCCTGGCTGTTGATCTCGCGGAGGATGTTGAAGATCTGCTGCGTGATCTGCGGCGCGAGGCCCATCGACGGCTCGTCCAACAGCAGCACGCGCGGCTTGGACATCAGCGCGCGACCGATGGCGAGCATCTGCTGCTCACCGCCGGACATGGTGCCGGCGAACTGCGTGCGCCGTTCCTTCAGCCGCGGGAACAGCTCGAACACCCGGTCCAGCTCCGCTGGCAGGTTCTTGCGGTCCTTGCGGGCGTACGCACCCATGTCGAGGTTCTCGTCGACGGTCATGCCGGGGAACACGCCTCGGCCCTCGGGCGCCTGGCAGATCCCCCGGATGACGCGCAGGTCGCCGCGCAGCTTGGTGATGTCCTCACCCGCGAACGTGATCTTGCCGCTGGACAGCGGACGGATGCCCGAGATGGCCCGCATGGTCGTCGTCTTGCCGGCACCGTTTGCCCCGATCAGCGTGACGATCTCGCCCTCGTCGACGGTGATCGTGATGCCGTGCAGGGCGCGGATGCGTCCGTAGGTGACGGAGACGTCGGTGAGCTCAAGCAGCGCCATCGTCGGGAACTCCCAGGTAAGCGGCGACAACGGCCGGATCGGTACGAATCTCTTCCGGCAGCCCCTCGGCGATCTTGTGCCCGAACTCCAGCACCACGATCCGGTCGGTCACTCCCATCACCAGGCGCATGTCGTGCTCGACCAGCAGCACGGTGTAGCCCTGGTCGCGGATGTCCCGGATCAGCTGCATGAGCTGGTCCTTCTCCGCGGGGTTGAAGCCGGCCGCCGGCTCGTCCAGGCAGAGCAGCTTCGGCTCGGTGCCGAGGGCACGCGCGATCTCCAGGCGGCGCTGGTAGCCGTAGGGCAGGTTGCGCGCCTTGTCGGCCGCCCGGTCGGCGATGCCGACGAACTCGAGCAGCGACATCGCCCGCTCGACCGCGGACTTCTCCTCGTGGAAGTGCCGCGGTGTGCGGACGAGCGCCCCTGGCACGCTGGTGCGGTGCCGCGCGTCGAGGCCGACGACCACGTTCTCCAGCGCCGTCATCTCGCCGAACAGGCGGATGTTCTGGAACGTGCGCGCGATGCCGAGCCGGGTGATCTGGTAGCGACGCTGCCGCTTCAACGCGGTGCCGTCGAACACGATCTGCCCGGATGTCGGCCGGTAGACGCCCGTCATCGCGTTGAAGCAGGTCGTCTTGCCGGCGCCGTTCGGTCCGATCAGCCCCATGATCTCGCCGCGCTTGATGTCGAAGCTGACATCGTCCAGCGCGGTGAGCCCACCGAACTTCAGCGTGACGTTCTGCATCGACATCAGCACGTCACCGACGTGCGCCTTGATGTCGCGCAGCTCCTCGACCGCCTCGATGGCGTGGTCGTGCTCGTGTGGCGTGCTCACGGCACCTGCCCTCCCATCGCGCCGGAACTGGACGCGGTACTCATCGCCCCGGCGCCGGTGTCGAGCCGCTCCGGCCCGCCGGTGAGCGCCTGGTAGGCCTGCCTGCCGTACGTCAGCAACCGCTGGCGCGCGCCGAGCAGACCCTGCGGGCGGAACAGCATGAGCGCGATCAGCGCGATGCCGAAGATCAGGAACTTGTACTCGGCGATGTTGGTGAAGCGGTCCGGGATGTACGAAATCAGGAACCCACCGACCATCACGCCGACCTTGTTGCCGGAGCCACCGAGCACGACCGCGGCCAGGAACAAGATGGACGTGACCGGGTCGAACTTCTGGTTGTTTACGAAGCCGATCTGCCCCGCGAACAGCGCGCCGGACAAACCGCCGATCGATGCGCCGATCACGAACGCCCACAGCTTGAACCGGAACGTGGGCACGCCCATGATCTCGGCCGCGTCCTCGTCCTCGCGGATCGCCACCCAGGCGCGGCCCACCCGGCTGCGCTCGAGGTTGCCGACGAAGATCAGCACGACCACGATCAGGCCGACCGTCAGCCAGAACCACGGCTTGCCGTTCGTCTGCGCGAAGATCGCCGTTCCGTCCGAGTGGTGGCCCGGTGGCCGCGCGATGTTCTGGAAGCCGATGTTGCCCTTGAGCGGAGTCACGTTGTCCGCGAGCAAGCGCACGATCTCACCGAAGCCGAGCGTGACGATGGCCAGGTAGTCACCGCGCAATCGCAGCGTCGGCGCGCCGAGGAGGAGGCCCGAGATCATCGTGATCACCATGGCGATCGGGACGCAGGCGAGCCACGCCCACGGGTTGTTCGGGTCGTGGAACACCTGCATGCCGGAGTCGGTGCTGGTGAACAGCGCCACCACGTAGGCGCCGATCGCGAAGAAGCCGACGTAGCCGAGGTCGAGCAGGCCGGCCTGGCCGACCACGACGTTGAGGCCGATCGCGATCAGCGCGTAGCGCGCCGCGTTGAACAGCGAGATCGGGAAGTCGGTTCCGGGCTCGGTGTTGATCAGGCCGAACAGCGGGACGTCCGATCCGATGTACGGCACGATCACGATCACCGCGACGACGATCAGGCTCCACATCCACTGCTGCTGGCGGCCCAGGCTGTTCCACCGCTCCCGGACGAGCGTGACCGGATGGGCCGGAGCCGTCCACTCCGGCCCGAACCACTGGTCGGCCGGAGCGCTGAACATCAGGCCGAGCGGAACCAGGGCGAGCACGAAGAACACCGCCGCCCAGATGACGACCGACTCCTTCTGCGCCATCAGCAGCCAGAAGATGCACATGGCGAGCGTCGCCCAGCCGGCGGGCACGAGGAAGCGCCTGCCCTGAGGCCGATCCTTCATCAGCTGCGAAATGCCCATCAGCAGCGAGGCCGCGATCACCAGGTTGACGACGACGGCGACGATCAGGTCGCCGTAGCCGCCGTTGGAGCGGTCCTTCGCGGCATCGTGGAACAGATGTGCGGGCCAGAGGTCGAAGGCCAGCGTGATCGCTGCGGCCACCAGGAAGACGGCGAGCACCGCGGCGACGATGCCCGCGGCGACGAGCACCGTGGGGCGGCGCTCCGGGCGGTCTTCGGTGGCGCCGGTGGTCGCCTCGGCGAGGTTGGCGCTCATGCGCGCGACTTTCCGAGCGACTCACCGAGCAGGCCGGTGGGTCGGAACATCAGCACCACGATCAGCAGCACGTACGCGACCACGTCGTGCCATGCGCTGCCGAACAGCGTCGAGCCGTAGGTTTCGGCAAGCCCCAGGATCAGCCCGCCCAGCAGCGCGCCGCGCAGGTTGCCGATGCCACCGAGGACCGCGGCGACGAACGCCTTGATGCCCAGCAGGAAGCCGCCGTTGTAGATCACGCCCGACGGGATGTACATGATGTAGAAGCTTGCGGCGATGCCCGCCGCGATGCCACCGATCATGAACGTCTGCATGATTACCCGCTCGCGGTTGACGCCCATCAGCGTGGCCGTTGTCGGGTCCTGTGCGACGGCGCGGATGCCGCGGCCGATGCGGGTGCGGCGGATGAACTGGTCGATGACGAACATCAGCACGATCGCCGCGATGACGATCGTGATCTGCAAGTTGTTGATTGTCGCGGAGAACACCTGCAGCTCGGGCTGCGGGATCACCAGCTGGATCGACGGCTCGGCGTTCGCGCCGCGCCAGACGAAGATGATCTGCTGGATCGCCAGCGACGCGCCGATCGCGGTGATCAGGAAGACGAGCGACGGCGCGTTGCGCGATCGCAGCGGCTTGTACGCGACCCGCTCTACCAACAGGGCGACGCCGGACGAGACTCCTGCGGCCACGACGGTGGCGAGAACCAGGAAGCCGACGATGCCGATCATCCCGGTGGCGTAAGCGAGTCCGGGCGAGAAGCCACAGAGCTTCAGCGTGAAGTACGCGGCGAACGCGCCGGAGATGAACACCTCGGAGTGCGCGAAGTTGATCAACTTCAGCAGGCCGTACACGAGGGTGTACCCGAGGGCGATCAGCGCGTAGATGGCGCCGTAGGTGAGTCCGGAGAAGGTGTCGACCCAGAACAGCTGATGGAGGCTGGTGGTGTCGAAATGGATCCAATCGGGTCCGGCAAGAACCGTGCCGGAGGCGTGGAGCATGGGCAGAGCGGACACGAAGGGTGAGCGTCCTTTCGCAATAGATGCGACGGTCCTGGTTCCCCGGGGAGGTCGTCCCCGGGGAACCGGACCGTCAGAAGATCGTGCCGGTGACTTTCGTCAGCCGCCGATCTGCTGGTACTTCACGATCTGGCCGTTCTGGACCACGTAGGACCAAATGGCCGGCTGGCCGGCAAGCTCACCGGTGCCGTCGAACTTGAGGTGCTTCGTGATGCCGTCGGCGTCGTAGTTGTTCACCCAGTCGAGCTCCTTGGCCCGAGTGGTGTTGCCGGCGTCGATGCCGCTCAGCAGGATCGTCGCGGCGTCGTAGGCCTCGGCCGAGTACGTCTGCGGGTCGGTGCCGTACTTCGCCTTGTACTGCGCGGCGAAGGTGGCGCTGGCGTCAGCCGGGACACACGGGCAGGTGAAGTACGCGCCCTCGGCCGCGGCGTCACCGGCCAGCTTGATGAACTGCGGGTCCTTCACGCCGTCCGGCGCGACGAACTTGCCCTTGTAGCCGGCGCTGTGCAGCTGCTGGTCGAACGGACCACCCTCGGCGTAGTAGCCGGAGTAGAAGACCGCGTCCGGCGCGGCCGCGACGACCTTGTTGACCGTCGCCGAGAAGTCCTTCTGACCGGTCTTCACGTCGTCGGTGCAGGTGACCGCGCTGCCGAGCGCGCTCTCCACAGACGCGGCGAGACCCTTGCCGTAGTCCGAGTCGTCCTCGATCACGCAGACCTTCTTGGCGCCCAGCGTGCCCGTCATGAAGGAGGCCGCGGCGGGACCCTGCGCGTTGTCGTTGCCCAGCACGCGGTGGAAGGTCTTCCAGCCGTTCTTGGACAGATCCGGGTTGGTCGCCGACGGCGAGACCGTCACCAGACCGGCCGCGTTGAACGCGGCGCCGACGGCCTTCGACTCGCCGGAGAACGGCAGGCCGACCACGCCGATGATGTCCTTCTCGTTGATCGCCTGGGTCGAGACGCCCGGCGCGATCGACGGGTCACCCTGCGAGTCGAACTTCTTGTAAGCGACCTGGCAGTCGGGGTTGTTGGCGTTGTGCTGGTCGACGGCGAGCGCGGCCGCGTTGCTGATCGCGATGCCGAGAGCGGCGTTCGCGCCGGTCAGCGCGCCGATGTAGGCGATGGACACGCCGCTGCACTTCGCACCACCCTTGCCGGCCGGCAGAACGGGGTTGAGCTGCGGCCCCGACGCCTGCGTGGTGGTGCCGGTGTTCGCCGGCGCCGGCGGGTTGCTGCTGTTGCCGCTGCCGCCGCTGTTGCCCTTGCTCGCGCAGCCGGACAGCGCCAGCGCGGCAGCCGCGATGAGCGCCGCGCCAGCGGCCAATGAACGATTTCGCACTGCGTTTGCCTCCTTGGGGAGCTCGCCTTGCCGAGCTCCATCCCAGTCCTGTGACCCGCCGCACGTTAGCTCACGGACAGGCCACTTGGCACGCATTGGGTGGGCTGCCGCACGGTCGTGACCAAATCTCAACCGACCGGAGCGGGCGCGGGAGGCAAGTTACTCCGCGGTTTTACGGTCCTTGTCCGTTTCGCCGCCCGGTTCGCCGTCCCCGGACAGGACGAGTTCGGCGACGGCACGCATCGAGGTGCGGTTATCCATCGCGGCGCGCTGGATCCAGCGGAACGCCTCCGGCTCGGTGAGCTGGTGCGCGGTCATGAGCGCGCCCTTGGCCCGTTCGATGAGCTTGCGGGCCTCCAGCCGGTCGCGCAGCCCGGTGACCTCGGCCTCCAACGCCTTGATCTCGGCGAACCGCGACATGGCCATCTCGATCGCCGGCAGCAGGTCGCGCTTCTCGAACGGCTTGACCAGATAGGCCATCGCGCCTGCGTCGCGGGCCCGCTCCACCAGGTCCCGCTGGCTGAACGCGGTCAGCATCACCACGGGAGCGATGCGCTTGCCCATGATCTGCCCGGCCGCGGTGATGCCGTCCATCTTCGGCATCTTGATGTCGCAGATGACCAGGTCCGGCTCCAGCTCGGTGGCGAGCTGGACGGCCTGCTCGCCGTCGCCCGCCTCGCCGACCACGTCGAAGCCCTCCTCGCGCAGCATCTCGGCGAGGTCGAGACGGATCAGCGCCTCGTCCTCGGCGATCAGGACGCGGGTGGCGGGCTCGCTCCCCTGCTCCGGCATCGGACTGACATCGTCGGCAGCCACGGTGCGTCTCCCAAGGTTCAAGGTGAAAATCGACCGGTACGACTGCGCTGAGCGCAGGCGTCCAGCCTAGCTTGGCTAGGATTGCCGAGGCGCCAGCCCCTGTATCCCAACTGGTAGAGGAAGCGGACTCAAAACCCGCCCAGTGTGGGTTCGAATCCCACCGGGGGCACCGATCGTCCTTGGTCATTCCTGAATTGGCCGCGCTGGGGCGCGGTGAATTCAGGATTCAGAACTTGACTAGGGTCATGGTGTGAGCGACGACGTCAGCCGAGACCTGTCGTGAGTTCCAAGCACATGACGCCGGAGGAGTTCCGGCGCTACGGCCGCGAGGTCGTGGACTGGATCGCCGACTACTACGAACGCATCGAGTCGTTCCCGGTGCTGTCGCA
>DASRSS010000328.1:0-6239 GCA_035656335.1 Jatrophihabitantaceae bacterium | reverse complement strand
TCGCGCGTACTACCCGAAGACCCAGTGGGACGTGCTGTCGCCGGACAACGCTGAGGTCGAGGCGATGGTGCAGCGGCGCGGCGTCAACCTGTTCCGCAACTCGGTCGAGGAGCGGATGCTCTGCTGCCAGATCCGCAAGGTCCGTCCGCTGGTCAAGGCACTGCAGGGCGTCGACGCCTGGTTCACCGGCCTGCGCCGCGACCAGTGGGCCTCGCGCGCCGCGATCAAGAAGGTCGAGCTCGACCACGACCACGAGGGCATCGTGAAGATCAACGCCCTCGCGGACTGGGAGGGTGACGAGGTCACCGCGTACAACGAGGAGAACGGCGTCCCCGTCCACCCGCTGTACGCCAAGGGCTACACCAGCTTCGGTTGCGCGCCGTGCACCCGTCCCATCCAGCTCGGCGAGAACGACCGGGCCGGCCGCTGGTGGTGGGAGACCGGCGCTCCCAAGGAGTGCGGCATCCACTGCCCGATCGAGACCGGCAGCTTCGAGCACGAGGCCGAGGCGATCTTCGCCGAGGCCGAGCGCAAGCACCACCAGTGAGCGACCCGGAATGAGCTTCGCGCTCTCCGAGGACGAGGCGGTCGCCGTCGCAGAGACGGCGGCCGCCTTTGCCGGCGCGCTCCCGCCGGAGCGGCAGGCACCGTTCCGCGAGCTGGCCAACGCGGCGGCCGGGGGAGAGCTGGACGACGACCAGCTGCCCGACCTGGAGCGGGTGTGCGTGCTCGCGCTGGAGACCGGCAAGGCACGCCAGCAGGGACTCGCCGAGACCGAGCGGTTGCTGGTCGGGGTCTACCGGCGCACGCCCGGCGGGAAGGCGCTGGCTGCCGAGACCGCTGACGTGAACAAGATGCTCGCCCAGTTCGCCGGCCGCGCGCTGCAGTCGGCGCGGATCACCTGTCGGATGCCGGGCCGCTACCAGCTGGACCTGGTCGTCGACGGCATCGATGTGGCCATCGCGATCGAGCCCGAGGGCCTCGAGGTCCGTAGCCTGCAAACCGGCTGAAGGCCTCTCACCGGATCTGGCGCACCGGCGCCTCTGTGCCCCACGCGGCGTCCGCGGTCCAGGCGGTGGCCCCGAGCCGTCGCGCCGTCGCCAGGCACAGCCGGTCGGCGAGCGAGAGGCCCGAGCCTTCCCGCCACAGCGTCGCGGCGGTTTCCGCGTCCTCCGTCAGTACCGGCTCGACCTGGACGCCATAGCTGAGCAGCAGGCCGCGGGCCAGATCCCAGTCGCGGCGATGGGCGAGCAGCTTCTGCGCGACCTCCGACCAGTTGGCGGCGCTGCACCGTCCACCCCGCCGAAGGGCGCGTTCGACGGCATCCGCGCCGCTTTCGCCCTGCAAGAAGGCCAGCAGGGCGGACGAGTCGAAGAGGTTCACGCAGCGTCGTCCGCGGCGGCCTGCGCACGGCGCTCGGCCAGCAGCTCGCCGACCAGATCGAGCCCGGCGAGGTCAGCGCGGACGAACGCCTTCACCTGGTCGCGGGTGGCCAGCACCATGCCGGCCGGCGTCTCCAGCAACAGCAGGGGCGATCCGGCGTGCAGCTTCAGCCGGGTGCGCACCTCCGCCGGAACCACCAGGCGCCCGCGGTCTCCCATCACCACCGGGTACGTACCACTCATGACCTGAAGGTACCACCAACGGTCGGACGTGGTCCTGGTCCGCTTAGCGAATCCGCGATCAGCCGGTGGCGTGGCGGCGCAGCCGGGCGGCCTCGTCCGCGCGCCGCTTCTCCGCGTCGTCCAGCTTCGCGGTGTCCCGCAGCTCGACGTAGGGCTCGACGTCCTCGGGCAGGCCGGCCTGGATCATCCGCTGCCGCTCGCTCTCGGCGTTGAACTCCAGGCCGAGCAGGATCGCGATGTTCGAGATCCACAGCCAGACGAGGAACACGATCACCGTCGCCAGCGTGCCGTAGGTCTTGTTGTACGAGCCGGAGAACGAGACGTAGACGGCGAACAGTCCCGAGGCGATCAGCCAGGTGACCACGGCGAGCACGCCGCCGGGCGTGATCCACTTGAAGCCGGGCTGCTTGACGTTCGGGCAGGCCCAGTACAGCAGCGAGAACATCAGGCTGACCATGACCAGCAGGACCGGCCACTTGGCGATGTTCCAGACCGTCACCGCCGTGTTGCCGATCCCGATCGCGCCGCCGACCTGTGCCGCGACCGGCCCGGTCACCACCACGATGACCGCGCTGGCGACGAGCATGATCACGATCGCGAGCGTGACGCCGATGCGCACCGGGATCGTCCGCCAGATCGGACGGCCCTCGTCCACGCCGTAGATCGCGTTGCCCGCGCGCATGAACGCGGCGATGTACCCGGACGCGGACCACAGCGCGATCAGCACGCCGACGATCGCGCCCGCGCTCGCCGCGCTGCTGCGTCCTTGCACCTGCTTGACCACGGTGCGCAGGAACGTGTTCACGCCGCCGGGTGTCAGTTGCTGCAGGTTGTTCAGCACGCTCTGCACGGCGGAGTGCCCGAGCAGGCCGAGGATCGCCACCAGCACCAGCACGGCGGGAAAGATCGCGAGCACGCCGAAGTAGGTGAGTGCGGCGGCGCGGTCGGTCACGTCGTCGTGCTTGAACTGCTGTACCGAGCGCCGCAGCACGCCCATCCAGCCCGGTTTCGGGATGTCTGTCGGGCTGTCGGGAGCGGGCTGATCGGCCGGCAGGTCGTGTCTGCCCGGCGGGTTCGCGGCCATGACGCATCGCCTACCCGCACGCGATGATCGGCAAACCCGGCAGCCGGGCCGGGCTCAGGACTCGCGGAGCTGCTCAAGATCCGCCGCGGCCGGCCGATCTGACGAGGGCGTACCGGGCCCGGACCAGTGGTGACCGGCCGCCGAATAGCTCAAAAGGACTACCGCCCGTGCCCCGCCCCCCTGCCCGCACGGCGCGCCGCACTGCGTCGTCGTTCGCCGTGTTGCTCGCTGCCGCCGCTGCCCTCGTCGGCGTCGTCGTCGGCCCCACCTCGGCCGGCGCCGCCGTCCGCGTTGCCCTCCCCAGGACTCCCGCACACCTGCCGTCGGACATCGAGTCGCAGTGGACGCCGTACGTCCCGCAAGACTCGTGCTCGCCCGCGTTCAAGCGCGGCACCAAGGAGCTCATCGCGTTCCTGCACCGCACCTATCCGGACGTGTACGCCGGCGGGGACTACGCCTGCGGCACCGACGGTTCGGTCAGTGAGCACTACGAGGGCCGGGCCATCGACTGGATGGCCTCGATCCACGACAAGAAGCAGCACGCGGAGGCGCTCGCGCTGATCAAGTGGCTGCTCGCCACCGACAGCGCCGGCAACAAGTTCGCGAACGCCCGCCGCCTCGGCGTGATGTACCTGATCTACGACAACCGGATCTGGGGTACCTGGGACGGCCGGTGGGACCCGTACAACAACTGCGCCAAGACCCCGCAGGCCGCGTACGACAACTCCTGCCATCGCACGCACCTGCACATCTCGCTGACCTGGAACGGCGCGATCGGGCGCACCTCGTTCTGGACGGGCAAGGTCAAGCCGACCGACTACGGTCCGTGCCGCGCGAAGGGCCTGAACTGGGCCAGCAAGTACACCGGCTACAACCCGACGCCGTGCCCGGACTACCCCGGGGCGCGCGTGCCCAAGGGCGCGTCGGCCGAGGTCAAGACGCTCGCCCAGTACTCCGGCGCGTACCTGCACCGCGGCTCGCACGGACCCGCGGTCAGCGCGGTGCAGAGCGTGCTGCACGTGTCGGCGAGCGGCACGTACGCCGGCGGGACCAGCACCGCGGTGCGCAGCTTCCAGCGCAAGCACAAGCTGCCCGTCACCGGCGCGATGAACACCCGAACCTGGCAGGGCCTGCTCGCCGCGGTAACCCCGAAGCCGCACACTCTGGCCCACCGCTAGCTCCGCCATGATCATGGCCGGAACCCCCGGATTACGGGGTTCCGGCCATGATCATCAGTGGGGTTGGTCGCGCAGGACGCGCAGCAGCAGCACGGTGCGGCCCGCGATCGGCAGCGGCTCGCCGGCCGCGACCGTCCGGCTGGCCGGATCCGGCACGCCGCCCGGGCAGCCGGAGTCGATCACCAGCTCGTAGCCGGACGCCCACGGCGCCGCGGGGATGGTGAACGTCCCGGACTGGTCGCCGGCGTGCAGCAGCAACAGGAACGAGTCGTCCCGGATCACCTCGCCGCGCCGGTCGCGGTGGCGCAGCCCGCGCCCGTCCAGGTACATCCCGATCGAGCGCAGCCCGGCGTCGAACCAGTCCTGCTCGGTGAGCTCACGGCCGGACGGGTGGAACCAGGCGATGTCCTTGCAGCCGTCGCCGCCCTCCACGGGTCGGCCCTCGAAGAACGCGCGCTGGCGCAGCACCGGGTGCGCGCGCCGCAGCGCCAGCAGCCGGCGGGCCAGCTCGAGCAGGTCCTCGGCGGGTTCGGACGAAGACCAGTCCAGCCACGAGATCTCGTTGTCCTGCACGTACGCGTTGTTGTTGCCGCGCTGCGTGCGCCAGCGTTCGTCACCCGCGACGAGCATCGGCGCGCCCGTGGACAGCAGCAACGTGGTCAGCAGGTTGCGGGCCTGTCGCCGCCGCAGCGCGACCACAGCCTCGGGCGCCGGATCACCCTCGGCGCCGCAGTTGAACGAGCGGTTGTCGTCCGTCCCATCGCGGTTGTCCTCGCCGTTGGCCTCGTTGTGCTTGTGCTCGTAGGACACCAGGTCGCGCAGCGTGAAGCCGTCGTGCGCGGTGACGAAGTTGATCGACGCGAACGGCAGCCGCCCGTCGTCGCCGTACAGGTCCGACGAGCCGGTCAGCCGGTACGCGAGGTCGCGCACGCCGTCGGTGCCGTGCGCCCAGAACGAGCGGACGGTGTCGCGATAGCGGCCGTTCCACTCCGTCCACAGCGGCGGGAACTCGCCCACCTGGTATCCACCCGCGCCGACGTCCCACGGTTCGGCGATCAGTTTCGCCTGCGAGATAACGGGATCCTGGTGAATCGTGTCAAAGAAGCTGGACAGCTTGTCGACGTCGTGCAGCGATCGCGCGAGCGCGGACGCGAGGTCGAAGCGGAAGCCGTCCACGTGCATCTCGGTGACCCAGTAGCGCAGCGAGTCGGTGATCAGCTGCAGCGGGAAGGGGCGCCGCGGGTCGAACGTGTTGCCGCACCCGGTGTAGTCGACGTAGCGGGACGGGTCCTGGTCGAGCCGGTAGTACGACTCGTTGTCGATACCGCGGAAGTTCAGCACCGGGCCGTTCGGACCGCCCTCGGCGGTGTGGTTGTAGACCACGTCGAGGATCACCTCGATGCCGGCCGCGTGCAGCGCGCGCACCATCGACTTGAACTCGCGCACCTGGTTGCCCTTGCGCGACGCGTACGCCTCGTGCGGCGCGAAGAAGCCCACGCTGTTGTAGCCCCAGTAGTTGCGCATGCCGCGCTGCTGCACACCGGGTTCGGTGACGAAGTGGTGCACCGGCATCAGCTCGACGGCGGTGATGCCCAGGCTCGTCAGGTAGTCGATCGAGGCCGGATGCGCGAGGCCGGCATACGTCCCGCGCAGCTCGGGCGGGATGCCTGGGTGCTGCATGGTGAAGCCCCGTACGTGCAGCTCGTAGATGACGGTGTCGTCCCAGGGCACGTTCGGCCGGTGGTCGTCGCCCCACGGGTAGCCGTCGTGGATCACCACCGAGCGCGGCACGTACGGCGCGGAGTCCTGGTCGTTCGACGCGTACACGGACGGGTGATCGGTGAAGTCGCCCTCGATCGCCCGCGCGTAAGGATCGAGCAGCAGCTTCGAGCAGTTGTGGAACAGCCCGCGCGACGGGTCGTACGGGCCGTCGATGCGGAAGCCGTACCGCTGCCCGGGCTCGACGCCAGGCAGGTAGCCGTGCCACACGTGGAACGTCGTGTCGTCCAGCGGGATGACCGTCTCGTGCCCGGACGAGTCGAACAGGCACACGTCCACCGCGGTGGCGGTCGTCGACCAGATCGCGAAGTTGACGCCGTCGCCGTCCCAGTGCGCGCCGAGCGGGAAGGGGCTGCCCGGCCACGCCCGCTGCATGCGGGCGGCCATCGCGGCGGTGAATTCCTCGGGCAGCATCGCCGGTGACTGTAGCCAATCAGGTGGTTTCTCATGTTCCACCTGGGATTCGCTCAGCGAGCACCCGAACAGGCGGCGTTCTCTTATCGGTGCGAGACGGCGACATCTGAGCCGAACCGACAGGAGTGAGCGATGACCGAGTACCCGGCGCCCCAGCAC
>DASRSS010000327.1:0-12554 GCA_035656335.1 Jatrophihabitantaceae bacterium | reverse complement strand
CGTGCAGGGCTCGTTCGGCGTCTGCGTCTTCTTCGTGATCAGCGGCTACCTGATCACCGGCCTCCTGGTGGCCGAGCACGACCGCACCGGGCGCATCGGCGTCCGCGCGTTCTACCGCCGCCGCTGGGCGCGCCTGATGCCCGCGCTCGCGACCGTCGTCGCGGTGAGCGTGGCGTGGTTGCTGGCCACCGGCGTCCCCGTCCGCACCTGGTGGGCAGGCCTGGTCGGCGCGCTCGGGTACGTCACCGACTTCCTGGAGATCACGCCCGCGTACCCGCGCATCAGCGAGAACTTCGAGTGGTCGTGGTCGCTGGCCATCGAGGAGCAGTTCTACCTCGTCTGGCCGGCGCTGCTCATCGCGCTGCTCGCGCTGGGCCTGCGGTTCGGACGCGCCCGGACGCCGGTGCTCGTCGCGTGCGCCGTCGTCGTGCTGGGCGCCTGGATCGACCGCGCGCACATGGGCTCGGTGCGGGTGTCGGCCCAGCGGCTGAACTTCTCCTTCGACAGCCACATGGACCAGATCGCGTTCGGCGCGCTGATCGCGATCGTGACCGGTGGACGCGTGCTCGGCTCGCGGCTGCGGCGGGCGCTGGATGTGCTCGGGCTGGTCGCGATCGGCCTGCTCACCGTCGCGACGCTGCACGACCAGTGGGTCCGCCGGTACACGCTCGACCCCGACGGCTACACGCAGGTCACCGTGCTGAGCGTCCTCGTCGTGCTCGCGCTCGTCGTCGCGCCGAGCGGGCTGCTCGCGCGGCCGCTGTCGTGGCCGCCGCTCGTGCACCTGGGCAAGCTGTCGTACGGGCTGTACCTGTGGAACATGCTGGCCGTGAACGTGTTCGTCTACGCGTTCGGGCACCAGCCCGCGCCGGGCGGCTGGGCGTTGCTGCCCTGGCTGGTCGTACTCGTCGCGGTCGCCGAGCTGTCCTACCGGCTGGTCGAGCAGCCGCTGCGGCGGCGCTGGGCGCACCGTCCCGAGCCGCGCGCCGGAGCCGTCCAGCCGCGGACGGCTAACGTGTGAGCATGCCGATCGCTCTCGACACCGACTCCATCCGCCGCGCGCCAAAGGTACTGCTGCACGATCACCTGGACGGCGGGCTGCGCCCCGGCACGATCGTCGAGCTGGCCGAGCAGCTCGGCTACCGGGCGCTGCCGGCGCACGACCCGGTCGAGCTCGGCACATGGTTCCGCGACGCCGCGGACTCCGGTTCGCTGGAGCGGTACCTGGAGACGTTCGCGCACACGCTCGCGGTGATGCAGACGATCGAGGGCGTGCACCGCGTCGCCCGCGAGGCGGTCGAGGACCTCGCCGCCGACGGCGTCGTGTATGCCGAGATCCGCTGGGCGCCCGAGCTGCACACCGAGGGCGGGCTCTCGCTCGAGCAGGTTGTGGACGCGGTGCTGGACGGGTTCCGCGAGGGCGAGCAGGCCGCGGCATCGCACGGGCACCGCATCCGGGTCGGCGCGATCGCCACGGCCATGCGTCACGCCGCCCGCTCGTCCGAGATCGCCGAGCTGGCCGTCGCGTACCGCGACCGCGGCGTGGTCGGCTTCGACATCGCCGGTGCCGAGGCGGGCTTCCCGCCCACCCGGCACCTGGACGCGTTCGAGTACCTGCGCCGCGAGAACTTCCACTTCACCATCCACGCCGGCGAGGCTTTCGGGCTGCCGTCCATCTGGGAGGCGATCCAGTGGTGCGGCGCGGACCGGCTCGGTCACGGCGTCCGCGTCGTGGACGACATCACCGCGGGCGGTGCGCTCGGCCGGCTGGCGCAGTACGTGCGGGACAAGCGCATCCCGCTGGAGATGTGCCCGTCCTCGAACGTGCAGACCGGCGCGGCGAAGTCGATCGCCGAGCACCCGATCGGACTGCTGCGCAAGCTGCAGTTCCGGGTCACCGTCAACACCGACAACCGGCTGATGAGCGGCACCTCGATGACGCGCGAGATGGCGTTGCTCGTGGACGCGTTCGGCTACGACTGGGCCGACCTGCAGTGGTTCACGATCAACGCGATGAAGAGCGCGTTCATCGGCTTCGACGAGCGGCTGGAGATCATCAACAACGTGATCAAGCCCGGCTACGCCGCCCTGCGCGCCTAGCCCGTCCAGGCGGATCAGCTGGGCAGGAGCTTGGCCTGCTGCTTGGCCTGCAGGACGCGAAGCGCGGCGGCGTTGACCTTGTCCAGGAACGCCGGATCGGCCTTGGCGCGCTTGAGCACGGCGGTGGCCATGGCCGCGGCCTGGGACGCGTCCACGGTGAGCACGATGTCGCCGCCGGCGGCGATGAAGCGCACCGCTCGCGAGCCGATCGGATAGCCGCTGACCTGCTTCGCGTTGCCCAGGTCGTCGCTGATCACGACCCCGTTAAAGCCCAGCTTGTCGCGCAACAGCCCGGTGACGATCTTGGACGAGAACGCCGCGGGGCGGGTGGGGTCGAGCTTGGTGTAGATCGCGGTCGACATCATCACGAACGGGACGTGCGCCTTGATCGCGTCCGCGAACGGCTTCAGGTACGGGTCGTCGCTCGTGGTGACCGTGTCGCGCACGCCGGACGTGGTGTCGGTGTTCTCGCTGACCCGGCCGAGCCCGGGGAAGTGCTTGACCGTCGCGTCGACACCGGCCGCCTGGAGCCCCTGCACGACGGCGACACCGTGCGCGCTCACCGTGCCCGGGTTGTGCCCGTACTCGCGCATCAGGTCGCCGATCGGCGGGTTGGAACCGGAGTTCGGCGGCACCGTGTCCAGCACGGGCGCGAGGTCGACGTTCACGCCGGCCGCGTGGAGCTGCCCGCCCCACACCGTGGTGTCGATCTTCAGCTGGCTGGGCTTGACCTGGCCCTGCTCGACCGCGGACGGGATGTTCACGAACCCCGAGCCGCGCAGCCGCTGTACCTCGCCGCCCTCCTGATCGGTGGCGATGAACAGCTGCGGACCGTTCTTGATCAGCTTCTGCAGCTGGGTCGTGATCGTTCCGGTGCGCACCACGCCGAGCTCGCTGTTGCCGTCCAGGATCACCGAGCCGACGTGGTACCGGACGATCGCCGCGCGCGTGGCCGCGGACACCCCGGTGCTCGGGCAGTCGACCATGAACAGCTGGCCGATGCGCTCGCGCAGGCTCATCACCGCGAACTGGATCTGCGCGGGCGTGGTGGGCGAGGCGTTCGAGACGGGGGCGGTGGTCGCCTGCGCCGGGCTCGCCGATCCGGTCGGCGCGGTCGGCGTCGCGCTCGGCGACGTGCGGTGGCTCGAACTCGGGACGGAACCGGAGCCGGCGGCCGGGCTGGTGCGCGCGGTGGACGGCGCGGTGCTGCACGCGGCGAGGGCGAGCAGGCACGCCGCCGCCGCGATCCGCACGCTCACCCGATGCCGCATGGACCCATCCTGGCCTATCGGGCCGACTGCGGCCGAGCCGTCCTCAGGTCTGCTGCAAGCCGCGAGGAAGATCACCGAACAGGCCGCGGACCAGTTCCGTCGAGCGGATGCGGTCCTCCGGCGCGTGCAGCTGGGACGTGATCATCAGCTCGTTCGGCTCGGTGGCGGCCAGCAGGTCAGCGAGCGCGGCGCGGACGGTGTCCGGCGAGCCGATCGCCTGGCCCGCTCGCCGCTGGGCGACGAACTCGCGCTCGACCGGCGTCCACGGGTAGGCGCCCGCCTCCTCCGGCGTGGGCACCGGACCGGGACGTCCCTGCCGCAGCCGCAGGAACGACAGCGCGGACGGCAGGGCCAGCCGCTCGGCTTCCTCGTCCGTCGGCGCGCACACCGCCTGCACGGTGACCATCGCGTACGGCGCGTCCAGGGCGCGGCCGGGACGGAACGACGCGCGGTAGGTCTGCAGCGCCGGCAGCGTGTGCGCCGAGCTGAAGTGGTGCGCGAACGCGAACGGCAGGCCGAGGATGCCGGTCAGCTCCGCGCTGTACAGGCTGGAGCCGAGCAGCCAGATCGGCGGCTGCTGCGCCGCGTGCGGGACGGCCTGCACGGCGCCCAGCGGGTGGCCGTCCGGGAACGCGTCGGCCAGGAAGCTGGCCAGCTCGCCGAGCTGTTCGGGGAAGTCGTCCGGGCCGAGGGGCTTGGCAGAGCGCCGCAGGGCCGCTGCGGTGCGCGGATCGGTGCCGGGAGCGCGGCCGAGGCCGAGGTCGATGCGCCCGGGGTGCAGCGCCGCGAGCGTGCCGAACTGCTCGGCCACCACGAGCGGGGCGTGGTTGGGCAGCATCACGCCGCCGGAGCCGACCCGCAGCTGCCGCGTCGCGTCGGCCACCGCGCCGATCAGCACTGCCGGGGCGGAGCTGGCGATGCCCGGCATGCCGTGGTGCTCGGCCAGCCAGAACCGGGTGAAGCCGAGCTCGTCCGCGCGGCGCGCCAGGGCCAGCGTGCCCTGGACGGCGTCGGACGCGGACTGGCCGGCGCCCACCGGGGCGAGGTCGAGGACGGACAGCGGCAGCGTGGGAAGCGACGGACTCATATCCAGTCGAACGTCCTGGTGACGGCTTTCTTCCAGTCCGCGTAGAGCGACTCGCGCTGGGCCTCGTCCGCGCTCGGCTGCCACGTGCGGTCGGCGGCCCAGTTCGCGCGGATCTCGTCGGTGGACGACCAGAAGCCGACGGCCAGCCCGGCCGTGTACGCGGCGCCGAGCGCGGTGGTCTCGGCGACGACCGGACGCACGACCGGCACGCCGAGCTGATCGGCCTGGAACTGCATGAGCAACTCGTTGCCGACCATCCCGCCGTCCACCTTCAGCGAGCGCAGCGGGACGTCGCAGTCGGCGTTCATCGCGTCCACGACCTCGCGGGTCTGGAACGCCGTCGCCTCCAGTGCCGCGCGGGCGAGGTGGCCGCGGTTGACGTACCGGGTCAGCCCGACGACCGCGCCGCGGGCGTCCGATCGCCAGTGCGGCGCGAACAGTCCGGAGAACGCCGGGACGAAGTACGCGCCGCCGTTGTCGTCGACGCTGCGCGCGAGCGACTCGATCTCGTCCGCGGAGTTGATCAGCCTGAGGTTGTCGCGCAGCCACTGCACGAGCGAGCCGGTGACGGCGATGGAACCCTCCAGCGCGTACACCGGCGGCTGCCCGTCCAGGGCGTAACACACCGTCGTCAGCAGGCCGTTGCGCGACAGCACCTTGCTGGTGCCGGTGTTGAGCAGCAGGAAGTTGCCGGTGCCGTACGTGTTCTTCGCCTCGCCCGGTTCGAGGCACGCCTGGCCGAACGTCGCCGCCTGCTGATCGCCGAGGATGCCCGCGATCGGGACGCCGGCGAGCGGGCCGCGTTCGCGCACCTGCCCGTACACCTCGGACGAGGAGCGGATCTGCGGCAGCAGCTGGACTGGTATGCCTAGCTCGGCGGCGATCTCCGGAGCCCAGTGCAGCGTGTCGAGATCCATCAGCAGGGTGCGGGACGCGTTCGTCGGATCGGTGACGTGGATGCCGCCGTCCGGGCCGCCGGTGAGGTTCCACACCAGCCACGAGTCGACCGTGCCCAGCGCCAGCTCGCCGCGCTCTGCCCGGTCGCGCGCGCCGGGCACGTTGTCCAGCAGCCAGCGCACCTTCGGCCCGGCGAAGTAGGTGGCGAGCGGCAGCCCGACGCGCTGCTTGTAGCGGTCGGTGCCGCCGTCGCGCGCCAGCTCGTCGCAGATCGCCTGCGTGCGGGTGTCCTGCCAGACGATCGCGGGCGCGATCGGCTCCCCGCTCGTGCGATCCCACACCACGGTCGTCTCGCGCTGGTTGGTGATGCCGATCGCCGCGACCTCGGACGCGGCCAGCTCGGCCCGGGCCAGCGCGCCGGCCAGCACCGCCCGCGTGTTCGTCCAGATCTCCGTCGCGTCGTGCTCCACCCAGCCGGGCCGCGGGAAGTGCTGACGGTGCTCGACCTGTTCGGCCGCGACCACCCGCGCGTCGTGGTCGAAGATCAGGCAGCGGGTGGACGTGGTGCCCTGGTCGAGGGCGGCGACGACGGACGGACTGCGTGACACGCGCACGAGCTTTCCATGGTCACCGTGCCCCCGGGTAGCGTCGGAGGGCGTGGACGCGCCGACCGGGATGCCGACGGGTGATGCCGCCGCGCGGCTGGACAGCGCGTATCGCGCCGCCGCGTGGGACCGGCTCGGCGTGCAGCCGTTCGACGTGGTCGTGATCGGCGGCGGCGTGACCGGGGCGGGCGCCGCCCTGGACGCGGCCACCCGCGGGCTGTCCGTCGCGCTGGTCGAGTCGCGTGACCTCGGGGCGGGCACGTCCAGCCGTTCGTCCAAGCTGTTCCACGGCGGGCTGCGGTACCTGGAGCAGCTCGAGTTCGGGCTGGTGCGCGAGGCGTTGCGCGAGCGGGAGCTGATGCTGACCCGGCTCGCGCCGCACCTGGTCAAGCCGGTGCCGTTCCTGTATCCGGTGACGCATCACGGCTGGGAACGCCCTTACGTGGCAACGGGATTGGCCCTCTACGACACGATCGGCGGTCACTCCAGCCTGCCGCGCCAGAAGCACCTGAGCCGGCGCGCGGCGCTGCGCACCTTCCCCGGCCTGCGTCCCGATGCGCTGGTGGGCGCCGTCCGCTACTTCGACGCGCAGACCGACGACGCCCGGCACACGCTGACCGTGGCACGGACGGCTGCCCGTTACGGCGCGGTGGTGCGTCCGTCGACGACGGCGTTCGCGCTCGAACGCGAGTCCGACCGCGTGGTGGGGGTGCACGTGCGCGACGCCGAGGACGGGCGCGAGACGCTGATCCGTGCTGGTGTCGTGCTCAACTGCACGGGCGTGTGGACGGACCGGATCCAGGCGCTGTCCGGAGGGCGCGGACGGTTCCAGGTGCGGGCGTCCAAGGGCGTCCACATCGTCGTGCCACGCGAGAAGATCACCGGCGACGCGGGGTTGATCCTGCGCACCGAGACGTCCGTGCTGTTCGTGATTCCGTGGAAGACGCACTGGTTGATCGGCACCACCGACACGGACTGGAAGCTCGACCTCGCGCATCCGGCGGCCACCCGGTCGGACATCGAGTACCTGCTGGACCGGGTGAACCGCGTGCTGGTGACGCCGCTGTCGGACGCGGACATCCTCGGGGTGTACGCGGGACTGCGGCCGCTGCTCGCGGGTGAGTCGGAGGAGACGTCGTCGCTGTCGCGCGAGCACGCGGTCGCGCGGGTCGTGCCGGGGTTGATCTCGATCGCCGGCGGCAAGTACACGACGTATCGCGTGATGGCCGCGGACGCGGTCGATTCCGGTGCCGAGGAGCTGCCGAAGCTGGTGCAGCCGTCGTGCACCGATCGCGTTCCGCTGCTGGGCGCGGACGGTTACTTCGCGGTGCGGAACCAGTCGGACGCGCTGGCGTCGGAGTACGGGCTGCACCCGCATCGCGTGCGGCACCTGCTGGAGCGGTACGGATCGCTGATCCGCGAGGTGCTCGACCCGGGGCGGTCCGACCGGGCGCTGCTCGAACCGGTGCCCGACGCGCCGGATTACCTGCTCGCCGAGATCCGGTACGCCGTCACGCACGAGGGCGCGCTGCATCTGGAGGACGTGCTCACCCGGCGCACCCGCATCTCGATCGAGTACCCGCACCGCGGCGTGGCGTGCGCGGAGCCCGTCGCCGCGACGATGGCGGACGTGCTCGGCTGGGACCGCAAGCGCCGCCGCCGCGAGGTGGAGGTTTACACGGCACGGGTCGAGGCCGAGCGGGCGTCGCAGGACCGCTACGACGACGCCGAGGCGGACGAGGCGCGGGCTTCGGCGCCCGAGATCCGCGCCCACCTCTAGTGGGGTCAGTCCGCTAGCCGCGGGTCAGTCCTGCAGGTCGAAGCAGCTCGCTACCTCGCCGACCAGCTCGCGCCAGTCGTCGGCGTTCACCGACGGTCCGTCGAGCACCGACGTGTCGGCCGCGAGATCGCAGAACGCGACCAGCTCGCGCAGCAGCTCGGCCCCGCCGGCGGACGGCTTGCGCAGGTCGTAGCTGGCGTCCAAGCCGGGCGCGAACGTGTTGTCGTCGCTGACGTCGGCCAGCTGCGTCCACCACTCCAGCTTGCGCAGCGCGTGGTCGGTGGCCGTGCGGCAGTAGCGCGCCAGGTCGGCCACCTCGGTGAACACGACGACCGTGTCCCCGCTGCCGATGAACGCGGCGCTCGGCTCCTGGTCCTCGGCATCGATGGCGACATATCCCCGCACCGTCAGATACGTGGCGTCGGACAGCTTGATCTCGATCGGCTCGGCGCCGATGCGGTCCCAGATCGTCTCGGCGCCGAGGTCGCTGTGCGAGAAGTCGCCCTGCCACGACAGCCACGACGCGACGCGCGAGATCGCCCGCTCCCACGTCTCGGCGATGGTGTCGCCCAGCTCGTTCCAGGCCCGCCGGCCCTCCTTGCCCTGATAGCTGACGTCCTCGTCGACGAGCAGCGCGTACGCCGGCGTGTTCTCCACCAGCCGGCGCAGGCCACCGTCGTCGCAGCAGTCGGCGATCTTCGCGGTCATGTCGACCACGTTCGCCAGCGCCGACACCACAAGCGGGTCGGGCTCGCTGGCCGCCCACTCGTACACGGCGTCGAGGTCGTACGCGTCCTCACTGCTCGGACGGAGCTCGTCCGGAGTCAGCTTCTGGATCCGTCCCCACGCGGGGTGATCGGACAGGTCGTTCTCCTCGCCGGACGCGATGAACGCGGCCAGCTCACGCGCGCTCGGGTAGAGCAGGATCTTCGCGCCGTCGCCGAGGAAGCCCTGCCACTCCTCGCCGTCCTCGTCCTCCCACGGCGGTGCCCACAGGGTCAGGCCGATGCGGCCGTTGACGGTCAGCGTGATCGGGATGATCGCGGCTTCGGCGCCGGGCGAGCTCGTCATGGCTGCGAACCTACCCGGTCGACGTGAAGCGGCAGGCGTGTGCCGGGCGATGGTGGTCTGCCTGCTGATCGGCGGGCGGTGCTGTCGACGGCCCTGACCGGGCTAGGTGCGCCGGGTAATGGTGGTCTGCCTGCTGATCGGCGGGCAGTGCGCCGCGAGGCTAACCGGTCGACGTGCGCGTCGACGACACGTCCGCGCGTTGTCCTTCGCTCTCGGCGACGAGTCGGCGTGCGGCTGCTCGCTGGCCGAGGTCAGCTTGGCCTGGGACGTGCCTCTGCCCGTTGTCGGGGTTGTGCCGTACCCGGCCGTCTGACCTCGGCGAGCTGCTGCCCGACGGGTCAGAGCCGCGCCGTGCGCCGGCACGAGCTGCCGCTGGCTTCGCCGGGTCGTGCTCCGCCCGTCGGCTGGGTCGTGCCGCGTCCGGTCGGCTGGGTCGTGCCCTGCTCGGTCGTCTGGGGCCGTGGCTTCAGGGCGTGCTGGTTGGTGGCCGGCCTGTGCCTGGACCGTCCGGATTCTGCCGCCCGCAGATCTGCTGGCAGACCACCATTGTTTCGAGCGCATACCCCGATCCCGCCGAGCGACGTGCTCGCCACCGGGCGACGGCCGATCCACAGGGCAACGCGCCCTCCACAGACGGCGTGTCGTCCACAGATGCCGCCCGGCGGTAGCGCATCGGATGCCCTCCACGGCAGGGTCGGCCGCATGGATGCCGCCGGGCCGCACCGCATCGACGCGGCCGAACTCCTGCGCGCTGTGCGGTACGCGCGCCGGCTCAGCCAGCGGGAGCTCGCCGCGCTGGCCGGCACTTCCCGGCGCACCTGCCCTGGAACCGGGTGACCAGTCCGCTGAAGATCTGGGATCCGGACTGGTGGGGCTGGGGCAAGATCGCCTGGAGTCTGGACGATCCGGTCGTCCCGAAGTACACCTTCCGCCGTCGCTTCGAGGTGTACCCCGAGCCGTACTGGGACCGACGCTGGGACGACGCGACCTGACGCGATCAGACGCCGATGGGGTGCCAGACCGTCTTGGTCTCCACGAACGCCCCGAGCCGGGACGTGCCCGGGTCGGCCGCCCAGTCCACCTCGCGCGGCACGAAGACGCGCTTCACGTTGTCCGCCGCGGCCTCGGCCAGCGCACCGCGCGCAGCCGGATCCGCACCGGTCAGGTCGATCGCGTTCACGTCCCGGTGCGCGGCCAGCCACGGCGCCAGCTCGGCGGTGAACCCGGTCAGCACGTTCACCACGCCGCCGGGGACGTCGGACGTCGCCAGCACCTCGGTCAGCGAGACGGCCGGCAGCGGACGGGCCTGTGAGGCGAGCACGACCGCCGTGTTGCCGGTCGTGAGCACCGGCGCGAGCACGGACACCAGCCCGAGCAGCGAGGAGTCCTGCGGCGCGATCACGCCGACGACACCCGTCGGCTCCGGCAACGAAAAGTTGAAGTACGGCCCGGCAACCGGGTTGGTGCCGCCGACGACCTGCGCGTACTTGTCCGCCCAGCCGGCGTAGTACACCCAGCGGTCAATCGCGTCCGCCACCTGCCGCGAGGCCGCGGCGTCCGACACGCCCTCCGCGGCCGCGACCTCGGCCGCGAACTGGTCGCGCCGGCCGTCCAGCAGCTCGGCGACGCGGTACAGCACCTGGCCGCGGTTGTACGCCGTCGCGCCGGACCAGCCTGCGAACGCCGACCGCGCCGCCACCACGGCATCGCGGACGTCCTTGCGCGAGGCCTGCGCGGCGTGCGCGAGCAGCTCGCCGGACGCGGACTCCACCGGGTACGAGCGCCCCGACTCCGAGCGCGGGAACGCCCCGCCCAGGTACAGCTTGTACGTCTTGCGCACGCGCAGCCGCTGCCCGTCCATCGCCTCAGACATCGAGGTACGCCTCCAGCCCGTGCCGTCCGCCCTCCCGGCCGAAGCCGGACTCCTTGTAGCCGCCGAACGGCGACGTCGGATCGAAGCGGTTGAACGTGTTCGCCCACACCACGCCCGCGCGCAGCCGCGAGGCCATCGACAGGATCCGCGAGCCCTTCTCCGTCCACACGCCCGCCGACAGCCCGTACGGGGTGTTGTTCGCCTTCGCGATCGCCTCGTCCGGGGTGCGGAACGTGAGCACCGACAGCACCGGTCCGAAGATCTCCTCGCGCGCGATCCGGTGCGCCTGCGACACGTCGGTGAACACGGTCGGGACGAACCAGTAGCCGCGCTCGGGCAGCTCGCACGGCGGCGACCAGCGCGTCGCGCCCTCCGCGACCCCGGAGTCGGCCAGCTCGCGGATCTTCGCCAGCTGCGCGGCGGAGTTGATCGCGCCGACGTCGGTGTTCTTGTCCAGCGGGTCGCCGACGCGCAGCGTGCCGAGCCGGCGCTGCAGCGACGCGACCAGCTCGTCGGCCACCGACTCCTGCACCAGCAGCCGCGAACCGGCGCAGCACACCTGGCCCTGGTTGAAGAAGATCCCGTTGACGATGCCCTCGACCGCCTGGTCCAGCGGCGCGTCGTCGAACACGATGTTCGCCGCCTTGCCGCCCAGTTCCAGCGACAGCCGCGCGGACGTGCCGGCGAGCCGGCGCTGAATGATCTTGCCGACCTCGGTCGACCCGGTGAACGCGATCTTGTCGATCTCGCCGGTCGCGGCCCGGTCCACGATCGCCTCGCCGATCGCCGGACCGCCCGCGAGCACGTTCACCACGCCCGGCGGCAGGTCCGCCTCGGCGATGATCTCGGCCAGCACCAGCGCGGTCAGCGGCGTCGTCTCGGCCGGCTTGAGCACCACCGTGTTCCCGCACGCCAGCGCGGGCGCGATCTTCCACGCGGCCATCAGCAGCGGGAAGTTCCACGGGATGATCTGGCCCGCGACGCCGACCGGCTTCGGGTCGGGGCCGAAGCCCGCGTAGCCGAGCTTGTCCGCCCAGCCGGCGTAGTAGAAGAAGTGCGCCGCCGCGGTGGGGACGTCCACGTCGCGCGACTCGCGGATCGGCTTGCCGTTGTCCAGCGACTCGAGCACGGCCAGCTCGCGGCCCCGCTCCTGGATCGCGCGCGCGATGCGGAACAGGTACTTGCCGCGTTCGCGCGCCGGCAGCGTCGACCACGGACCGAACGCGCGGCGGGCGGCGCGCACCGCGTCCTGCACGTCGGACGGGCCGGCCTCGGCCACCTCGGCCAGCGGCGACTCGTCCGCCGGGTTGATCGTCTTGACCGCCTCGCCGGCGCCGTCGCGGAACTGCCCGTCGACGAAGATCTGGTAGCTCGGCTTCAGCCGCGCGATGTCACGCGACTCGGGCGCCGGGGCGTACACAAACTTGTCCATGATCAGTCCACCGTCACGTAGTCGGGTCCGTCGTAGGCGCCGGTCGCCAGCTTGTGCCGCTGCTGCAGCAGGTCGTTGAGCAGGCTGGACGCGCCGAACCGGAACAGCGTCGGGTCCAGCCACTCGTCGCCGGCGACCTCGTTCACCATCACCAGGTACCGCACGGCCTCCTTGGCCGTCCGGATCCCGCCGGCGAGCTTCACGCCGCGCAGCTCCCCGGTGGCGGTCAAGTAGTCGCGCGCGGCCTCCAGCATGACCAGCGCGACCGGCGGCCGGGCGGCCGGGTTCACCTTGCCGGTCGAGGTCTTGATGAAGTCGCCGCCGGCGAGCAGGGCCAGCCACGATGCGCGCCGGACGTTGTCGAGGGTCACCAGTTCGCCGGTCTCGAGGATGACCTTCAGATGCGCGTTACCGCAGGCCGCCTTCACCGCAACGATC
>DASRSS010000326.1:0-4099 GCA_035656335.1 Jatrophihabitantaceae bacterium | reverse complement strand
GGCAGCGACCTCGCGCAGGTGCTCGCCGAGGTCCTCCAGCAGCTCGGCGCGCGAGGCGGCGGGCAGGTCGTCCAGCGCGCCGCGGACCTCCGCGAGGTACTCCGCGACCTCGGCCTCGTTCGGGTTCTCGTTCACGCGGCGACCGTCCCTTCCAGCAGGTTGTCCATCGACTTGGCGAACTCGCCCCAGACCTTGGCGGACAGCTCCAGTTGCGCCCGCCCGGCCTTGTTCAGCGCGTAGTACTTGCGGTGCGGCCCCTCCTCGCTGGGCACCACGTACGTCGTGAGCGCGCCGGCGGAGAACAGCCGGCGGAGCGTGCCGTACACCGAGGCGTCGCCGACCTCGTCGAGTCCGGCGGCGCGCAACCTCCGGACGATGTCATAGCCATAGCCGTCCTCGTCCCGCAGCACGGCGAGCACCGCGAGGTCGAGGACTCCCTTGAGCAGTTGGGTGCTGTCCATGCCCGAGACGGTACTACGCGCTGCACAGTACCGCGCTCAAGCAATTAGCGTGTCGCGGTCGACCAGTGGGATACCGCTCAGTCGGACGCGAAGTCCTCGGCGTCGACGCGCAGCGAGCGCAGCACGTCGAACAGCGCGTCCAACTGCGGCTCGTCCAGCGCGCCGAGCGCGAACCGGGCCGCGTTCAGCTCCGCGGTGGCCTTCGCGGCGACCGACCGGCCCTCGTCCGTGATCACCGCGAGCACGCCGCGCCCGTCCTGCGGGTTCGGCTCGCGGCGCACGAGCCCGGCGGCCTCCAGCCGGTCGATCACGTTCGTCACCGACGTCGCGTGCACCTGCAACCGCTCGCCGATCTTGGACAGCGACAGCGCGCCTCGCTGCGAGTGGGTCAGCAGTACCAACGCCTCGTAGCGTGAGAACGTGATCCCGTACGGACGCAGCATCGCGTCCAGCCGCGCGAGCAGGATCTGGTGAGCGCGCATGATCGAGGTGACCGCGCGCATCGAGGCGTACACCTCCGGCGGCTCGCCGGGCCAGTGCGCCTCCCAGAGCTGCGCCGCGCGCTCGATCGGGTCGAACTCCAGCGGCGGTACTCGCGTCACGCACCGAAGGGTATCGGCTACATCACGCCCTCGTCCCGCGTAAGGTCGCGCGCATGATCGAGCGACACCCTGTGGAGCGAGCATGAGCAACGCCCTGGACCGCCTGGACCTGCTGGACCTGGACGACGACCTGTCCGACGAGAACCGGCTGCTGCGCGACACCGTCCGCAAGTTCGCCGACGACCGGCTGCGCCCGAACATCCGGCAGTGGTTCGAGGACGGCGCCCTGCCCGCTCGCGAGCTCGCCCAGGAGTTCGGGGCGCTAGGTGTGCTCGGCATGCACCTGCAGGGTTACGGCTGCCAGGGCGCACGACCGTCGCAGTACGGCCTGGTCGGCGCCGAGATCGAGGCGGTCGACTCGGGTCTGCGCTCGCTGGTGAGCGTGCAGGGTTCACTGGCCATGTACGCGATCTACGCGTTCGGCAGCGAGGAGCAGAAGCAGCGCTGGCTGCCGGAGATGGCCAAGGGCAACCTGATCGGCTGCTTCGGCCTGACCGAGCCCGACTCCGGGTCCGACCCGGGCTCGATGCGCACCATCGCGCGCCGCGACGGCGACGACTGGGTCATCAGCGGCAACAAGATGTGGATCACCAACGGCTCCATCGCGGACGTCGCGGTCGTCTGGGCGCGCACCGACGAGGGTGTGCGCGGCTTCCTCGTCGAGAAGGGCATGCCAGGTTTCTCGGCCCAGGACGTCCACCACAAGATCTCGCTGCGCGCGTCCGTCACGAGCGAGCTGATCCTGGACGACGTGCGCGTACCCGCCGCGTCGATGCTGCCCGAGGCCCGCGGCCTGCGCGGCCCGCTGTCGTGCCTGACCGAGGCGCGCTTCGGCATCATCTGGGGCGTCACCGGATCGGCGCGCGACGCCCTCGCGGCCACCCTGGACTACGCCTGCACCCGCACCCAGTTCGGCAAGCCGATCGGCGGCTTCCAGCTCACCCAGCGCAAGCTCGCCGAGATGGCCGTCCAGCTGCAGCAGCTGCAGCTCACCGCGCGCCGGCTCGGCGAACTGAAGGACGCCGGCAAGATCAAGCCGCACCAGATCAGCTTCGGCAAGTTCGCCAACGTGCGCGGCGCCCTGGAGATCTGCCGCGAGGCGCGCTCGATTCTGGGCGGCAGCGGGATCACCACCGAGTACCCGGTGCTGCGCCACGCGGTGAACCTGGAGACGGTCTACACGTACGAGGGCACGCACGAGGTGCACACCCTGGTCCTCGGCTCGCAGCTGACCGGCCTCGACGCGTTCCGCTGACGCGGATCCGCCGGATCGGCCCGGCCATATCGCCCAAAGCGGGAGCAAGAACCGGGCACATCGTGTCCGTGTAAAAACTCCGCTAGCAAAACCGCGGGCCGTCCCGCACACTTGATCGAGCGCAGCGCGGTGGGGGCCGTCCGTTGCGGAGGTCGAAGGAGTGCTGCGGGGGTGAGTGCGCCGACCTCGGTCTCGAGCCGCCCGACGCCTACGGGTTCCCGTGGCCGGCGGCCGCGACCGCACCCCGGCCCGAGCGGCCGCCCGCGCACTGCCGCGCGAGCCGCCCGGATCTCGCCGAACGCGCTGCTGGCCGCCATCGCGTGCGGGGCGGTCGCCGTCCTGGCCCTGTGGTGGCACGACACCGCGTTCGTGTCCGGTCTGGGCGACTGGCTGACCAACGCGGGACGCGTCAGCGGGCTGCTCACCGGCTACGGCGTGATCGTGCTGCTCGCCCTGATGGCGCGCGTGCCGGCGATCGAGCGCGGCGTCGGCACCGACCGGCTGACCCGCTGGCACGCGCACGGCGGACGCTACGTCGTCTGCCTCGCCGTCGCGCACACGTTGCTGATCATCTGGGGCTACGCGGTCACCGCGCACACCGGGGTCGTGCACCAGACCGGGCTGCTGCTCACCACCTACCCGGACGTGCTGATGGCCATGGTCGCCCTCGGCCTGCTGATCGCCGTCGGCATCAGCTCGGCACGCGCGGCGCGGCGGCGGATGCACTACGAGACGTGGCAGTTCGTCCACCTGTACACCTACCTCGCGGTGGGGCTGGCGTTCGCGCACCAGTTCGCGACCGGCGCCGACTTCATCGACGACGCCGTCGCGCGCTGGGTGTGGTCCGGCCTGTACACCGCGGTCGCCGCGCTGCTCGTGCGCTACCGCGTCGCCGAACCGCTGCTCGCCGACCGGCGGCACCGGCTCCGGGTGGCGGACGTCCGCCCCGAGACCACCGGTGTCGTGTCCGTCTACGTCACCGGGCGGCGGCTGGACGAGCTGGTCGCCGAACCCGGCCAGTTCTTCCGGTGGCGGTTCCTGACGCGCGAGCTGTGGTGGGCCGCTAACCCGTACTCGCTGTCCGCGCCGCCGAACGCCGACCTGCTGCGCATCACCGTCAAGTGCACCGGCGAGCACAGCGCGGCACTGTTGCGCCTCCCCCGCGGGACCCGGGTGATCGCCGAAGGGCCGTACGGCGCCCTGACCGCGGCGCGCCGGCGCTCGGACCGCGTGCTGTTCATCGCCGGCGGCGTCGGCATCACGCCCTTGCGCGCGATGTTCGAGACTGTCGCCGCGCGACCCGGCGAGCTGAGCCTGCTCTACCGCGCCCGGGCCGAGGACGACCTGCTGTTCCGCGCCGAGCTCGAACGGATCGCGCACGAGCGGGGCGCGCGACTGCACTACCTGCTGGGCGCCTCGTCCAGCGGGGCGGACGCGCTGCTCTCCGCGCCGCAGTTGCGCGAACTCGTTCCGCGGCTGGACGAGCACGACGTGTTCCTCTGCGGCCCGCCCGGCATGACCGCGCTGGCGCGACGCTCGCTGCGGCAGGCCGGCGTCGCCCGCAACCGGATCCACGAAGAATCATTCGCGATCTAGACGAGGCGTTGATGAAACGAGTCCTGATCTCGATCCTCGGCACGGTGGCCGGCATGACCGCCCTGCTGAGCTTCAAGACGCACAGCCCGGCGGGCGCCGACCTCACGCTGCCGTCCGCCGGACTGCCGGCCGTCCCCGGCGCGGCAAGTACCACCGGCGCCGCCGGCGAGCCGGGAGGCGCCGCG
>DASRSS010000325.1:0-1893 GCA_035656335.1 Jatrophihabitantaceae bacterium | reverse complement strand
CTTGAGCCGAGTGAGCGCGGGGAGGTGGAGATCACCGCGGTGAACCAGGCCTACCTCGAGCAGGGCCGACTGTCGGTGACCGTGTTCCCGCACGGCACCGCGTGGCTCGACGCGGGTACCTTCGCCAGCCTGATGCAGGCTGCCGAGCTGGTGCGCGTGATCGAGGAGCGGCAGGGGCTCAAGATCGGCTGTCCGGAAGAAGTGGCCTGGCGCAACGGCTGGATCAGCGACGAGCAGCTGCTCGCTCACGCCGCCGACCTCGACGCGAGCGGCTACGGCGGTTACCTGCGTCAGCTCTTGGTCCCGTCGTCCGGTGCCTCCGCGTGAAGATCACCGAGCTCGCGGTCCCCGGCGCGTGGCGGTGCGTTCCCGACGTGCACCACGACGACCGCGGCGAGTTCCTCGAGTGGTTCCGCGCCGACCTGGTGGGGGAGGCAGCCGGCCGGCGGTTCGACGTCGCTCAGGCGAACCATTCGGTGTCGGACCGGGGGGTCGTGCGCGGGGTGCACTTCGCGGACACGCCACCTGGACAGTCGAAGGTCGTCTACTGCGTCGAAGGCGAGGCGATCGACGTGATCGTCGACCTGCGCGTCGGCTCGCCGACGTACGGACAGCACGACAGTGTGCTGTTGAACGCGGTCGATCGTCAGGTCGTAGTCATCGCAGAGGGCCTCGGCCACGCGTTCTGCGCGACCCGCGACCGGACGAGCCTCGCCTATCTCGTCTCAGCGCCGTACAACCCGGAGGTAGAGCACACGGTGTCGCCGCTCGATCCTGAGCTCGGACTGCCCTGGCCGCTGCCGGCCGACGAGCTTCGGCTCTCGCCGCGCGACGCCGCGGCGCCCACCTTGGAGCAGGCGCGGGCGGCCGGTGTGCTGCCGTCCTACGACGCGTGCCAGGCCTGGTACGCGGAGCGCGCCGTTGTCTAGCTTCAGATGGCGGCGCGCGGCGCTGTTGCTGGCCATCGCCGTTGCTGACGCGGCCGTCGTCTACTACGGCGTGCACCTGCACGACAAGCCTGCCAAAGCTGCGAACCCGAGCGTAGTGATCCAGACGCCGATCTTCACGGGGACGCCGTCGGCGTCACCCACGCCCACCGTGGCGCTCACGCAGAACGCCGCCCACGTCGAGGCCGGGGTGAACACGCCACCGGCGATGCTCGCGGCGTGGGACCAGTCGGACGTGTGGCGGGCCATCGGCAACTGCGGTCAGGTCAACTCGCTGATCGCGACCACATCCTCCGGCTCGCGGTTCTACCTCCCGACGCAACCGGCGCCGTACATCATCGCCCTGAATCGGACCGGCCCGTTGTCCGGTTGGGTGATCGCGTCGGACGCGCGCTGCTTGAGCATCCAGCGGTTCCGCACCACCGACGGCGGCGTCCATTGGAAGCTGCTGAAGAAGGCCGGCAAGGAGTGGCTGTCGACACCGATCGGAGTCGCGACGCCGGCCGGGAAGGTCGTCTACCCGTGCGGGAAGCTGCATCCGACGCCGCTCGAGCTCACCTCCGAAGGGCCGCGCGGCGACGCCATCGCGATGTGTCCGCACAAGGTGGTGCGAACGTCGAACGGCGGCGCCACCTGGAAGCCGGTGGGTGACGTCCTGCCCGGCCAGGTCGCGGCGGTCGCTCTCGCCCGGAACGGCAGTGGCGTGCTGGTCATGACGCGACAGCACGGCTGCTCCGGAGCGCGCATCCTCAACACGATCGACGGCGGCGTGTCGTGGACGTACGGCATGTGCCTTCGGGTCGTCGACGGACCGGTCTCGGTGTCGATCGGGAACGGCGGGGGCGGGATGCTGCTGAGCGCGAAGAGCAAATACCTGACGACGGACTACGGGAAGACCTGGGACTAGGACGCCTTGCCCTTCGGCTTGGCCTCGCTCCGAGAGCCG
>DASRSS010000324.1:0-3930 GCA_035656335.1 Jatrophihabitantaceae bacterium | reverse complement strand
AGCACGACGAAGTACAGGCCCGTGGTCACCGCGGCCAACACGGCAAGGCCTCCGCCGGCGGCGGCACCGACGGCCGCGGTCACCCAGACGCTCGCCGCGGTGGTCAGCCCGCGGACGGCGTCGCGCCGCACGAAGATCAACCCGCCGCCGATGAAACCCACGCCGGTGACGATCTGCGCCGCGACGCGTGACGGGTCGAGCTGGACGTGATCGCTGAGCACGTCCGTGAAGCCGTACTTGCTGACGAGCACGAACAGCGCCGAGCCGAGACCGACCAGCGTGTACGTGCGCATGCCCGCGGCCTTGTGCTGCACCTCGCGCTCGGTGCCGATCAACAGCGACAGCACGAACGCGATCGCCAGGTCCGCAACCTGCTCCCAGCCCTGGCCGATCGGCTCACCGAACGCGACGGTCACCACCTCATCCAACCTAATGCCCGCCCCGGCCGTAGCCTGGAACCGTGACCGTGAGACGTGTGATGGGCACCGAGGTCGAGTACGGCGTGAGCCTGCCCGGCCAGCCGAACGCGAACGCGATGCTGCTGTCCGCCCAGGTCGTCAACGCCTACGCGACCTCGCTGCCGGCCGGACGCACCCGGCGGGCCAGCTGGGACTTCGAGGAGGAGTCGCCGCTGCGCGACGCCCGCGGCTTCGATCTGGGCGGCAGCGGCACCGTGGCGCAGGAGTTCATCGACGCTGAAGAGGAAACCGGGATGGCGAACGTCATCCTGCCCAACGGCGCGCGCCTCTACGTCGACCACGCGCACCCGGAGTACTCCAGCCCGGAGGTCACCAATCCGCTCGATGCCGTCCGCTGGGACAAGGCCGGCGAGCTGGTGATGCTCGAGGCCGTGCGCCGCGTCGCGACGATGCCCGGCGTGCAGGCACCGATCAACCTCTACAAGAACAACACCGACAACAAGGGCGCGTCGTACGGCGCGCACGAGAACTACCTGTGCCGCCGCGAGACGCCGTTCACATCGCTGGTGCGCCACCTCGTCCCGTTCTTCACCACGCGCCAGGTCATCTGCGGCGCCGGCCGGGTGGGTCGCGGGCAGGACGGCCGCACGCCCGGTTTCCAGATCTCGCAGCGCGCCGACTTCTTCGAGGTCGAGGTCGGGCTGGAGACGACGCTCAAGCGTCCGATCGTGAACACCCGCGACGAACCACACGCCGACGCCGACCGCTACCGCAGGCTGCACGTGATCATCGGCGACGCGAACCTCGCGGAGATCTCGACGTACCTCAAGGTCGGCACGACCGCGCTCGTCCTGGAGATGATCGAGGAGAACGTCCTCGCCGACGACCTGGCCATCGCGCAGCCGGTCCGTGAGCTGCACGACGTGTCGCACGACCCGTCGCTGCGGCACGCGATCACGCTCGCCGACGGCCGGACGATCACCGCGCTGGACCTGCAGGGGGAGTACCTGGACCGCGCGCGCAAGTTCTGCGACGACCGCTACGGCGAGGACATCGACGAGCAGACCGGCGACGTGCTGGCCCGCTGGGAGTCGGTGCTCACCCGGCTGGCCGAGGACCCGATGCAGCTGGCCTGCGAGCTCGACTGGGTCGCCAAGCTGCGGCTGCTCAACGGCTATCGCGACCGCGACGGCCTGGACTGGGGATCGTCGCGCCTGCAGCTGATCGATCTGCAGTATTCGGACGTGCGCCCGGAGAAGGGCCTGTACCACCGGCTGGTCGCGCGCGGCGCGATGCAGACGCTGGTGTCCACCGAATCGGCCACCGCCGCGGTCGACGCGCCGCCGGCGGACACGCGCGCCTACTTCCGCGGCGAGTGCCTGCGCCGCTACGGGCAGTCGGTGGCGGCCGCGTCCTGGGACTCGGTGATCTTCGACGTGGGCCGCGAGTCGCTGGTGCGCGTACCGATGCTCGAGCCGCTGCGCGGTACGCAGGCGCACGTGGGCGACCTGCTCGACTCGTGCGCCGACGCGAACGCGCTCATCGACGCGCTCGTCGGCCCGCGCTGACGCTCGCGCTGAGCGTCGGGCTGGCCGTCAGAACGAGTCGGAGGCCTGGCGCACGCCGAGCAGCAGGCTGATCGTCAGCTCCAGCCGGTTGCCGACGTCGGTCGCCGACGCGCGGCGGGTCACCCAGGCCACCAGGTTCGACAGCCAGACGTCGCTGATCACGCGCGAAATGGCGAGCTGCTCGTCGGTCGGCGTCTCGTCGGTCAACGCGCGCGCGATCATCCGGTCCATCAGCCGGCCGACGGTGTCGACCTCGGCCGCGGCGGTGGCGTCCGCGAACATGAACGCACGCGTCATGGCCTCGGTCAGCTGCGGGTCGCGCTGCATCGCCTGCGTCATTCGCGACAGGATGAACATCAGCCGCTCGTAGGGCGTGTCCCCGGGCAGGGTCAGCCGTTCGGTGCGGTCCTGGGTGCGCTCCAGCTCGCGCGCCAGCGCCGAGACCAGCAGGTGGATCTTGGACGGGAAGTAGCGGTACAGGGTGCCGAGCGCGACGTCGGCCCGCTCGGCGACGGCACGCATCTGGACGGCGTCATAGCCGCCCTTGGACGCGAGCGCCAAGGTGGCGTCCAGGATCCGCTTGCGGCGGTCCCGCTGTGCGGAGGAGCCGAGGTCCTCCGGCGCCAGCGCGCTGACGGCGCCGTTGCCGCTACGTGCGCGAGATGAGCTGGTCATGGAATCCTTCGCCACCTTCGAGATGCTGCCCAGGCAGGCATCGACGTGCCTGCCGGTGCGTTGGGCAAGCTTACCGGATCCGCGCGGAACCTGTTCTAACTTCTCCGGACATCAAGTCTGAGGCACCGTTCATCGCACGCCTTTTCACCTTGGACGCGGCGCTAGAACGTGTTCTAGACTTCTGCCTGGGCCTGATCATCTCGAGCAATGCGCAGGAGGCGGCATGTCGATCGCCACGACCGACGAACAGCGCGCGGCCGCCGCTGCCCTGAGATCGTGGGGCGCCGCCGCCGGTCCCGTCGCGCTCACCCGCGCGCAGGAGCAGGACCCGAGCCGGTGGCGCGAGTGCTGGCCGCAGCTGGCGGACTTCGGGCTGTTCGCGGTCGCGGTGCCGGCCGAGCGGAGCGGGCTGGGCGGTACGGTCACCGATCTCGCGGTGCTGCTCGAGGCGTCCGCCGCGCTGCTCGCGCCGGGCCCGGTCCTGTCCAGCGCGCTCGCCGGACTCGTCCTCGCCCGCAGCGACAACGCGCGCGCCGACGGCGTGCTCGCCGCGATCGCGGACGGATCGCGACCCGCGGCCGTCGCGCTGGACGCCGGGACGGTCACCGCCACTCGAGCCGGCGACGAGCTGGTGCTGACCGGGCAGGTCGGCCCGGTACCCGGTGCCGCACCCGACGCCGCGCTGATCGTCGCGGCGCGCAGTGACGATGCGAACGTCTGGGTGCTGCTGGACGCGGACACGGACGCCGTCAAGCTCGCCGACGCCGAGCCGGGCGACTTCTCGCGTCCGCTCGCGACCGTGCACCTGTCCGGAGTGCACGTCGCGGCCGACCAGGTTCTCGCCGGTGTCGACACCGCGCTCGTCCGCGATCTTGCCGCGACCCTGGCCGCGGCCGAGGCGGTCGGCGTCGCGGGCTGGGCGCTGCGCACCGCGGTCGAGTACGCCAAGGTGCGCGAGCAGTTCGGCCAGCCGATCGGCTCGTTCCAGGCGATCAAACACCTGTGTGCCGAGATGCTGTGCCGCACGCAGCTGGCGACGGCCGTCGCGTGGGACGCCGCGCAGGCCGCCGCCGACGACGATCAGCGCCCGATCGCCGCCGCGGTGGCAGCTGCGGTCGCACTGGACGTCGCGGTCGAGAATGCGAAGGACTGCATCCAGGTGCTGGGCGGTATCGGCTTCACCTGGGAGCACGACGCGCATCTGTACCTGCGCCGCGCGCTCGCGCTGCGGTCGCTGCTCGGTGGCACCGCGCGCTGGCGGCGCCGCG
>DASRSS010000323.1:0-3940 GCA_035656335.1 Jatrophihabitantaceae bacterium | reverse complement strand
CGGCGCGGGCCAGCGCGTCCGCCCGCGACAGGCCCTCGTGCTCGCGGGCCACCTCGGCCAGCTGGCCGCCGATGCGCCGGGACGGGTTGAACGAGGTCATCGGGTCCTGGAACACCATCGCGAACTTCGTCCCGAGCAGGTGCCGGTGTGCGCGCGCGCCGGCGGTCAGGTCGGTGCCGAGGAAGTCGAGCCGGGCCGCCTCGACCCGGCCGGGTTCCTCGATCAGCTGCGCGAGCGCGAGCGCGGTGAGCGACTTACCGGACCCGGACTCGCCGACCACGCCGACGGCCTCGCCGCGGCGGATGGACAGCGTCACGCCCCGCACCGGGCGCACCGGGCCGGCCGGTCCGGGGAACGTGACCGTCAGATCGCGCACGTCGAGCACGGTGTCCGAGTCGGACGCGGCCTGCGCCGCCTGCTCCGTCCCGTCCGCGCGGGCGGGTCGGCGGCGCGGCAGCGGCGGCAGGTGACCCACGACGACGCTCTGGCCGAGGCCCTTGGCGACGGCCTCGCCGAACAGGTTGAACGCGAGCCCGGCGATGACGACGGCGACGCCGGGCGCAAGAGCGGCGGCGGGATGCACGTAGATGCCGTTGAGGCCCTCGCCGAGCAGCCGACCCCAGTCGTAGCTCGGTGCCTGGACGCCCAGGCCGAGGAAGGACAGCCCGGCGAAGCCGAGCAGCGCGCCGCCCGCGCCGATGGTCGCGTTGACGACCAGCGGTTCGGCGATGTTCGGCAGCACGTGCCGCAGCACGATCCGGAAGCGGCCGACGCCGGCGACCCGAGCGGCCGCGATGTAGTCGCGCTCGCTGACGCCGGCGACGAGGGTCTGCGCGAGACGGGCGAACGCGGGCGCGCCAGCGAACCCGATCGCCAGGACGGCGCCCTTCGCGCCGATGCCGAAGATCACCGCGAAGAACAGCGCGAGCAGCAGCCCCGGGAACGCGACGGCGATGTTGACCAGCGCCGTGACGAGCCGGCCCAGCCGGCGCCCGACGAGCGCGGGCAGCGTGCCGAGGATCAGCCCGGCGCCGACCGCGATGAGCGTGGCCAGCAGGGCCAGCCCGATCGACAGCCGGGTCGCGACCAGCACCCGGAAGAACAGGTCGCGGCCCAGCGCGTCGGTGCCGACCCAGTGCGCGGACGACGAGCCCTGCCCGATCGCGCTGGTGTCGATCTTGGTCGCGTCGTCCGTCCACAGGATCGGGGCCAGCACGGCCATGATCAGCACGGCGGCGAGCAGCAGTCCCGCGCTCGCGCCGACCGGAGTGCGCAGCACCGCCAGCCAGCGCGCGGCCGGACCGCTGCGCGGCGCGCGGATCACCGGCTCGGGCGGTGCCACGGTGGTGGTCGAGGTAGCCGTCATGCCTCAGCTCTCCCGGATCGCCGAGCGCGGGTCGAGCAGCGCGAGCGCCACGTCCACGACGAGGTTCACGGCCAGCACGCCGATGCCGTAGACGAACACGATGCCCTGCACCAGCGGGTAGTCCTTGGCCAGGATCGACTGCACGATGGTCGAGCCGAGCCCCGGCCAGGCGAACACGTTCTCGACCAGGACCGTGCCGGCGACCATCGCGCTCAGCAGCAGGCCGCCGAGCGTCAGCGTGGCCGTCACCGCGTTCGGCAGCGCGTGCTTGAGGTAGATCGCAGCGGCACGCAGCCGCTTCGCGCGGGCCGTCCGGACGAAGTCGGCCTGCAGCACGGCCAGCATCTCGACGCGGACGATGCGGGCGAGCACCGCGGCCGGGCCGATCGCCAGCGACAGCACCGGGAGGATGTAGCTGTCCGGCCCGGACCGTCCGGCGACGGGCAGCCAGCCCAGGTTCACCCCGAAGACGTAGACGAGCGCGACCGCGAGCAGAAACTCCGGGATCGCACCGAGGACCACGCTCGTCGAGGTAAAGGTCAGCTCGGTGCGGCGCGCGCGACCGCCGCGGGTCAGCACGCTCATCAGCACACCGATCGGGATCGCGAGCAGCACCGCGACCGCGAACGCCAGCACGGCGAGCTCGAGCGTCGCGGGCAGCCGCTGTGAGATCACCTGGGAAACCGGCAGCCCGGAGCCGAGGGACGTGCCGAAGTCGCCGGTGAACACGCCGTGCAGGTAGTGCCCGTACTGCCGGTACAGCGGCTGGTCCAGGCCGAGATCGTGCCGCTTCGCCTGCACCAGCTGCGGCGACGCCGTCGGCCCGAGCACGGCACGGACCGGGTCGCCCGGGATGAGGTGGATCATCGCGAACGCGGCCGTGAGCAGTACCCATACCGAGACGATCAACCGTTCCAGCCGGCGCACCGCGAACCGCACCCACGCGTTGTCGGTGGCGCTGCCGACCGCGCCGCGTGCCCAGTCCGTGACGGCGCGCGGGGTCGCGCTGACGCTCGTCATGGGCACCAAGGCTGCCCGGTCGGCCCGCCGCGTTGTTCGTCGCCGCGGACAACTTGACCACGGTCCAGTCGTCCCGACGCACGATCGCGGCGCGCGCGTGGGTGCGATTGACTGGCCCGGTGATCCTTCTTCGTGGCGGCCGGGTGATCGATCCGGCGACCGGATTCGATGCGGTGGCCGACGTCCTCGTGGACGGCGCAAGCGTGCGCGGGGTCGGCACCGGGCTGGACGTGCCGGACGGCGCGGCGGCCGTCGACGTCAGCGGGCTGATCGTCGGCCCGGGCTTCGTGGACCTGCACAGTCACGTCCACTCGATCGCCGGGCACCGGCTGCAGGCGCTGGACGGCGTGACGACCGCGCTGGACCTGGAGGCCGGCCTGATGCCGGTCGCGCGCGCATACGCGAATGCCGCCGCCGAGGGCCGTCCGCTCAACTACGGCTTCTCCGCGTCATGGGCGGAGGCCCGCGCCCAGGTGCTGCTCGGCCGGCAGCCGGACGCGACGCTGGAGAGCGGGCTGGCGCTGCTGGGCGACCCAGCCTGGCAACGCTCGTCCTCACCGCGCGAACTGGCCGCCTGGCTCGAGCTGCTGTCCGGCGAGCTCGCCGATGGCGCGCTGGGTGTCGGTGTGCTCATGGGCTACGCGCCGCAAACCGAGCCCGGCGAGTTCCTCGAGCTGGCCCGGCTGGCGGCCGCGGCCGGCGCGCCGACGTTCACGCACGTCCGCGAGCTGGTCGAGGCCGATCCGACCACGCCGATCGACGGCTCCGAGGAGATCACGGTCGCCGCGGCCGAGACCGGCGCGGCCATGCACCACTGCCACGTGAACAGCACGTCGCGCCGGCACATCGACCGCGTGCTCGGCCTGCTCGACCGCTCGCGCGCGGCCGGGTCGCGGGTGACGGTCGAGGCGTACCCGTACGGCGCGGGCAGCACCGGCATCGGCGCGTTCTTCCTCGCGCCCGAACGCCTGCACGTGTGGGGGCTGCGCGCGTCGGACATCGTCGTCGTCGCCACCGGCGAGCGCGTCGCGGACGAGGCGCGGCTGCGGCAGTTGCGCGACAGCGACCCCGGTGCCGAGTGCATCGTGCACTTCCTGGACGAGACGGCCGAGGCCGACCGGGCGCTGCTGCATCGGGCGCTCGCGTTCCCGGACTCGATCGTCGCCAGCGACGCGATGCCGGTGGTGTGGCCGGACGGGACGCGGGACACCCGCGCCTGGCCGCTACCGCCCGGCGGCCAGACGCATCCGCGCACCGCGGGCACGTTCGCCCGGACGCTGCGCTGGCTGGTGCGCGAGACCGGAACGTGGAGCTGGGCGGAGGCCTTCCGGCGCTGCTCCTACCTGCCCGCGCGGGTGCTGGACGAGGTCGCGCCCGCGGCCGCCGGCAAGGGCCGCCTCGGCGCCGGCGCGGACGCCGACCTTGTTGTGCTGGACCCGGAGACAGTCACCGACACGGCCAGCTACCTCGACCCCGTCCGGCCATCGGTCGGCGTGCGGCACCTGCTGGTCGGCGGCGAGTTCGTCGTCCGCGACGGCGACGTCGTCCCGGACG
>DASRSS010000322.1:0-7413 GCA_035656335.1 Jatrophihabitantaceae bacterium | reverse complement strand
GGCGCGGGCTGTGGATCACGCACCAGCTGTGCGGTCAGGTCGATCACCTGGTCGGTCCGGACGGTTTCGCGGTGCGGCTGTCGACGAGCCCGCCTCCCGGCTGAGACAGCGCGCGGGACTACGCCCGGCGGGCGCCCGCCGAGGGACGCGCCACGAAGTGGGCGGGCGCGCGGAAGCCGTGCCGCGCGAACTGCGCCTCGACGACGACCGCCGCGTCCGCCGCGCGCGACTGCTCGACGAGCGCGATCACGCAGCCGCCGAAGCCACCGCCGGTCATCCGCGCGCCGAGCGCCCCGGCGGCGACCAGTGCCTCGGCGGCGACGTCCAGTTCCGGGATCGTGATCCGGTAGTCGTCGCGCATCGACGCGTGGGACTCGTCCAGCAGCGGGCCGATCGCCCTGAGCTGCCCCGCGCTCAGCAGTTCGACGGTGCGCAGCACGCGCTCGTTCTCGGTGACCACGTGCCGGGTGTAGCGGCGCAGCTCGTCGTCCGGCAGCCGGCGCAGCGCGTCGTCCAGTCCGGACGGATCGATGTCCCGCAGCGCGGTCACGCCCAGCAACTCGGCGGCCCGCTCGCAGCCGGCTCGCCGCTGCCGGTACTCGCCGTCGCTGTGCCGGTGCTCGGCGCGGGTGTCGATCACCAGCACGGCCAGTCCGTGCGCGTCCAGGTCGAACGGGACCTGCTGCACGGTGAGCGTGCGCATGTCACAGAACAGTGCATGGCCCTGTTCGCATCGCAGCGCCGCCAGCTGGTCCATGCCGCCGGTCGGGGCGCCCACGAAGTCGTTCTCGGCGCTGCGGGTGATCGCGAGCAGCTCGTCGGCGGAGAGCCCAAGTTGGAGCAGGTCGTCGAGCGCGGTCGCGACGGCGCAGACGAGCGCGGCGGACGAGGACAGCCCCGACCCGGTCGGAACCGCGCTGTCCAGTTCGAGCACCAGCCCGGGCACGGAATGGCCGCGCCGGCGCAGCGCCCAGACCACGCCCGCGGGGTAGGCGGCCCAGCCGATACGGCCCGCGGACTCCGGCCGCAGCTCGTCCGCGGCGACCTCGACCGGTTCCGGGCGGGCGCTCGAGCGCATCGTGAGCGTGTCGCGCTGGACGGGGAGGGCCGTCGCGGTGCAGGTTTGCTCCAGCGCGAACGGCAGCACGAAGCCGGCGTTGTAGTCGGTGTGCTCGCCGATCAGGTTCACCCGGCCCGGTGCCTGCCAGCGGGCGCGGCGGGAGGACGGCGGATCGGGGCTCTCGACCACGGCTGGCTCCGGATGTCGGCGGGCGGGAAGCTGGTCAATTCTGTCATATCATGTTTGACTCTGTGGGAATCACGACGTTTCCGTCCGTCCGAAGGGCTCCTCGGTGCTCGCTCAGCAACGCCAGGTACGCATCCTCGCCGAACTGCGTCGGTCCGGGGCCGTCCGCGTCGCCGATCTGACCGAGCAGCTGGGCGTCTCGGACATGACGATCCGCCGCGATCTGGAGCAGCTCGCCGCCGAGGGCGTCGCGCGCAAGGTGCACGGCGGCGCGGTGTTGGCCGGCCAGGTCGCCTACGAGCCCGGCTTCGCCGCCAAGAGCCAGCTGGCCCAGCCGGCGAAACAGGCCATCGCCGAGCACGCCGCGACGCTGGTGCAGCCCGGCGCCGCGATCGCGCTGTCCGCGGGCACCACCACGTGGGCCATGGCCCGGCACATCGCGGCCATCCCGGGACTGACCGTCGTCACGAACTCGACCACGGTGGCCGACCTGATCACCGCCGCCGATCCCGGTGGCCAGACGACCGTGATCCTGACCGGCGGCGTGCGCACGCCCAGTGCCGCGCTCGTCGGTCCGGTCGCCGACCGGACGATCGCCGGCATGCACGTCGACCAGCTGTTCCTCGGCGTGCACGGCATGGACGCGCGCGCCGGGTTCACCACGCCCAACCTCGCCGAGGCGACCACCAACCGCGCCCTGGTCGACACCGCCCGCGAGGTGATCGTGCTGGCCGACTCGTCCAAGTGGGGGCAGGTCGGGCTGGCTGACATCGCCCCGCTGTCCGCGGCGCACATGGTGATCAGTGACGACGCCCTGCCCGAGGACGGACGGCGGGCGCTCTCGGATGCGGTGGGCTCCCTGGTCACGGTGCCGGTGAGCGAGTGAGCGGCACATGACGGTCCGGCACGACCTCCGGCTCGCGGACGGCCGCGAGCTGTTCTACTACGACCGCGACCCCGGCCTTGATCGCGACGCCCCCGACCGGCGCGCCGACCTGCCGCCCACCGAGACGTCCTCGGAGGTGCGCTGGAACCCGCTGCTGCGCGACTACGCGGTGATCGCGGGGCACCGGCAGAGCCGTACGTTCCGCCCGCCCGCGACGCTGTGCCCGCTGTGCCCGAGCCGCGGCGAGAACCTGACCGAGATCCCCGCGCCCGACTACGAGGTCGCGGTGTTCGAGAACCGCTTCCCGTCGTTCGCGCTGAAGGCCGCCGCGACGGTCCCGCTGGTCGACGTGCCGCCGTTCCGCTCCGGTCCGGGCGACGGCCGGTGCGAGGTCGTGTGCTTCAGCAGCCACCACGACGACGCGTTCGCCGACCTGACCGTCGACCGCGTCCGGACGGTGGTCGACGCGTGGGCCGACCGCACTGCCGCGCTCGGCGCGATCGACTCGATCGACTACGTCTTCTGCTTCGAGAACCGCGGCGAGGAGATCGGGGTGACCCTCTCGCACCCGCACGGGCAGATCTACGGCTACCCGTTCGTCCCGCCGCGGTTCTTCACGCTCGGCCAGTCGCTGCGCACCTACCGCGAGCGCACCGGGCAGTGCCTGCAGTGTGTGCTGCTCGCGGCCGAGCTGGCGGACGGATCCCGCGTCGTGGTCGAGTCCGAACGCTGGGTCGCCTACGTGCCGTTCGCCGCGCGGTGGCCGTACGAGGTGCGGGTGGTGCCGCGCGAACACGTGCCGGACCTGCCGGCGCTGGACGACGCGCACCGCGACGACCTCGCCGAGGTCTACCGCGACGTGCTGATCCGCTTCGACCGGCTGTTCGGGGACACCACCGGCAAGCGCACCCCGTACATCGCCGGCTGGCAGCAGGCCCCGGTGCGGCAGGACCGGGACGTGTGGCACCTGGCCGCCGAGATCTTCACGATCCGCCGCGCGCCCGCGCTGCTGAAGTACCTGGCCGGCTCCGAGTCCGGCGCCGGCGTGTGGGTGAACGACGTCGCCCCCGAGGACGCGGCCGGCCGGCTGCGCTCCGCGGGTACTTGAGCCTTCGTGTCGTACTCGTTATCGAGAAGGGTTGACAGCTGGGGGTTCAAGGGCTTTGCTTTGAGCAGTTCTGATTGATCGCGTTGAAATCTGTTCGACGACCCTGAGTACGCGTCCCGTTCAACGACACCGACCCGAACGACCGAGGAGCCCTCGATGGCCAACACGCCTCACCTGCCCGCGGAAGTCAGTCGCCGCTCGATGCTGAAGGGTTCGGCAGGAGCGCTCGCCACTGCTGGATTGGTCGGCGGCCTGCCCACACTGCTCGCCGCCTGTGGTTCCAGCGGTGGCAGCAGCAGCGGCGGTTCGGCCAGCGGCAAGGTCAGCATCGGTTCCAACTACTCGGACGCGAACGTCAAGAGCGCCTTCAGCAAGGTGATCGCCGGCTACTCCAACGCCGGCAAGGTCTCGGTCAACACGGTCGACCACAACAGCTTCCAGAACAACATCTCGAACTACCTGCAGGGCAACCCGAACGACGTGTTCTGCTGGTTCGCCGGCAACCGCGCGAAGTTCTTCGCCGCGCAGGGCCTGCTCACCCCGATCGACGACGTGTGGGACAAGATCGGCGACCACTTCACCGACGCCGTCAAGGCCGCGTCCAAGGGCGACGACGGGCACTACTACCTCGTGCCGTGGGTCAACTACCCGTGGGTGATGTTCTACAAGAAGAGCGTCTTCACCAAGTACGGCTACTCGGTGCCGACGACGTGGGACGACCTCATCACGCTGTGCAAGCAGATGCAGAGCGACGGCTTCGCCAACCCGATCGCGATCGGCCAGAAGGACGGCTGGCCGGCGATGGGCACGTTCGACATCATCAACATGCGCATCAACGGCTACCAGTTCCACGTCGACCTGATGGCGCACAAGGAGTCGTGGACCGACCCGAAGGTGCTGAACGTCTTCAAGCAGTGGGCCGAGCTGATGCCGTACTACACGCCCGGCGCGACGGGACGCACCTGGCAGGACGCGGTCAAGATCTTCGACGGCAACAAGACGTCGGCGATGATCTTCCAGGGGACGGACCAGGTCGGCCCGCAGCTGGCCAAGGAGAACCTGCCGGACCTGGAGTTCTTCGCGTTCCCGCAGATCACGCCGGACTACCCGACCGACAGCGCGATCGACGCTCCGATCGACGGCTTCCTGATGAGCAAGAAGGTGCACAACCACGCCGGCGCCGTCGCGCTGCTGGAGTACCTCGGCAGCGCCAAGGCCGAGCAGACGTTCCTGCAGCCGAACCCGAGCGACATCGGCACCGCGACCGACTACGACACCAGCACGTACACCCCGCTGCAGAAGGCGTCCGTCGACATCATCAAGAACACCAAGAACATCGCGCAGTTCCTCGACCGCGACACGCGTCCGGACTTCGCGTACCCGATCGTGCAGAACGCGTTGAACGACTTCCTGAACGACCCGTCCAGCTACAGTTCGGTGTGCAGCAAGTTGGAAGCGCAGGCGAAGACGATCTTCACCAGCTGAGCGCGGACGGCGGGACGCGGGCTATGCATTCATGAGTGCCGACACAGCCACCCCGACGGCGGCACCCAGGCGTCGCCGGCGCCGGTCTGTCCGGCGGCTCACCGGGCGCGACCGCGTGGTGATCACGCTGATGATCATCGTGCCGCTGCTGCTCGACATCGCACTGATCTGGGGCCCGGCCGTCGCGACGGTGTTCCTCTCCTTCACCGACGCGCACGGCATCGGGCCCATCCATGGGGTCGGCACGCAGAACTACCACGTCGTCCGCACCATCGACCCGGAGTTCTGGCCGGCGGTGCGGCACAACGTGCTGTGGCTGGTCGAGTTCACCGTCATCGCCACGCCGCTGGGCATGCTGCTGGCGGTGCTGCTCGACCGGGGCATCCGCGGCAGTCGCATCTACCAGAGCATCTTCTTCCTGCCGGTGATGCTGTCGCTGGCGCTGATCGGGATCATCTGGGAGGTCGTCTACTCGCCGCAGTTCGGCCTGATCAACGGCATCCTGCACAACACCAAGCCGGGCAGCGCGATCGACTGGCTCGGTGATCCGAAGCTGAACCTGTGGTCGGTGCTGGTCGAGGCGACGTGGCGCCAGACCGGGTACGTCATGGTGCTCTACCTGGCCGGGCTCAAGGCATTCGACCCGGCACTGCGGGAGGCCGCGCAGATCGACGGCGCGAACGGCTGGCAGCTGTTCTGGAAGGTCACCTTCCCGACGCTGCGGCCGATCAACATCGTGATCGCGGTGATCACGGTGATCGAGTCGCTGCGCGCGTTCGACCTGGTGTGGGTGACCAACGGCGGAACCAACGGTCTGGAGTTGCTGTCGGCGATGATCACGCAGGACATCACCAGCGCGGCCAGCCGGATCGGCTACGGCTCGGCGATCGGCGTCGTGCTGCTGGTCATCTCGCTCGTCCCGATCGTGACCTTCCTGATCGTCCAGTTCCGCAGGCAGGACGAGCGATGACCGTCCTCGCCCCGCCGGAATCGGACACCGCGGGCGGCACGCCGGCCGGACGGCTGCACCCGCCGGTCGGCACGCGCCGCTCGGGACGCATCGCCACGCACGCGTTCCTCATCGTGATGGCCGTCCTGTGGTTGATCCCGCTGCTGTGGACCGTCTACGTGTCGCTGCGCCCGGAGTCCGACACCAACCAGCACGGCTACTTCTCCATCGCACACTCGCTGACGTTCCACAACTACAGCGAGGCATGGACGCAGGGCCAGCTGCCGCACCTGTTCTGGAACTCGGTGAAGATCACCGTCCCGGCCGTGATCATCACGCTGTTCTTCGCGTCCTGCGTCGCGTTCGTCGTCGCGCGCTTCTCGTTCCGGTTCAACCTGGCGATGCTGTTGTTGTTCACCGCCGGCAACCTGCTGCCGCAGCAGGTGCTGCTCGCGCCGCTGTTCAAGATTTACACGAACGTGCAGGTGCCCAGCTTCCTCAGCGACTCCGGCGAGCTGTACGACTCGACGATCGGCGTGGTCGCGATCAACATTGCGTTCCAGACCGGCTTCTGCGTGTTCGTGCTGAGCAACTTCATGCGGACGATCCCGGAGGAGATCACGGAGGCCTCGCTGGTCGACGGCGCGTCGGTCTGGACCCGGTACTGGCGGCTGACCCTGCCGCTGTGCCGGCCCGCCCTCGCCGCGCTGGCCACGCTGCTGACCACCTGGATCTACAACGACTTCTTCTGGGCGCTGTCACTGATGACCACCGGCAAGAACCGTCCGATTACGTCGGCGATCCAGAACCTGGCCGGCGAGTTCGCGCAGAACGACAACCTGCTCTCGGCCTGCGCGCTGATCATCGCGGTGCCGGTGCTCGTGGTCTACTTCGTGCTGCAGCGTCAGTTCATCGCCGGCCTGACGCTCGGCAGCACGAAGGGCTGACTGGATGCGTCTGCTGGTCACCGGCGGTGCCGGCTACATCGGCAGCGTCGTCACCGCCGAGTTGCTCGCGTCCGGGCACGAGGTCACGGTCCTGGACGACCTGTCGACCGGCCACCGCGATGCCGTCCCGGACGGTGCGGAGCTGGTCGAGGCCGGACTGCGCGAGTGCGAACCGGTGCTCGCACGCGGCTGCGACGCCGTGCTGCACTTCGCCGCGAAGTCCCTGGTCGGCGAGTCCACGCAGCGGCCGGAGCTCTACTGGGACAAGAACGTCGGCGGCACCCTCGCGCTGCTCGAGGCGATGCGGCGCACGGGCGTCGCGCGCATCGTCTTCTCGTCCACCGCGGCCGTCTACGGCGAGCCCGAGCGGGTGCCGATCGGCGTCGAGCACCCGGTCCGGCCGACGAACCCGTACGGCGCGAGCAAGCTCGCCGTCGACCACATGCTCACCTCGTTCGCGAACGCGCACGGCTTCGCGGCCACCAGCCTGCGCTACTTCAATGTGGCCGGCGCGCGCGGCGCGCAGGGCGAGCGGCACGCGGTCGAGACGCACCTGATCCCGAACGCGATCGCTGCTGCCACGGACGGCGGCGCCGCGCTGTCGATCTTCGGCCGTGACTACCCGACCCCGGACGGGACCGCGGTGCGCGACTACATCCACGTCGTCGATCTCGCCGACGCGCACCTGCGCGCGCTCGACGCGGCCACCGCCGGCGAGCACCGCGTCTACAACCTCGGCACCGGAACGGGCAGCAGCGTGCTGGAGGTCGTGCGGGCCGTCGCCGAGGTCAC
>DASRSS010000321.1:0-4010 GCA_035656335.1 Jatrophihabitantaceae bacterium | reverse complement strand
GCCTTCAGTCCCACCCAGACCGACACCCAGCAGAAGCAGAGCGCGAAGCCGATGGACAGCGCGATCGCGGCGACGGTCGCCGCCGCGTTGGTGTCGACGCGGAAGCCGAGGACGTATCCGAAGCCGAGGCAGATCACGCAGATGAGCAAGTAGCGGAAGAAGTCCGCGAGTACCGCGCCGACCAGTGGAGCGGACCGCGCGATCGGCAGCGACCGGAACCGGTCGAACACGCCCTTCTCGATGTCGGCGTTGAGGTTCTGGCCGAGGGCGATCGAGCCCATCGCGATGAACTGCGCGAGCACGCCCGGCAGCAGGAACTGCAGGTAGTCGTGCCGCGAGCCCCCACTGATCGCGCCGCCGAACACGTACACGAACAGCAGCAGGAAGATGATCGGCTGGATCGTCACGTCGATCAGCTGCTCGGGCGTGCGCATCGTCTTGACCAGGTTGCGCTTGGCCAGCACCAGCGCGTGCCGCAGCGCGCGCATTCCCGGCGGCGTGGCAGACGGGTCCGTGAGGACGGTCGGACGGCTCGTGGCCGGCGTCTCGGTCAGTGTCGTCTGCGCGCTCATGCGGCGCCCTCCGTGTCGGTGTCGAGATCGGCGTCGGTGCGGCTGCCGGTGAGCGTGAAGAACACCTCGTCCAGGCTGGGCAGGTGCAGCGAGAACTCGGTGACGGCGATGCCGGCCGAGTTGAGGCGGGCCAGCGTGCCGGGCAGGACGGTGTCGTCCTCGACGGTGACCGTCAGCGCGTGCCGGCCGTCGCGCTCGGGCGCGTTGCCGGTGACGTCGGCGAGGATCACCGCGAGCGGGTCGAGGTGCGCCGGGTCGACCGGTCGCACGGTGAGCCGGCGCCCGCCGATCACCTGCTTGAGCCCGTCCGGGGTGTCGTGGGCGATGACGCGGCCGTGGTCGATCACGGTGATCTCGTCGGCGAGCGCGTCGGCCTCCTCGAGGTACTGCGTGGTGAGCAGCACCGTCGAGCCGTCGGCCACCAGGCCGCGGACCACGCCCCACATGTCCTCGCGCTTGGCCGGGTCCAGCCCGGTGGTGGGCTCGTCCAGGAAGATCACCGGGGGGCGGCCGACGAGCGAGGCGGCCAGGTCCAGCCGGCGCCGCATGCCGCCGGAGTACGTCTTGGCCTGCCGGCCCGCGGCCTCGGCCAGGTCGAACCACTCGAGCAGCTCGACGGCCCGGCGCCGGGCGTCCGCGGCGGACAGGTCCAGCAGCTGGCCGATCATGACCAGGTTCTGCATACCGGTCAGGTCCTCGTCCACCGACGCGTACTGACCGGTGAGGCCGATGCGCTGGCGGACCTTCTGCGGCTCGCGGGCGATGTCGTAGCCGGCGACCGTCGCGTGCCCCGAGTCCGGACGCAGCAGGGTGGCCAGGATGCGGACCGCGGTCGTCTTGCCGGCGCCGTTCGGGCCGAGCACGCCGAGCACGGTCCCCTCGCGCGCGGCGAGGTCGATGCCGGCGAGCGCCTGCGTCGTGCCGAAGCGCTTGGTCAAGCCGACGGCCTCGAATGCCAAGGATGCGTTGTTCATGGCGCCGACTGTGCCGGGAACGGCTTGCGGGGCGAGCACACGTCGCTGGCAAGCGCTGTCAGCCGGTGACAGCGCGCTGACGGGCGCGGCCGTGGCTGCTCCGAGTTGAGGGTGCGCCCCATCCGGTCTAGGTTCCGAGCACCGATGGCGAGGCGAGGAGCAGACGTGGGCGCAGGCGGTTCGTTCGCAGGGATGTCGCGGCGGGAGTTCATGGCGAAGGCGTCCGCCGCCGGCGGCGCGGCCGTCGTCGCGAGCTGGGCGAGCCCGATCATCGAGCGGGCCTTCGCGGCGGACCCGGCCGGTACGGGCTCCTTGAACGACATCGAGCACTTCGTGTTCCTTATGCAGGAGAACCGCTCGTTCGACCACTATTTCGGCACGCTGTCCGGAGTGCGCGGTTTCGACGACCCGACGGGCAGCTGGGCGCAGTACGGGTACGACCCGAAGACGCACAAGGCGTCCGACAGCGGCTACGTCCTGCCGTTCCGGCTGAACACGAAGCAGGGGCCGACGGTCGACGGCGACTGCATCAACGACCCGACGCACGACTGGGGGCCGCAGCACCAGTGCTGGAACGGCGGCGCGATGGACCAGTGGATCAAGGTCCATCTCGCCAACGACGGCGTGCGGAACGGTCCCGCGATCATGGGCTACTACGAGCGCGCGGACATCCCGGTGCACTACGCGCTCGCGGACGCGTTCACCGTCTGCGACCACTACCACTGCTCGGTGCTCGGCCCGACCGACCCGAACCGGCTGTACTGGATGAGCGCGACGATCGACCCGGACGGGAACAACGGCGGCCCGCTGCTCGACACCCCGCTGTCGATCCCGAAGAACAAGTACTCGTGGATGACGTACCCGGAGGCGCTGCAGGAGGCCGGTGTCAGCTGGAAGGTCTACGCGAACAAGGACTTCGCGCTGATCTCGAGCGTTGCGCTGGACGGGATGCTGCAGTGCTTCAAGAACTTCCAGGACCCCAATTCGGACCTGTACAAGCGCGGCAGGAAGCCCACCTACCCGAACGACTTCCGCACCGACGTCAAGAACGGCACGCTGCCGAAGGTCTCGTGGATCATCCCCAACCTGCTCGACTGTGAGCATCCGGCGCTGCCGCCCGCGCTCGGCGCGCAGGGCATCGTCCAGGTTCTCGACATCCTCACGTCCAACCCGGCGGTGTGGGAGAAGACGGCGCTGATCATCAGCTACGACGAGAACGGCGGCTTCTTCGATCACGTCACGCCGCCGACCGCGCCCCCCGGAACGCCGGGGGAGTACGTGACGGTGCCGCTGGCCGGTGTCACCGACTCGGCGGGCATCGCCGGGCCCATCGGGCTCGGGTTCCGGGTTCCCGGGTTGGTGCTGTCCCCGTACAGCCGCGGTGGCCTGGTGGCGTCCGAGACGTTCGACCACACCTCGCAGCTGCGGCTGATCGAGACGCGCTTTGGTGTCGAGGTCCCGAACCTGACGGCGTGGCGGCGGTCGGTGACAGGGGACATGACGTCGGCGTTCAACTTCGCGGCCGCGCCGTCGTCCGGCGCGCCGAAGCTGCCGGCGAGCGGTCCGCTCGTCCTGAGTTCGCTGCTGGAGTGCAAGGCCGGCGTCGACGCGTTGCTCGGGACGTTTCTGGCCGAGGACGCGCTGTCCAGCTATCCGGTGCCGCCCAACTCGATGCCGAAGCAGGAGACGACTCCGGTGCGCGGCACACCGAGCGGTCCCGTCGGTGCTGCCACGGCTACCGCGAGCGCGCGGACGGTCGGCGCCGGCAGCGTAGTCGTCGCGGAACCGGCCGTGGAGCGCCGGGCGGTCGAGCCGACGCAGGGCAAGCCCCGGACCAAGGTGGCCAGGGCCGCGGACGCGATCCGCGCGCAGCAGCTGGCGAAGCAGGCGGTCGGTGGCAACGGCGAGCGCGACGCGCTGCTCGCGGGAGCTGCAGTCGTGGGTGCGGCGGGCGTCGTCGCCGCTGCGCGCAAGCGTGCAGCGGGGGCAGCGCAGGCGGAGGCTCTCTCGGCCGGGCCGGCCCAGTCGGTGGCGTCCGCGGATGTGGTCGATCCCGACGCCTAGGTTTCGCTGATCGACAGCAGGTTGCGGCGCCCAGGATGACCCAACCCGCTGTCGGTCAGCGGGGTTTCGGTAGGCCGGCGGCAGGCTGGTTGTGGGGGGCGGTCAGTTTGATCTTCACGCGTACCCCGCTGCCGGGTCGCGGTTGCGCTGTGGTCGCCTGCCTCGGCAGCGACGGCGGTCGGTTTGATCTTCGCTCGCGTTCCGACGCCGGGCTGGGGTCGCGCGGTGGTTGCTTTCCATTGCGGCGACGGCGGTCGGTTTGATCTTCACTTGCGTTCCGTTGCCGGGCTGCAATTCCGGCGCGATCGACTATGGCCGCGTGAAGATCGAAATGGACCGGATCGCCTTTGTGGATAAGGGGAACGGGCACCGGAAATTGTCAGACTCTGCGGCTAGCTTG
>DASRSS010000320.1:0-3453 GCA_035656335.1 Jatrophihabitantaceae bacterium | reverse complement strand
CGACGCCAACCTGCCGGCCGACTACCTGCCCGGCGAGCGGCTGCGCCTGGAGGCGTACCGCGCGCTGGCCTCGGCGACCAGCGACGACGCGGTCGACGCCGTGCGCGCGGAGCTGATCGACCGGTACGGGCCGATCCCGCCGCCGGTCGAGAACCTCCTGGCGGTCGCCCGGTTCAAGGTGCTGTGCCGCTCGTACGGCGTGACCGAGGTGGCGCTGCAGGGGAACACGGTCCGGTTCGGCCCGCTGGAGCTGCCCGAGTCCGCCCAGCTGCGGCTGCAGCGGCTGTACGACAAGGCCCACTACAAGCAGGCCGTCTCGACCGTCACCGTGCCGCGGCCCAAGGGCGTCGTGAAGCCGGACGGTTCGTTCGCCGAAGTGAAGTTCGGCGGCGAGCCGCTGCGCGACATCGCGCTGCTGAACTGGTGCGGCGAGGTCCTGGCGCAGATCGCCCAGCCCCGTGTGAGAGAGTCCGTGTCGTGAGCGAACGAAGTGAGCGAAGCAAGGGTATGGGCAGTTTTCGGAAGCTGACCGCGCTCGCCGCCGTCGCGGGCGCCACCCTGGCCGTCCTCGGCCTGACCGGCTGTGACAGCAAGATCGGCACCGCCGCGGTCGTCGGCCACGATCACATCAAGGACTCGGACGTCTCGCAGTACCTCACCGTGAACGCCAAGCCGTTCTCGGTGCAGTCGCAGTCCGGCGCCCCGCAGACGATCGTGCCGCGCAGCTACGTGCTCACCGCGCTCATCCGCGAGGAGCTGTTCTCCAAGGCGCTCGCCAAGACGTCCGGCGGCATTCCGAGCGACAGCGTGATCGCGTCCGCGGAGCAGCAGCTGACCCAGGGCGCCAGCAAGGCACAGCAGGAGAAGCAGTACACGCAGTACGGCTTCAAGGGCAGCTTCGCCGCGCTCGACCTGCGCGACAGCGCGCTGGAGGGCCTGCTCGCCCAGCGCGTCGGAGCGACCACCGACGCCGGGCCGATCTTCAAGGCCATCGAGGACCTGCACCTGCCGGTCAGCGTCAGCGGACGGTACGGCAGCTGGGACGAGTCGTCGCTGTCGCTCAAGACCGGACCGGCTGACGGGGCGCCGAGCTTCGTCCAGCTGAACGGCGCCTCGTACGGCAACCAGGCGCCGGTGGTCCCGAGCAGCTGAGCATGACGCCGGGGCGGGAGGAGCCGGGATCGCAGCTGCGGCGCGCGGTCGAGGTGATGGACCGGCTGCGCTCGCCCGGCGGCTGCCCGTGGGATGCCGAGCAGACGCACGCCTCGCTCACCCGGTACCTGCTCGAGGAGACGTACGAGGTCCTCGAGGCGATCGAGACCGGTGACCTGACGCTGCTGCGCGAGGAGCTGGGTGACCTGCTGCTGCAGGTGCTGTTCCACGCGCGGATCGCCGCGGAGCTGCCGGCGGACGCTGGCCGGTTTGACATCGAGGACGTGGCCGGCGACCTGGTCGACAAGCTGATCGCCCGCCACCCGCACGTGTTCGCGGGCGTGCAGGCGGCGTCCGTCCAGGAGCAGACCGAGCTCTGGGAGGAGCTCAAGGTCGCCGAGAAGGGCCGCACGTCCGCTGTCGACGGGGTGCCGCTGGCCCAGCCCGCGCTCGCCCTGGCCGCGAAACTGATCTCGCGCGCCGACCGCGCCGGTCTAACGGCCCCCGCGAGTGGCGCGCTAAACCCCCGAGTGGCGCGAAATGGCGCGCCACTGGACGGGGAAACGCGCCACTCGGCAGGCGCTTCGGAGGACGAGATCGGGCTGCGGCTGTTCGAGCTGGTGCGCGAGGCCGTCGCGGCGGGCGTGGACCCGGAGGCCGCGCTGCGCCGGACCGCCCGCGCGTTCGGTGACGCCGTGGTCGCCGCCGAGTCCGCCCAGTAGCGCCCGCGTTCGTAGGTGCGCCCGCGCCCGCGAACCCATCCGCGAGTGGCCACCTATGCGTCGAGTGGCCACCTATAACTGGCCACTGGCTGCGTAAGTGGCCACTGGCTGCCTAAGTGGCCACTCGACGGGGCAGGATCGGGCGCATGACCTTCGCTGACATCCCTCGCGCCGATCCCGCGACCACGTCCGATGAGCGCACCATGCTCACCGAGTTCCTCGACTACTACCGCGCCACGCTCGCGGTGAAGTGCGCGGACCTGACCCCCGAGCAGCTGGCGCGGCGGGCCGTCGAGCCGTCCACACTCTCGCTGCTCGGGCTCGTCCGGCACATGGGCGAGGTCGAGCAGGGCTGGTTCTGCGACTTCGCGGGCGAGCAGTACACCCGTCCGTACAGCAGCTCCGACAACCGCGACGGCGATTTCGACGACGCCGTGGCCGAGCAGGGCTGCGTGGACGACGCGTTCGAGTACTGGCAGTCCCAGATCGCGCACGCCCGGGAGATCACGGCCGGCCACGAGCTCGACGACTCGTACTTCGACGAGCGGCACGGTCTCGAGTTCTCGCTGCGCTGGATCCTCGTCCACATGATCGAGGAGTACGCGCGCCACTGCGGCCACGCGGACTTCCTGCGCGAGCGCATCGACGGCGCCACCGGCGACTGACGCATGAGTGGCCACTGACGCATGAGTGGCCACTTACCGCATGAGTGGCCAGTTTTCGCGCCAGTGGCCACCTATAACTGGCCACTGCGGCATGTAAGTGGCCACTGAGCACCCAACTGGCCACGCGGCGGGGTTCGCCGGGCGCGCGACGGTGGACGGATAGGCTGGGCGCGCAAACCGTGCACGCCGGCGAAAGGACCACCGTGGCCAGCATCGAGGCCGTAGGCGCCCGCGAGATCCTCGACTCGCGAGGCAATCCGACCGTCGAGGTCGAGGTCGCGCTCGACGACGGCACGATCAGTCGTGCCGCGGTGCCCAGTGGCGCGTCCACCGGCAAGTTCGAGGCGGTCGAGCTGCGCGACGGCGGCGAGCGCTACGGCGGCAAGGGCGTGCAGCAGGCCGTCGCGGCGGTGCTGGACACGATCGGCCCGGAGATCGTCGGCTTCGAGGCCAGCGAGCAGCGGCTGATCGACCAGGCGCTGCGCGACCTGGACGCCACGCCGGACAAGCACAAGCTCGGCGCGAACGCGATCCTCGGCGTCTCTCTCGCAGTCGCCAAGGCCGCCGCCGACAGCGCCGAGCTGCCGCTGTTCCGCTACCTCGGCGGCCCGAACGCGCACCTGCTCCCGGTGCCGATGATGAACATCCTCAACGGCGGCGCGCACGCGGACTCCAACGTGGACGTGCAGGAGTTCATGATCGCCCCGATCGGCGCGCCCACGTTCGCCGAGGCGCTGCGCCAGGGCGCGGAGGTCTACCACGCGCTCAAGGCGGTGCTGAAGAGCAAGGGGCTGGCGACCGGTCTCGGCGACGAGGGTGGCTTCGCCCCCAGCCTGGCGTCCAACCGCGAGGCGCTGGATCTGATCATCGAGGCGATCACCGCCACCGGCCTCACGCCCGGCGTCGACGTCGCG
>DASRSS010000319.1:0-22946 GCA_035656335.1 Jatrophihabitantaceae bacterium | reverse complement strand
GGCGCGCGGGCCGAGCCGGTACGGATGCGTCCGCACGGGTGCCGACAGCCGGTCGCCGCTGGCGCGTTGCACGCCGGTGCCGCCGTCCGTCCGCCGCAGGGCGTCGGCCTCGACGAGCGCCGCGGTGACGGCCACCCCGAGCCGTCCGGCCAGGTGGTCGTAGCAGGTCCGAGCCCGGCGCAGCGCGGCCGCGCGCGTCGACTCGCGCAGCGACCGCACTGGCGGCTGCGGCGCGATCGCGGCGAGGGACTCGACCGCCGCCGCGACGTCCGGACCGGCCAGCCGGTAGTAGCGGTGCCGCCCGGAACGTTCGACGCGCAGCACGCCGCCCTCGACCAGCCGACCCAGGTGCTCGCTGGCCGTCGAGGCGGACACGCCGGCCTCAGCCGCGAGCACCGACGCCGGCAGCGCGCGCCGGTCGACCAGGGCGCTGACGATCCGGGCCCGGGACGGGTCCGCGAACAGGGCCGCGACCGGGGCGATGTCGGCCGGCGCCCGAGTAGTCGATGCGGTGTCGTTGCGCATGGTTCCAGGATGCCCCCGGCTCGCTTCGGCGCCCGCCGAAGCGTCCGGTGGGAACGATGAACAGATGCAGACGCTGTCGACGGGCCGGGACCCGTCCCGGAACACGCACGTCCGGCGAGGAGCCGTCCTGGCCGTGATGTGCGCCGGGATGTTCCTGGTGCTGCTCGACGTGACGATCGTGAACGTGGCGCTGCCCGCGATCGGGCACGGCCTGCACGCCGGTGTGCCGCAGTTGCAGTGGGTGGTGGACGGCTACGCGGTCGTGATCGCCGGGCTGCTGCTCGCCGGGGGCACGATCGGTGACCGCGTCGGGCACCGGCGCGTGCTGCTGGCCGGCTTCGCCGTGTTCGGCCTCGCCTCCGTGGGCTGTGCCGCGGCGCCGTCCGCCGGCGTGCTGGTCGCCGCGCGTGCGGTGCAGGGGCTCGGCGGCGCGCTGCTGCTGCCGACCACGATGGCGGTGATCGCCGACGTGTTCCCCGAGCGCCGCGAGCAGTCGCGGGCGCTGGGGATCTGGGCGGCCGTGTCGTCGCTGGCGCTGCCGGCCGGCCCGCTGCTCGGCGGCGTGCTGGTGGCGACGGTGAGCTGGCGGCTGGTGTTCTGGATCAACGTCCCGCTGGTGCTGGGCACCGTCCTGGCCGCCCGCCGGGTGGTGCCCACCGCGCGTGGACGCGTCGGCGGACGGTTCGACGTCGGCGGGCTGGTGGCCTCGGTCGTGGCCCTGGCCGGGTTGGTGTTCACGATCATCCAGGTGGGCCGGGGCGTCGGGGTGCCGGTCGTGGCGGCGTCCGCCGCGGTGACCGGCGCGGCCGGGTTCGCCGCATTCCGCTTCGAGCGCGCGGCCGACCAGCCGATCCTGCCGCTGGACCTGCTGCGCCGGCCGCGTTTCGTCAGCCCCAACGCGGTCGCGCTGACGATGAACCTGGTCTTCAACGGGCTGCTGTTCGTGCTCATGCTGTACCTGCAGGACGTGCTCGGGCGGTCCGCGCTGGTCGCCGGGCTGTACGTGCTGCCGCTGGCGGTGCCCCTGGTGCTGCTCGCCCCGGTGTCCGGACGGCTCACCGCACTGCGCGGTCCGCGCTCGGCGATCTCGCTCGGCTGCCTGCTGGCGTCGGCCGGTGCCGCGCTGCTGCTGGGCGTGCGGGTCGACGGCGGCACGGGCTGGCTGCTGGCCGGGTTCGCCGTGCTCGGCTGCGGCGCCGGCCTGGTCACTGCCTCCGTCGTGGCGGCCGCCGTCCAGGCCACGCCCGCCGATCGGTCCGGGCTGGCCACCGGCGTCTCGAACACGGCGCGGCAGGTGGGCACGGCCACCGGGGTCGCGCTGTTCGGCGCGGTGGCCGGATCGCCCGCTGACGCCGGGGGATTCGTCTCCGCGGTGCACGCCCTGGCGATTGCCGGCGCGGTGCTTTGGCTGGCCGCGTTCGCGGTGGCGATGACCGGCATCGCGCACGTGCCGCGTCAGGACCGCTGACTAGGCTCGACGGCGTGCCCGACCCCGCCACCTACCGTCCAGCACCGGGCACGATCCCGCTGGAGCCGGGGGTCTACAAGTTCCGCGACGAGCGGCGCCGCGTGATCTACGTCGGCAAGGCCAAGAGCCTGCGCCAGCGGCTGAACTCGTACTTCGCGGACGTCTCGGCGCTGCACCCGCGCACCAGGCAGATGGTGACGACGGCGGCGAGCGTCGAGTGGACGGTCGTGCGCACCGAGGTCGAGGCGCTGCAGCTCGAGTACACCTGGATCAAGGAGTTCGACCCGCGCTTCAACGTCCGCTACCGCGACGACAAGTCCTACCCGTCGCTGGCCGTGACGCTGTACGAGGAGTTCCCGCGGCTGCAGGTGATGCGCGGCCCGAAGCGCAAGGGCGTGCGCTACTTCGGCCCGTACTCGCACGCGTGGGCGATCCGCGAGACGCTCGACCTGCTGCTGCGCGTGTTCCCCGCGCGGACGTGCAGCGGCGGCGTGTTCAAGCGCGCGCAGCAGATCGGCCGGCCGTGCCTGCTCGGCTACATCGGCAAGTGCAGCGCCCCGTGCGTCGGCCGGGTGAGCGCGGAGGAGCACCGCGAGATCGTCGAGGACTTCTGCGACTTCATGGCCGGCAAGACCGACACCATGATCCGCCGGCTCGAGCGGCGGATGGCCGAGGCCAGCGAGCGCCTGGAGTTCGAGCTGGCCGCGCGGCTGCGCGACGACATCGAGGCGCTGCGGCGGGCGATGGAGAAGCAGGCGGTGGTGTTCGGCGACGGCACCGACGCCGACGTGGTCGCGTTCGCCGAGGACGAGCTCGAGGCGGCCGTGCAGGTGTTCCACGTGCGCGGTGGCCGCGTGCGCGGGCAGCGCGGCTGGGTCGTCGACAAGCTCGACGACACGTCCACCGGCGACCTGGTGGAGCAGTTCGTCACGCAGTTCTACGGTTCGGAGACCGACGAGGGCACCGGCATCCCGCGCGAGGTGCTCGTCCCCGCGCTGCCGGAGGACGCCGAGGCGCTCGCCGAATGGCTCAGCGACCGGCGCGGCGCGCGCGTGCAGCTGCGCGTGCCGCAGCGCGGTGACAAGCGGGCGCTGGCCGAGACGGTTGCCCGCAACGCCGCGCAGGCCCTGACCCAGCACAAGCTCAAGCGCGCCTCGGACCTCACCGCCCGCTCGCGCGCGCTCGGCGAACTGCAGGACGCGCTCGCGCTACCGACCGCGCCGCTGCGCATCGAGTGCTTCGACATCAGCCACGTGCAGGGCACGAACGTGGTTGCCAGCATGGTGGTGTTCGAGGACGGCCTGCCGCGCAAGAGCGAGTACCGCCGGTTCGCCATGCGCACGGTCGGCGAGGGCACCGGCGACGTCACCTGGATCGCCGAGGTGATCCGCCGACGCTTCGCCCGGTATCTGGACGAACAGGTCGAGCGCGGCGCGGACTCGGACACCGAGCCGGAGGCCGACGCCCGTCCCGGCATCGACGAACTGACCGGCCGGCCGAAGAAGTTCGCCTACCCGCCCAACCTCGTCGTGGTCGACGGCGGCGCGCCCCAGGTCGCGGCCGCGTCGGCGGCGCTGGCCGAGCTCGGCATCGACGACGTCGCGCTGGTCGGCCTGGCCAAACGGCTCGAGGAGGTGTGGCTGCCCGGCGACGACTACCCGACGATCCTGCCGCGCACGTCCGAGGGGCTGTACCTGCTGCAGCGGGTCCGCGACGAGGCGCACCGGTTCGCGATCACGTACCACCGGCAGAAGCGGTCGAAGGCGATGACCGTGTCGGCGCTCGACAACATCCCGGGGCTCGGCGCCACACGGCGCAAGGCGCTGCTGGCGCGGTTCGGTTCGCTCAAGCGGCTGCGCGCGGCGTCCGTCGAGGAGATCACCGAGGTTCCCGGTATCGGCCCGCAGACCGCCGCCGCGATCGTCGCCGCGATCAACCCGCCCCCGGTACGCAATGATGCTCAGCAGGAACCTGGGGAGGTGCGGGAGTGACCGCTGCCGAGAAGGTGGCACAGGGTGCGCTGGAGACCGTCGTCGTCACCGGGCTGTCCGGCGCCGGCCGCAGCACCGCCGCGAAGTGCTTCGAGGACCTCGGCTACTTCGTCGTCGACAACCTGCCGCCGGAGCTGATCGCCACGCTGGTCGAGCTCGGTAGCCGCACGCGGGGCACGGTCACCCGGCTCGCGGTCGTGATGGACGTGCGCGGCCGGGCGTTCTCGTCCGACCTGCGCGGCGTGATCCGCGACCTGACCAACCGCGGCATCCGCCCGCGCGTGCTGTTCCTCGAGGCGGCCGACGACGTGCTCGTCCGGCGCTTCGAGAACGTGCGGCGCGAGCACCCGCTGCAGGGCAGCGGCCGGTTGATCGACGGCATCGCCGCGGAGCGCGAGCTGCTGGCCGGCCTGCGCGAGGAGGCCGATCTCGTGCTGGACACCAGCGGCCGCTCGGTGCACGAGCTGCGGCACGCGATCGAGTCGACGTTCCTCGGCGGCCCGGATGGGGACGGCCGCCCGGATCTGCGCGCGACGGTGGTCTCTTTCGGGTACAAGTACGGCGTGCCGGTCGATGCCGATCTCGTCGTGGACGTCCGCTTCCTGCCCAACCCGTACTGGATCCCCGAGCTGCGCGACCTCACCGGCCGCGACCAGGAGGTGATCGACTACGTGCTCGGGCAGCACGACGCGACCACGTTCCTGGACCGGTACACGGCCGTGCTGGAGGTGATCGGCGCGGGTTACCGCCGCGAGAGCAAGCGCTACCTGACCCTGGCCGTCGGCTGCACCGGCGGCAAGCACCGCTCGGTGGTGATGAGTCAGCAGCTGGCCGATCGCCTTACCGCATCGGGTGTTCGCGCCACCGTCACCCACCGGGACCTGGGCCGTGAATGAGCTCAAGGCAGTAGCCCTCGGCGGCGGGCACGGCCTGCACGCCTCGCTGTCCGCGCTGCGGCTGCTCACGGCGGACCTGACCGCGGTGGTCACCGTCGCCGACGACGGCGGGTCGTCCGGACGGATCCGGCGCGAACTCAACGTCCTTCCGCCCGGCGACCTGCGCATGGCGCTGGCCGCGCTGGCCGGTGACGAGCCGCAGCACCGGCAGTGGGCCGACCTGCTGCAGTACCGGCTCGGGGGCAGCGGCGTGCTCGCCGGGCACCCGGTCGGCAACCTGCTGCTCACCGGCATGCTCGACCGCGGCGACGACCCGATCACCGCGCTCGCCGCCGTCGGCGAACTCGTCGGCGCCGTCGGACGCGTCCTGCCGATGAGCCCGGCCGCGCTCGACCTCGTGGCCGAGGCGGACCGGTTCGACCCCGAGGACCCGAACCGGCTGCGCGAGATCCGCGGGCAGTCGTCGATCGCCGCGACGCCCGGACGCGTCCGGTCGGTGCGACTGCGCTCGCCCGGCTCGCCGGCGTGCGCCGCCGCGGTCGACGCGGTGCGCGACGCCGACCTGGTCGTGCTCGGGCCGGGTTCGTGGTTCACCAGCGTGCTGCCGCACCTGCTGCTGCGCGAACTCGGGCGGGCCCTCGCGACGACGAGCGCGCGCGTGGTGGTCGTGCTGAACCTCGTTCCGCAGGCGGGCGAGACGGACGACTACTCGCCGGCGGACCTGTTGCGCATCCTGCTCACGCACGCCGAACCGTACGGCGGCCTACAGATCGACAGCGTGATCGCCGATGAGCACGCCGTGCTCGATCGCAAGGAACTGGCAGGCTACGCGCGCGCGATCGGCGCGCGTCTCGTAGTGTCGTCTCTCGCCGCGAACGACAGCGCGGAACGGCACGATCCGGTTCGGCTCAGTCAGGCCATCGGCCGAGTTCTGGTTGAGCCGGAGAACCGCGAAGGGGTAGACGCATGGCGATGACCGCCTCGGTGAAGGACGAGCTGAGTCGGGTCCCGGTTTCGCGGATGACGGCGCGCAAGGCCGAACTGGCCACCATGCTGCGCTTCGCGGGCGCGCTGCACCTGATCGGCGGCCACATCGTCATCGAGGCGGAACTGGACACCGGTTCCGTCGCGCGCCGGCTCCGCAAGGAGATCGCCGAGATCTTCGGCCACGGGTCCGAGGTGCAGATCGTCGCCGGCGGCGGGCTGCGCCGCGGCAGCCGCTACCTGGTCCGCGTCAGCCGCGACGGTGAGGGCCTGGCCCGCCAGACCGGCCTGGTCGACCTGCGCGGCCGCCCGGTGAAGGGCCTGCCGCACCACGTGGTCGCCGGCGGTGTCGCCGACGCCGAGGCCGCCTGGCGCGGAGCCTTCCTCGCGCACGGCTCGCTCACCGAACCCGGCCGGGCGTGCGCGCTCGAGATCACCTGCCCGTCCGCGGAAGCCGCGCTGGCGCTCGTCGGCGTCGGCCGGCGCCTCGGCGTCCAGGCCAAGGCGCGCGAAGTGCGCGGCAGCGACCGCGTGGTCGTCCGGGACGGCGACATGATCGGCGCGCTGCTCACCCGGATCGGCGCCCACGAGTCCGTGATGGCGTGGGAGGAGCGCCGGATGCGCCGCGAGGTGCGCGCGACCGCGAACCGGCTGGCCAACTTCGACGACGCGAACCTGCGCCGCTCGGCGCGCGCCGCAGTTGCCGCGGGTGCCCGTGTCGAGCGCGCCCTGGAGATTCTGGGCGACGACGCCCCCGAGCACCTGCTGCAGGCCGGGCGGCTGCGCCTCGAGCACAAGCAGGCGTCGCTGGAGGAGCTGGGCGCGCTGTCCGACCCCGTGATGACCAAGGATGCGGTCGCGGGCCGCATCCGCCGGCTGCTCGCGATGGCCGACAAGCGCGCCGCCGAGCTGGGTGTCCCGGACACCGAGTCCGCCGTGACCCCCGAAATGCTCGCTCCCTGACCAGATAGGGTTTGCGGTGAGGGCGCCGCGCTGTGGCGGCGCGTCGTGACGATTCGCTTCAGGGAGTCAGTGCAGTGACCGTTCGCGTTGGCATCAACGGCTTCGGCCGCATCGGCCGCAACTTCTTCCGTGCCCTGTCCGCGTCGGGCGCGGACATCGAACTCGTCGCCGCGAACGACCTCGGCGACATCAAGACGATGGCGCACCTGCTGAAGTACGACAGCGTGCTCGGCCGCTACCCGGAGCCGATCTCGGTCGGTGACGGCGGCATCACCGTGGGTGACCGCACCATCAAGATCCTCGCTGAGCGCGACCCCGCCAACCTGCCGTGGAAGGACCTCGGCGTCGACGTCGTCGTCGAGTCGACCGGCTTCTTCACCAAGGCCGCCGATGCGCGCAAGCACGTGGACGCCGGCACCAAGAAGGTGATCATCTCCGCGCCCGCCACCGACGAGGACGTCACGATCGTCATGGGCGTCAACGACAGCGACTACGACCCCGCCAAGCACACGATCATCTCCAACGCCTCGTGCACCACGAACTGCCTCGGCCCGCTGGCGAAGGTCCTCGACGACGCCTTCGGGATCGAGAAGGGCCTGATGACGACGATCCACGCCTACACGCAGGACCAGAACCTGCAGGACGGCCCGCACAAGGACCTGCGCCGCGCCCGCGCCGCAGCGCTCAACATCGTCCCGACCTCGACCGGTGCCGCGAAGGCGATCGGGCTGGTGCTGCCGAACCTTAAGGGCAAGCTGGACGGCTACGCCCTGCGCGTGCCGGTGCCGACGGGATCGGCCACCGACCTGACGGTCGAGCTGCGCGCCACGCCGTCCGCCGACGAGGTCAAGGCCGCCTACAAGGCCGCGGCCGACGGCCCGCTCAAGGGATACCTGACCTACACCGAGGACGCGATCGTCAGCTCGGACATCGTGACCGACCCGTCCTCGTGCATCTTCGACGCCGGGCTGACCAAGGTGATCGGCAACCAGGCGAAGGTCGTCGGCTGGTACGACAACGAGTGGGGCTACTCGAACCGGCTCGTCGACCTGGTCCGGCTCGTCGGTTCCTCGCTGTAGGGGAACGTCGATGCGAACCCTCGACGACCTGATCAAGCACGGTGTCGTGGGGCGGCGGATCCTGGTCCGCTCGGACCTCAACGTCCCGCTCAAGGACGGCGCGGTCTCCGACGACGGGCGAATCCGGGCATCGCTGCCGGTGCTCACCAAGCTGCTGGACCACGGCGCGCGGGTGATCGTCGCGGCGCACCTGGGCCGGCCCAAGGGCGCGCCGGACCCGGCGTACTCGCTGCGTCCGGTCGCCGACCGGTTGGCGCAGCTGCTCGGCCGTCCCGTCGAGTTCGCGCTCGACACGGTGGGTGAGAGCGCGCGGCTGCTGGCCGACGGCCTGCAGGACGGTCAGCTACTGCTGCTGGAGAACGTCCGCTTCAACGCGGGGGAGACCAGCAAGGACGACGCCGAGCGCGCCGAGTTCGCGCGCTGCCTAGCACTGCTGACCGGCGGCGAGGACGACGGTGGCGCGTTCGTCGAGGACGCGTTCGGCGCCGTGCACCGCAAGCACGCCTCGGTGTACGACGTCGCGACGTTGCTGCCGCACTACACCGGCGACCTGGTGCGCGACGAGCTTGAGGTGCTGCAGCGGCTCACCGGCAACGCCGAACGGCCGTACGCGGTCGTGCTCGGCGGCTCGAAGGTGAGCGACAAGCTCGCGGTGATCCAGTCGCTGCTGCCGAAGGTCGACAAGCTGCTGGTCGGCGGTGGGATGTGCTTCACGTTCCTCGCCGCGCAGGGACACGAGGTCGGCGACTCGCTGCTCGAGGCCGACCAGATCGAGGCGTGCAAGGGCTTCCTGCGCGACGCCGCCGACAAGATCGTCCTGCCGACGGACGTCGTCGTGGCCGACGAGATCAGCGACGATGCCGCAACGCAGGTCGTCGCGGCGGACGGGATCCCGGCCGGCAGCAAGGGCCTGGACATCGGACCGGAGTCGGTGCGCGCGTTCGCCGACGTGCTCGCTAGGGCGCGGACGGTCTTCTGGAACGGGCCGATGGGCGTGTTCGAGGTGGCGCCGTTCGCGGCCGGCACGCGCGGCGTGGCCGAGGCAGTCGCCGCGGTGGACGGCCTGTCGGTGGTCGGCGGCGGCGACTCCGCGGCCGCGGTGCGCGCACTCGGTTTGGACGCGAACGGCTTCGGGCACATCTCGACCGGCGGCGGCGCGTCGCTGGAGTACCTCGAGGGCAAGACGCTGCCGGGCGTGGCCGTGCTGGACGGGGCCTGAATTGCCCAGTTTTAGCCGAAAGCCGCTCATCGCCGGCAACTGGAAGATGAACTGCAACCACCTCGAGGCGATCGCGCTCACCCAGAAGATCGCGTTCAGCCTGACCGAGGAGCAGTTCGCGAAGGTCGACGTCGCCGTCCTGCCGCCGTTCGTCGACATCCGCAGCGTGCAGACGCTCGTCGACGGCGACCGGTTGCTGATCACCTACGGCGCGCAGGACGTGTCCGTCCACGACTCCGGCGCGTACACGGGTGAGGTCAGCGGCCCGATGCTCGCGAAGCTGGGCTGCACCTACGTGGTCGTCGGCCACTCGGAGCGGCGCCAGTACCACGGCGAGGACGACGCGCTCGTCAACGCGAAGGCGCAGGCCGCGCTGCGGCACGGGCTCACCCCGATCGTCTGCGTGGGCGAGCTGGAGGAGGTGCGCGACGCCGGCGGACACGTCCCGCACTGCTGCGCGCAGCTCGGCGGCGCGTTCGCCGGGATCACCGCGGAGCAGGCGCAGTCGGTGGTCGTGGCGTACGAGCCGGTGTGGGCGATCGGCACCGGCAAGGTCGCGACTCCCGAGGACGCGCAAGAGATGTGCGCGGCGCTGCGGGCGCGGCTGGCCGAGCTGTACTCGGCCGAGGTGGCGGGCGCCGTCCGCATTCTCTACGGCGGTTCGGTCAAATCGGGCAACGCGGCCGAGCTGCTCGGGCAGCCGGACGTGGACGGCGCCCTGGTCGGCGGCGCGAGCCTGGACGGCGAGGAGTTCGCGAAGATCTGCGCCGCGGCCGGAGTTCCGGCTGCGGCCCGATGAGCGGCAGGTAGGCTGTCACGGATATGTCGTCGAACCGCCCCGCGGACCAAGAGGCCCACTGAAATGATCCTGGCAGTATCGATCGTGCTCGTTCTCGTGAGCCTGCTGCTCATCGTGCTCGTGCTGCTGCACCGCGGCAAGGGCGGCGGCCTCTCGTCGATGCTCGGCGGCTCGTTCTACTCGAACCTGTCCGGGTCGTCGGTGGTCGAGCGGAACCTGGACCGGCTGACGGTCATCGCCGGCGTGCTGTGGGCGATCTGCATCATCGGACTGGGGTTGCTGTACAAGAACACCGGCTGATCGACACGCACGAGCACGGGCTGCGGACTGAAGCGTCACTGGAGAACGGAAGGGCGTACGTAGGTGGCTGGTGGGAATGCGATTCGCGGCAGCCGGGTCGGTGCCGGGCCGATGGGGGAACGCGAGCGCGGTGAGTCCGCGCCGCGGCAGATCATCTCGTTCTTCTGCGCCAACGGCCACGAGAGCCGGCCGGCGTTCGCGCTCGATGCCGTGCTGCCGGAGACGTGGGACTGCCCGCGCTGCGGCTTCCCGGCCGGACGCCAGTCCGAGGCCCCGCCGAACGCGCCCCGCACCGAGCCGTACAAGACGCACCTGGCCTATGTGAAGGAACGGCGCACCGACGCCGACGGCGCCGCCATCCTGGAAGAGGCGCTGGCCAAGCTCAAGGCCCGCCGCGGCGAATAATCTTCCGCGGTCTTGATGAGCCCGTGGAGCTAGCGCTTCACATACCCATCAAGATCGGGGAAGTTGGGCGGCCGCGTCGCGGTCCAGCAGCCACAGCGTCCGCTCGCGTCCCTGCGCGCCCGCGGACGGCACCTGCGTCCGGTCCGCGCCGGCAATGGCGCGGGCACTGGCCTCGGCCTTGCCCGATCCGCTCACCACGACCCAGATCTCGCGTGCCGTGTTGAGTGTGTCGAAGCTGAACGAGATCCGCAGCGGCGGCGGCTTGGGGGACTCGCGCACCGGGATGACCGGCGCGGACAGGTCCGACGAGCTCGGGTGGTCCGGGAACAGCGAGCAGCAGTGCCCGTCCGGGCCCACACCGAGCAGCACCACGTCGAAGCTCGGGACGTCCGCGGTGTCGTCCTCGCGCCGGGCCGCGCGCAGCGTCGCCGCGTAGTCGGCCGCCGCGGCGTCCAGGTCGTCGCCGAACTCGCCGTCGGACGCGGGCATCGAGTACCGGACCGCGGCCGAGAACGGCTCGCGGCCGAACAGCAGCCGTTCGGCCGGCAGGTCGTTGCGGTCGTCGCTGCCCGCGGGCACGAACCGCTCATCGCCCCAGAACACGTCCACCCGCGACCAGTCGACCTGGTCGGCCGTCGCCGAATCCGCGAGCGCCGTCCAGACGCGTTCCATGATCCCGCCGGCGGTCAGCGCCAGGGCGGCGCGGCCGTGCTGCTGCTGAGCGCGCAACAGGGCCGGCACCAGCCGGGACGCGACGTCCGCGGCCAGCGCGTCCGCGGTCTCCTCGACGTGGACTTCCGGGCTCATTCAGGCCTCCTGGTCCGCCAGCGCCGGGTCCTTCCAGATGTGCACCCGGGTCGGCGGCCGGCTGTTCAGGTCGTGCTGACCGGTGACCGCGCCGAGCGCCTGCGCGTACGGCTCGTCCGGGTCGAGCCGGCGCAGCTCCTCGGCGAGGACGTCGCCGGTGGACCGGTTCGGGAACGGCGCGATCGAGTCCATCTGTCCGGGTCGCGACATGATCAGCTTGTAGCCGTCGTTGCGCAGCGTCACGCAGTAGTCGTCGCCGAACCGCACCTCGACGGACGAGATGTACTTGCCCTCGGCCTTCTCCACCGGCACGTACAGGTTCAGACAGCTGGAGAGCCAACCGGCCAGCAGCTGCGCGGACGGGTCGACCGGGTTGCCCTTGACCAGCACGGAGGTGGCCGGCGTGTGCATCGTGTCGAACGCGGACGCGAGCGCGGCCCGCCACGGCGTGATGACCGTCCAGGTGAGGTCGGTGTCGCCGGGCACGTAGTCGATCGCGCGCTGCCGCAGCGACGCGGACGGGTCGGGGTCGCGGATCACGTTCGTGATGCGGCGATCCGCGAACACGCCCAGCGGGTCGTGCGCGATGACGGTCGGCGTCTCGGAGTACCACCACGTCACGACCGGAGCGTCCGGTGCGAGCAGCGGCAGGGTGACCGACTCGGCGTGTAGCGCGAGCCGGCCGTACATGCGCAGGACCACCGTTTCGACCGGCCCGTACCGCCCGCCGATCTCGACCTCGGCGTCCAGGCGCGGGACGGGCGCGTCGATCTGGCGGCGGATCACGGCGAGCACGCGCATCGGGTGGCGCGCCGCCGCGACGCTCACGGCCGCCTCGACGTCGTGCGTGTCCTTCTCGTCGAGCACCACGACGAGCGTCAGCGCGAGCCCGCTCGTCACGCCGCCGCCAGTGCCCCGCTCCTCGGCGAGCGCGCGGACGACCTCGGTGCCGGTGGTGTCCCAGAGCGTGGTCATCTACGGTCTCCTCCACGTGCGCCCGTCGCGGGCGAGCATCTCGTCGGCCTTCTTCGGGCCCCACTCACCGGCCCGGTACAGCTCCGGCGGGTGGTTCGCCCAGAACTGCTCCAGCGGATCGATCACCCGCCAGGACGCCTCGACCTCGGAGTTGCGCGGGAACAGCGTGGAGTCGCCGAGCAGGACGTCCAGGATGAGCCGCTCGTACGCCTCGGGGGAGGACTCGGTGAACGCCTCGCCGTAGAGGAAGTCCATCGAGACGTCGCGGACCTCCATCATCGAGCCGGGCACCTTGGAACCGAACTTGAGCGTGACGCCCTCGTCCGGCTGCACGCGGATCACCAGCTGGTTGTGCCCCAACTCCTCGGTGTCGGTGTGGCTGAACGGCAGGTGCGGCGCCTTCTTGAACACGATCGCGATCTCGGTGACGCGCCGGGGGAGCCGCTTGCCCGTCCGCATGTAGAACGGCACGCCGGCCCACCGCCGGGTGTCGATGCCGAGCCGGACCGCCGCGTACGTCTCGGTGGTCGACCCGGCCGGGATGCCGTCCTCGGCGGTGTACGCGACGGCGCGCTCGCCGGCCTGCCAGCCCTGGTCGTACTGGCCGCGTACGGCGTACGTCTGCAGGTCGCTCGGCAGTGTGATCGCCCGCAGCACCTTGAGCTTCTCGACCTGGATCGCCTCGGGCGTGAACTCGACCGGCTCCTCCATCGCGGTGAGCGCGAGCAGCTGCAGCAGGTGGTTCTGTAGCACGTCGCGCGCCGCACCGGTCGCGTCGTAGAACCCGGCGCGGCCACCGATGCCGACGTCCTCGGCCATCGTGATCTGCACCGAGTCGACGAAGTTCGCGTTCCACACCGGCTCGAACAGCTGGTTGGCGAACCGCAGCGCCATCAGGTTCTGGACAGTCTCCTTGCCCAGGTAGTGGTCGATGCGGAACACGTCCTCGGCGCCGAACACGTCGTCGACGAGGTTGTTCAGCTCGAGCGCGCTGGGCAGGTCGTGGCCGAACGGCTTCTCGACGACCACGCGACGCCAGCCACCCGCGGCGGCCTCGGAGGCCATGCCGGTGCGCTCCATCTGCTGCAGTACGGTCGGGAACAGCGCGGGCGGGATGGACAGGTAGAACGCGGCGTTGCCCTTGATGCCGTGCGCCTCGCTGACCTCGGTCAACGACTTGGCGAGCGTGTCGAACGCGGCGTCGTCGTCGAACGAACCGGGGATGAACCTGATGTCCCCGGACAGCCGGGCCCACACGTCCTCGTCCCACGCGGTGCGCGCGTGCTGCTTCGCGGCGGCCTTCGCCACCGTCTCGAAGTCGCCGTCGCCCCAGTCGCGCCGCGCGAAGCCGAGCAGCACGAAGTCCGGCGGCAGCAGGCCGCGGTGCGCGAGATCGTAGACCGCAGGCAGCAGTTTCTTGCGGGCCAGGTCGCCGGTGACACCGAACACGACCAGCGCGCACGGTTCCGGCACGCGCGGCAGCCGCCGGTCGCGCGGGTCGCGCAGCGGGTTGCGCACCGTCGCCGCCGGCGTGCCCGCGGGGGCGTGCAGCGGTGCGGACGCGGCCGGGGTCGTCGGCTCCAAGGTTTCCTGTTCGCTCACGTCGGCTGTCACTTGACGGCGTCGAGCTGCCCGCGCACGCTCTCGGCGAGCTGCGCGTACGAGTCCTCGAACTTCTGCACGCCCTCGGACTCGAGCACGCCGATCACCTCGTCGTACCCGATGCCGAGGTCCGCAAGGTCGGCGAGCACCTTGCGGGCGTCGTCGTACGTGCCGGCGATCGCGTTGCCGCGGATCTGACCGTGCTCGGCGACGGCGTTCAGGGTGGCCTCGGGCATCGTGTTCACGGTGTTCGGCGCGACCAGGTCCACGACGTACATCGTGTCGTCGTACGCCGGGTCCTTGACGCCGGTGGACGCCCACAGCGGGCGCTGCACGTTCGCGCCAGCGGCAGCGAGCGCCTTCCACCGGTCGGACTCGACAACCTTCTCGAACCGCTCGTAGGCCAGCCGCGCGTTCGCCACGCCGGCCTTGCCGCGTACGGCCTTCGCGGCCTCGCTGCCGATCTTGTCCAGCCGCTTGTCGATCTCGGTGTCGACGCGCGAGACGAAGAAGGACGCGACCGAACGGATCTTGGACAGGTCGATGCCGTTCTCCTTGGCGCGCTCCAGGCCGGTGAGGTAGGCGTCCATCACCTGGTCGTAGCGGTCCAGACCGAAGATCAGCGTGACGTTCACGCTGATGCCCTCGGCGGTGGCCTCGGTGATGGACGGCAAGCCCGCCTCGGTGGCCGGGATCTTGATCATCACGTTGGGCCGGTCCACCAGCCACCACAGGCCCTTGGCCTCGGCGGTGGTGCGGGTGGTCTCGTGCGCCAGGCGCGGGTCGACCTCGATTGACACGCGGCCATCCACGCCGTCGGTGCGGTCGAAGACGGGACGCAGCACGTCGCACGCCCACCGGATGTCGTAGGCCATCAGGTAGCGGATGGCGCCGTCGATCCCGATCTCGCGCACCTTCAGGTCGCGCACCTGCCCGTCGTAGGCGGTGCCCTTCTCCAGCGCCTTCTGGAAGATCGTCGGGTTGCTCGTCACGCCGACGACGTGCTTGTTGTCGACGAGGTCCTGCAGGTTGCCGGTGCGCAGCCGGTCGCGGCTGATGTCGTCCAGCCAGATCGAAACGCCCGCGGCGCTGAGGTCGGCAAGTGCGTCGCTCATGATGGGTTCTCCTTCAGTTGCCGGTCGTTGCGCCGCGGATCTGCCCGGCGCGCTCGAGTGCGGAGTGGGCGGCCGCCACCACGTGGTCGGTCGTGAAGCCGAACTGCTCGAACAGCACCGAGCCCTCGGCGCTCGCGCCGAAGTGGTCGATGCTGACGATCTCGCCGGCGTCCCCGACGATCTCGCGCCAGCCCTGCGCCACGCCCGCTTCGACGCTCACCCGGGCCTGGACGTTCGGCGGCAGCACCTGCTGGCGGTACGACGCCGGCTGCGCGTCGAACCATTCGCGGCACGGCATTGACACCACACGTGTGGGATGCCCCTCGGCCTCCAGCCGCTCACGTGCCGAGAGGGCGAGCGCGACCTCAGAGCCGGTGGCCACGATGATCAGCGCCGGCAGCCCGGCGGACGCCTCCTCAAGGACGTACGCGCCCTTGGCGGTGTCCGCGACCTTCGCCGCGTCGATCACCGGCAGGTTCTGCCGGGACAGCGCCAGCGCGATCGGCCGGTCCGTGGTCTCCAGCACGACCTGCCAGGCCGCCGCGGTCTCGTTCGCGTCCGCCGGTCGGACGACGTCCAGGCCGGGGATCGCGCGCAGCGCCGCGAGGTGCTCGATCGGCTGGTGCGTCGGCCCGTCGCCGCCGAGGCCGATCGAGTCGTGCGTCCACACGTAGATCGTCGGCAGCTTCATCAGCGCGGCGAGCCGCACCGGCGGGCGCATGTAGTCGCTGAACACCAGGAACGTGCCGCCGTACACGCGCGTGCCGCCGTGCAGCGTGATGCCGTTCATGATCGCGCCCATGGCGTGCTCGCGGATGCCGAAGTGCAGCGTGCGGCCGTACGGCCCGCCCGTCCAGATCTTGGTCTGGAACTCGGCGGGCGTGAAGCTCGGCTCGCCCTCCATCGTGGTGTTGTTGCTCTCGGCGAGGTCCGCGGAGCCGCCCCACAGTTCGGGCAGCGTGTCCGCCAGGGCGGTGAGCACCTTGCCGGACGCGGCACGCGTGGAGAGCGCGTTCGCCTTCCCTCCCCCGGCGGCTACGCCCTCACTGCCGGGGGTGCCCCCACCCTTCTCCACCGGGAAGCTGATCAGCGAGTCGCGCCACCCGGTCGGCAGCTCGCGCCGGATCATCCGGTCGAGCAGCGCCTTGCGCTCCGGGTTGTCGGCGGCCCACTTGTCGAACCGCTCCTGCCACTCGGCGCGCGCCTGCCGGCCGCGGTCGACCACCTGGCGGGTGTGCTCGAGCACCCGCTGGTCGACGCCGAAGTGGACGTCCGGGTCGAAGCCCAGGATCTCCTTGGTGCGGCGGATCTCGTCCTCACCCAGCGCGGCGCCGTGCGCCTTGCCGGTGTTCTGCAGCGTCGGGGCGGGCCAGCCGATGATCGTGCGGACCGCGATGAACGACGGCTTGTCGGTGACGGCCTTCGCCTTCTCGATCGCGCGCTCGAGCGCGGTCACGTCCTCGCCCGAGTCGACGCGCTGCACGTGCCAGCCGTACGCCTCGTACCGCTTGCAGACGTCCTCGCTGAACGCGATCGCGGTGTCGTCCTCGATGGAGATGTGGTTGTCGTCGTAGAACAGGATCAGGTTGCCCAGCTCCTGGTGCCCGGCCAGGGACGACGCCTCGGACGCGACGCCCTCCTCCATGCAGCCGTCGCCGGCGATGACGTAGATGAAGTGGTCGAACGGCGACTCGCCCGGTGCCGTGTCGGGGTCGAGCAGGCCGCGCTCGCGGCGCGACGCCATGGCCATCCCGACGCCGTTCGCGACGCCCTGGCCCAGCGGGCCCGTGGTGACCTCGACGCCGGCGGTGTGCCCGTGCTCGGGGTGGCCGGGCGTGAGCGAGCCCCAGGTGCGCAGCGCCTCGATGTCGGACAGCTCCAGGCCGTAGCCGGACAGGAACAGCTGGCAGTACTGCGTCAGCGAGCTGTGCCCGTTCGACAGCATGAACCGGTCGCGGCCGATCCAGTTCGGGTCGGTGGGGTCGTGGCGCATCACGCGCTGGTAGAGCAGGTAGGCGAGGGGCGCCAGGCTCATCGCGGTGCCGGGGTGGCCGTTGCCGACCTTCTGCACGGCGTCGGCGGCGAGCAACCGGGCGGTGTCGACGGCCTTGGTGTCCAGGTCCGTCCACCACTTCGGGTGTGCCGTCACGACCCCCTCGGAGTTACCGGAAGCGTTCTCGGTCACGGTTGCTCGTGCTCCTCTCGGCCGCGTTGGTGCGGATGCGTGCGGTTGGCCGCCGCGTCGAGCGCTGCGGTCGAGCTCTGTGGTCAAGCTCTCGCCTCAAGCCTAGTCACGTCCGTTCGGTTGCTGCATCGCCTCGGGTGATCGCCCGCGCGCGCCCGCCGCAGCGCAGCTGAGGCTGCGTGCAGCGGGACTGCGCGTGACGGTTACTCTGGACCGGTGACGCAGACCCCGGTTGCGGCCACCTCCGTTGGCCACGATGCGGTCGAGGCGTCCCTTCTGAGCGACGAGTCGCCGCGGTTGCCGCATTCGGGACGTGCGCGCCGCGCGCCGCGCACCCGGTTGCAGGCCTACATCGCGCTGACGAAGCCGCGGATCATCGAGCTGCTGCTGGTGACCACGCTGCCGTCGATGGTGCTCGCCGCCGACGGCCTGCCGAAGTGGTGGGTCGTCGTGGTGACCATGCTCGGCGGCACGCTCGCGGCCGGCAGCGCCAACGCGCTCAACTGCTACATCGACCGCGACATCGACGCGGTGATGCGCCGCACGACCCGTCGCCCGCTGGCGCGGCACGAGGTGTCCCCGCGCGGGGCGCTCGTGTTCGGCCTCGCGCTCGGCGTCGCGTCCATCGCCGCGATTGGCTTCGTCACCAACTGGCTCGCGGGCGCGCTGACGTTCGCCGCGATCGCGTTCTACGTGCTCGTGTACACGATGCTGCTCAAGCGGCGGACGTCCCAGAACATCGTCTGGGGCGGCGCGGCCGGCTGCATGCCGGTGCTGATCGGCTGGTCCGCGGTCACCGGCTCGCTGGCGTGGGCGCCGGTCGCGCTGTTCGCGGTCGTGTTCTTCTGGACGCCGCCGCACACGTGGGCGCTGGCCACGCGGTACCGCGAGGACTACGCGAAGGCCGGCGTGCCGATGCTGCCGGTGGTCGCCTCGCCGGCCCGCGTCACGCGCGACATCGTGATCTACACCTGGCTGACGGTGGCCGCCTCGCTCGCGCTGTGGCCGCTCGGCAGTGGCTGGGTCTACGGCGCGCTAGCGACGCTCGGCGGCGCCGCACTGATCGTGGGCGCGCACCGGCTGTACCACCGCACGCGGCTCGACGACGGTTCGGCCAAGCCGATGGTGTTCTTCCATCTGTCGAACAGCTACCTGGCCTTCGTGTTCGTCGCGGTCGCCGTCGACACGTTCGTGCACTGATGACGTCGGTCGTCCTGGCCACCTGTGCCGACCTGCCCGCCGGGGACGAGGACGGCGACGTTCTGGTCGAGGCACTGCAGCGCCGTGGGCTGACCGCGCGCTGGCAGCAGTGGGACGACCCGTCGGCCGAGTGGAACGACACCCTGGTCGTCGTCCGCACCACGTGGGACTACACGAACTCGGTGGACCGGTTCCGCGCCTGGGCGTCCGGCGTCCGGCATTTGGTCAACCCGGCCGAGGTCATCGAGTGGAACACCGACAAGACGTACCTGCTGGACCTCGCCGCCGCGGGCGTGCCGATCGTGCCCACGACGGTGGCCCGTCCCGGCGAGACGCCTCGGTTCCCGGACGGTGTCGAGTTCGTGGTCAAGCCGTCGGTCGGCGCCGGCTCGCGCGGGGCGGGGCGCTTCGCCCCCGGTGACGAGGACGCGGCACGCGCCCACCTCGCCGAGTTGCACGCGCTCGGGCGCACCGTGCTGATCCAGCCCTACCTCGGCGACGTGGACGAGCACGGCGAGACCGCGCTGATCTACATCTCGGGCGTCTTCAGCCACGCGATCGCCAAGGGCGCAATGCTGCCCGCCGGCGTCGTGCACCCGCACACGTCCGAGGCGCTGTTCGTGCGGGAGAACATCACCGAGCGCACGCCGTCCGCGGCGGAGATGGCCGTCGGCACCCAGGTGCTCGCGGCGCTGCGCGAGCGCTACGGCCACGACCTGCTGTACGTGCGGGTGGACCTGCTGCCCAGCAGCGACGGCCCGGTGCTGGTCGAGCTGGAGGTGACCGAGCCGTCGCTGTTCCTCGGCTACGGGGAGGGCGCGGCCGACCGGTTCGCCGCCGCGATCGCGGCCGAGGCCGCACGCCGTTGACCATCCCGGTGCCGGACCGGCAGCGGCTCCGCGCGCTGCGCCGGATGAAGGCGACCGCGGCCGGCCTGCTGGTCGCCGCCGCCGTGGTTTACGCCCTGTGCCGCTCGCTCACCGACGGCTCCGGCGGCTGGGGGTATCTGCAGGCGGCCGCGGAGGCGTCCATGGTCGGCGGTTTCGCCGACTGGTTCGCGGTCACTGCGCTGTTCCGCCACCCGCTCGGGATCCCGATCCCGCACACCGCGATCATCCCGCGCAAGAAGGACCAGATCGGTGAGGGCCTCGCCGGGTTCGTCGGCAAGTACTTCCTGACCGAGGCGGTCGTCAGCGAGCGGGTCGCCGCGGCTCGCGTCCCGCAGCGGCTCGGGCAGTGGCTGGCCGACCCCGACCACGCCCGTCAGCTGGCGGCCGAGCTGAGCAGCGCGGTCGGCGGCATGGCGTCGGTGCTGCGCGACGACGAGCTGCGCAACGCGGTCGCGACGTTCGCCGACAAGCGGCTGCGCGAACTCGACGCCGCGCCGCTGTTGGCCCGGCTGCTGGACGCGGTCTGCGACTCGGGCCAGCACCAGGCCGTGCTCACCCACGTGTTGCGCGGGACGATGCGGTTCCTGGACGAGAACCGCGCGGTGTTCCGCAGCCGGCTGGCCGACGAGTCGCCCGAGTGGGTGCCCGACTGGGTCGACGACCGCGTGTTCGCCAAGGGCTTCACCGCCGTGCAGTCGTTCCTCGCCGACGTGTCGATCCAGGACGAGCACGAACTGCGCCGCACATACGACGCGAAGCTGCGTGATCTGGCCGAGCGGCTGCGCACCGATCCGGAGCAGGCGGCGAAGGTCGAGCAGGCCAAGCTGCAGCTGTTGGAGCACCCCAAGGTGCGCGAGTGGCTGTCCACGCTGTGGGTCACCGGCAAGGCGCTGGTCGTCGACGGCGTGTCCGACCCGGACTCGGAGCTGCGCCGCACGATCGAGTCGCTCACCATGCGCGCCGGCGAGGTGCTGCGCGACGACCCCGCGGTGGCCGGCAAGGTCGACGAGGCGCTGCAACGCATGACCGGCCACATCGTCACCAACTACGCCGAGGATCTGGCCGGCGTCATCTCGGCGACGGTCGAGCGCTGGGACACCGCCGAGACCAGCCGCCGGCTGGAGCTGCAGGTCGGCCGCGACCTGCAGTTCATCCGCATCAACGGCACCGTGGTCGGCGCGCTTGCCGGCCTGCTGATCTACGCCTTCACCCAGCTGTTCTGACGGCGGCGGGTTTGACCGCGGCACGGGGTTCGAGCTGGGCCAGCACGTACAGCGCGGCGAGCCAGAGCAGGCAGGCGCCGAGCATGTGCAGCCCGACGAGCAGCGGCGGCACGTGCAGGAAGTACTGCAGGTAGCCGATCACGCCCTGGCCGAGCTCGACACCGAGCAGCAGCACGGCCGCCCGGCGCACCTGCTCCGCCGCGTGCACGGCGTAGAACACCGCGACCAGGCCGACGGTCGCGCCGACGAGCACCCACACTGAGTCGGCGTGCAGCTGGGCCATCGAGGAGACCTTCAGTCCGTTGCGGTGGACCTTGCCGGACGAGTCCTTGTCGCCGGCGTGCGGGCCGGCACCGGTCACGATCGTGCCGAGCGCGAGCACCACGAAGGTGATCACCACGGTGAGCCGCGCGAGCGACCGTGCCGGCGTAGGGACGGCGAACGCGGCCGCGGACCCGCGCACCCGCCACCACAGCCAGAACGCGACGAACACGATCAGCGCGGACGCCATGAAGTGCGCGCCGACGGCCCACGGGTTCAGGTGGGTGAGCACGGTGATGCCGCCGAGCAGCGCCTGCAGCGGGATGCTCAGCGCGAGCAGCGTCGCCAGCACCCGCTCCTGGCGGCAGGCCAGCGCGATCAACCAGCACGCGATCGCGAAGAACGCGACCACGAACGTCAGCTGGCGGTTGCTGAACTCGATGATCCCGTGGATGCCGTACGCCTTGGTCGGCGTCAGGGTCGCGTCCGTGCAGCGCGGGAAGGTCGGGCAGCCGAGGCCGGAGTTGGTGAGCCGGACCGCGCCACCACTCACCACGATGATCACGTTCGTGATGACGGCCCACAGCGCGAAGCGCCGGTACGCCGTCTCCGAACGAAGTGCCGGCGGGATCAGCCGGGTCAGCACCGGAACGCGCAGGCCCGGCTGCGCCACCGCGCCGTCGACGGGGGTGGCTACTCCCACTTGAACCACCGCGCCGCGGCGGGCAGCGCCAGGGCCGTCCAGACGAGCAACGTGACGAGGTCGTGGACGGGGATGCCCGCGCCGTCCTCGAGCACCCGGTGCAGGCCATGCGACAGGGCGGCCGACGGCAGGTACTGCAGCACGTCCGCGACGCCGGTGGGGTACTTCGACAGCGGGATCGCGATGCCGCCGGCGAAAAGCAGGACCAGCCAGATCAGGTTCGCCGCGGCGAGCGTGACCTCGGCGCGCAGCGTGCCCGCGACGAGCAGACCCAGGCCGCCGAACGCGAGCGTGCCGAGCGCGATCATCACCAACGCCAGCAGTGGGTCGCCGTGCGGGTGCCAGGCGAGCGCGAACGCGGCCGCGCAGATCAACGCGACCTGGACGAGCTCGAGCAGCAGCACCGCGAGGGTCTTGCCGCCGATGAGCACCGAGCGCGGCAACGCCGTCGCGCCCAGCCGCTTGAGCACCGCGTACTTGCGCTCGAACCCGGTGCCGATGGCCAGGCCGGTGAAGGACGCGGACATGACCGCCAGCGCGATGATGCTCGGCACCACGAAGTCGATGCGGCGCGGGACGCCGAGCGAGTACAGCAGCGGCAGGTTGAAGAAGAACAGCAGCAGCAGCGGAATGACCAGCGTGAGCCCGACCTGCTCGCCGTTGCGCAGCAGCAGCCGGAACTCCATCCCGGTCTGCGCCGACAGCATGCGCCGGCGCGGCGCGGCGCCCGGCGCCGGGACGAACGAGCCGGCGACCGCGCTGCTCATGTCCTGACCTCGCGGCCGGTCAGCTCGAGGAACACGTCCTCGAGGGTGCGGCGCTCGACCGCGAGGTTCTCGGCGAGCACGCCCTGTCCGGCGCACCACGCGGTGAGGGTGGCGAGCAGCTGCGGGTCGACGTCGCCGGTGACCAGGTAGCGGCCCGGTGCCTCTTCGACGGCGTGCGTGCCGGCGGGCAGCGCGGCCAGCAGCGAGTCCAGCCGCAGCGCTGGCGGCGCCTGGAAGCGGATCTGTCCCTCCGCGCCGGCCCGGGTGAGCTCCGCGGGGGAGCCCGCGGCGACGGCGCGCCCGGCGTCCATCACGACGACGGTGTCGGCGAGCTGTTCGGCCTCGTCCAAGAAGTGCGTTGTGAGCACGACGCTGACGCCGTCGGCGCGCAGCTTGCGGATGAAGTCCCAGGTCGCGCGACGCGCTTGCGGGTCCATGCCGGCGGTCGGTTCGTCCAGGAAGACCAGTTCGGGCCGGCCGACCAGGGCGCAGGCCAGGGACAGCCGCTGCTGCTGGCCGCCGGACAGTCGCTTGTACGGGGTCCGCCGGACGGCCCGCAGGCCGAGCACGTCCAGCAGCCACGCGGGAT
>DASRSS010000318.1:0-6791 GCA_035656335.1 Jatrophihabitantaceae bacterium | reverse complement strand
CAACGGCGTCACCGCGACGGTCGACGGTCACGACGTGCGCGCCGGGCGGATCAGCTGGGTGGCACCCGACGGCCTGCCCGGCGAGCTTGTTCGCCTGCACGTGGACGCGGAGCGGACGGGCATGACCGTCGTCGCGATCGGCTGGGACGGCGCGGCGCGCGGACTGGTCACGGTCAGCGACACCGTCAAGCCGACCAGCGCGGCCGCCGTCGCACAGCTGCGCGCGATGGGACTGCGCGCAGTGTTGCTGACCGGCGACAACCGGCAGACGGCGGTGCACGTCGCCGCGCAGGTCGGCATCGACGAGGCAGACGTGATCGCCGGCGTGCTGCCCGAGGGCAAGGTCGACGCGGTGCGCGAGCTGCAATCGTCCGGGCGGGTCGTCGCGATGGTCGGCGACGGCGTGAACGACGCGGCCGCGCTGGCGCAGGCCGACCTCGGTCTCGCGATGGGGACCGGCACGGACGTCGCGATCGAGGCGGCCGACCTGACGCTGGTGCGCGGCGAGCTGACGGCGGCCGCCGACGCGATCGCGCTGTCGCGGCGCACGCTGCGCACCATCAAGGGCAACCTGTTCTGGGCGTTCGCGTACAACGTGGTGCTCATCCCGGTCGCGGCCGCCGGGTTGCTCAGCCCGCTGTTCGCCGGCGCCGCGATGGCCTTCTCGTCCGTCTTCGTGGTCACGAACTCGCTGCGCCTGCGCCGCTTTCCCGCTTCCAGCGTTCCGGTGAGCGGGACGACGGGCGCGGGAACCGGACGGTCCGTGCCCTAGTTTCGGAGCATGCCGCTGGACGATGCCACCGTCGCCGCGCTCGGCACGGCCCTGTTCGAGGCCCGGACGTCGGGCGTCGCGATCGCGCCGTTGACCGACGCGCACCCTGATCTGGACATGACCGACGCCTACCGCGTCCAGCAGGACGTGGTCGCGCGCCTGCTCGCGGACGGCGACAGCGTGGTCGGCTACAAGCTCGGCCTGACCAGCCTGCCGATGCAGCAGATGCTGGGCGTGGACTCCCCCGACTTCGCTCCGGTGCTCGCCACGCACGTGAACCCGGATGGTGCGGACGTCGCCGTCGACGCGTTCATCTGGCCGCGCGTCGAGGCGGAGATCGCGCTCGTGCTGCGCGAGGACCTGGCCGGTCCGGACTGCACCGCCGAGGACGCGGCCCGCGCCGTCGGCGGCGCGCGTGCTGCGATCGAGATCGTCGACAGCCGCATCCAGGACTGGAAGATCAAGCTCGCGGACACGATCGCGGACCTCGCCAGCAGCGGGGCAATCGTCCTGGGCGACAACGTGATCGACACCGACGGCAGCTTCGACCTGCGGCTGACCGGCATGGTGTTCACGCGCGACGGCGAGCTCGTCGCCACCGGCGCGGGAGCCGCCGCCCTCGGCAGCCCGCTCGGTGCCGTCGCGTGGCTCGCGAACACGCTGCACACCGTCGGCGAGTCGCTGCACGCCGGCCAGTTCGTCATGACGGGCGCGCTGCACGCGGCCGTCGACATCAAGCCCGGCCAGCACTACCTCGCCGAATTCGACCGGCTCGGCACCGTGTCACTGAACGCAGTCTGATCGCACACTCATCGCACGGGAGAGATACGCATGACCACACGCTGCGCGATTCTCGGGTCGGGCAACATCGGCACCGACCTGATGATGAAGATGAGGCGCTCGGAGCTGCTCGAGCTGGTCGCGCTCGTCGGCATCGACCCGGACAGCGACGGCCTCGCCCGCGCCAAGAAGCTCGGCATCGAGGCGCCGCACAACGGCATCGAGTGGGTGCAGCAGCATCCGGACGACGTCGACCTGGTCTTCGACGCGACCAGTGCGTACGTCCACGTGCGCAACGCGAAGATCCTCGAGGAACTCGGCATCGCGGCCGTCGACCTCACGCCCGCGGCGCGCGGCCCGAAGGTCGTGCCCACTGTGAACCTGGACGAGCACCTGGACGCGCCGAACGTCAACATGATCACCTGCGGCGGCCAGGCGACCACGCCGATCGTCGCGGCCGTCAGCCGGGCCGCGACCGTCCCGTACGCGGAGATGGTCTCGACCGTGTCGTCCGTGTCCGCCGGTCCGGGGACGCGCAAGAACATCGACGAGTTCACGCGCACCACCGCGCGGGCGTTGGAGGAGATCGGCGGTGCCCAGCGCGGCAAGGCGATCATCATCCTGAACCCGGCCGACCCGCCGATCCTGATGCGCAACACGGTCTTCGCCGCGCTGCCGGAGGGCACCGACCACGACGCCGTCGTCGAGTCCGTCGAGCGGATGGTCAAGGACGTCGCGAACTACGTCCCCGGCTACCGGTTGAAGAACCCGGTGACGATCGAGGAGGGCCCGTTCAACACGCCCGGCGGCGTCGTGCCGCACCGCGTCGTCGTACTGCTCGAGGTCGAGGGCGCGGGCGACTACCTGCCTACGTACGCAGGGAACCTGGACATCATGACCGCCGCGGCGATGGCCGTCGGCGAGGCGAAGGCCAAGCACACGGCAGGAGCAGCGAAGTGACCAGCACCGTCGACGCCCCGACCGCCAAGCCGAAGTTCCGGCTCACCGACTCCACGCTGCGTGACGGCTCGCACGCCGTCGCGCACCAGTACACCGAGCAGCAGGTGATCGACATCGTCGCCGGTCTCGACCGCGCCGGCGTGCCGGTCATCGAGGTCTCGCACGGCGACGGTCTCGGCGGCTCGTCCTTCAACTACGGCTTCTCCGGCACGGACGAGATGACGTTGATCAAGCGCGCCGTCGAGACCGCGAAGCAGGCCAAGATCGCTTGCCTGCTGCTGCCCGGCATCGGCGTCGCCGACGACCTCAAGGCGATCAACGACGCCGGCGTGCAGGTCGCGCGCATCGCCACGCACTGCACCGAGGCCGACATCGCCGAGCAGCACATCGGCATGGCCAAGGAACTCGGCATGGAGGCCGTCGGGTTCCTGATGATGGCGCACATGACCAGCCCCGAGGAGCTGCTGCGCCAGGCGCTGATCATGCAGGAGTCCGGCGCCGACCTGGTCTACTGCGTCGACTCCGCCGGCGCCCTCACGACCGAGACCGTGCGCCAGCGCATCGAGACGCTCGTCGGCGGCCTGGACGTACCCGTTGGCCTGCATGCGCACGAGAACCTGTCGCTGTCGGTGGCGAACTCGCTCACCGCGCTCGATCACGGCGCGCTGCACATCGACGCGTGCACCGGCGGGGCCGGTGCCGGTGCGGGCAACTGCCCGACCGAGGTGTTCGTCGCGGTGTGCGACCGGATGGGGCTGGAGACCGGCGTCGACACGATGGCGATGGTCGACGTCGCCGAGGAGATCGTCCGGCCGGCGATGAACCGTCCGCAGATGGTCGACCGGGCCGCGCTGATCCTCGGCTACGCCGGCGTCTACGGTTCGTTCATGCTGCACTCCGAGCGCGCCGCGAAGCGGTACGGCGTCTCGCAGGCACAGATCCTGATCGAGCTCGGCAAGCGCGGCGTGGTCGGCGGCCAGGAGGACATGATCATCGACGTCGCGCTGGAGCTGGCAGCCAAGAAGTGAACGTTGACGAACTCGCCGCAAGGCTGATCGCCGCGGCTGACGCACGGACCGGTATCGAGGCGCTCACCACGAGCGTCGGTCCGTTCGACGTGGAGACCGCGTACGCCGTACAGGACGCGCTGGTCGCCGACCGCGTCGCGCGCGGCAACCCGGTCGTCGGCGCGAAGCTCGGCCTGACCAGCGTGGCCAAGCAGAAGCAGATGAACGTCGACGAGCCGATCTACGGCTGGCTCACCGCCGACATGGCGCTGGACGCCGGCGGCTCGCTCGAGTGCGGGCGCTTCATCCAGCCGCGCTGCGAGCCGGAGATCGCGTTCCGGCTGGGCGCCGACCTGCACGGCGAGCACGCCACGGCCGAGGACGTCCTGGCGGCGACCGAGGCGGTGTTCCCCGCGATCGACGTGCTCGATTCGCGCTACGCGGGCTACTCGTTCACGCTGCCTGACGTCGCCGCGGACAACGCGTCCGGCGCCGGGTTCCTAGTGGGGGCCGAGGGCGTCGAACCCAGCGGCTTCGACCTGCGGCTGACCGGTGTCGTGCTCAGCAAGAACGGCGAGCTGGTCGCCACCGCCACCGGGGCCGAGGTGCTCGGGCACCCGGCCGCGTCGGTCGCGTGGCTGGTGCGCGCGCTCGCCGCCCGCGGCCGTGGGCTGTCGGCCGGACAGGTCGTGCTCTCCGGCGCGCTCACCGCCGCTGTCGCGGTCGCGCCCGGGGACGTGATCACCGCCGAGTTCGACCGTGTCGGCGCCGTCGAACTGACCTGCGGCTAGGCCTTCGCGCGCATGCCCGGGTGGCGGCGCGCGATCATCGGCACGATCAGCCTGCGCGGCGCGAGCTGCGACAGCGCCGCCGACATCCGGTTGGCCGTGCCGGGCACGACGACCATGCGGCCGCGCAGCATTGCGTCGACGGCGTGCTTCGCAACGGTCGGCGCGTCCACCCAGAGGATGCCCGGCAGCGCCGCCTCGGCGTCCTCGGTCGGGATGCCGGCGTTGTCAGCGAAGCCGGTATGCACCGGTCCCGGGCACAGCGCGGTCGCCGTGACACCCGTGCCGCGCAGCTCGCCGGACAGCGCCTGCGTGTAGGACAGCACGAACGCCTTGGCCGCCGCGTAGCCGGCCTGCCCCGGCAGCGGCTGAAACGCCGCCGTCGACGCGACGTTCAGGATCGCCCCGTGGCCGCGCTCGATCATTCCGGGCACGAATCGCGTGCACAGGTCGGCGACGGCGGCGATGTCGATTTCGATCATGTGCAGCTCGGCGTCCGGCGTGGACGAGGCCACCGGGCCGAACGTCGACAGGCCGGCGTTGTTGACCAGCGCGTCGACGACCAGGCCGAGCGCCGCGATGCGCTCGGGCAGCGCCGCCCGCGCCGAGCGATCACCCAGGTCGAGTTGCACGACGTCCGCGCCCCCGCCGGCGGCTTCGAGTTCGGCGGCGAGCGCGTGCAGCTTGTCGGCGCTGCGGGCGACCAGCGTGACGTGCTGCCCGCGGCGGGACAGCTCGCGCGCGATCTGCTCCCCGATGCCCGAGGACGCGCCGGTGACGACGGCCGTGCGCTCCGGTCCGGTCTCCATGGCCAGACTCTATGACCGGGTCCCGCCGCCGCGCGCGTTGAACGAGCGCCGGACCTCGTCGTCGGTGACCTGGCCGAAATCCGCATACGCCTGCCCCACCGCGTGGAACGGCTCGGGCACCCGGCCGCAGACCACCTCGTCCGCGGCCGCACGCAGCGCGGCGACCGAATCGGACGCGGCGACGGGCACCGCGGCGACCAGCCAGGCAGGCTCGCGGGCCCGCACCGCCGCGAGTGCCGCGAGCATGGTCGAGCCGGTGGCGACGCCGTCGTCGACGACGATCACCGTCCGCCCCGTGACCGGCGCCCGCGCGTCGACCGGACGGTAGGCGTCCTCGCGGCGGCGCAGCTCCGCACACTCGCGCCGGAACACCTCGTCGAACGTCGCTGCCGACACGCTCGCGCCGCGCAGGACCTGCTCGTTGCGGACCACCTCGACGCGGTCACCGACACCGGCGATCGCACCCATCGCGAGTTCGGATTGCCCGGGCAGCCCGAGCTTGCGGACGACGAGGACGTCCAGCCGTCCGGGCAGCAGCCGCGCGACCTCGGCCGCGACCGGCACACCGCCGCGCGGCAGGCCCAGGACGATCGCGTCCTGCCCCGCGTATGCCCCGAGCAGCCGGGCGAGCTCGCGGCCCGCCGCCCGGCGATCGGCGTACGGCTGTGTGCGCATAGCTCACGTGTACCCGCGATGCTCGCCACTACCCGCTTGCTGAACCGGAGCTCATTGTGAATGAATGTCCATTCAGCCCGTCCGAGAGGAGCCACATGCCGGAGCACGCGTCCGCACCGGAACCGGATCTGGGCTCGGTGACGCGCGAGGTGCGCGCGCAGTGGCGCACCCGACAGCTGCTCACCGCGGCCGCCCGGCTGATGGAGCGCGACGGCTTCCACGCGGTGTCCATGCAGGCGCTCGCCGACGAGGCCGGCGTCAGCGTCGGGCTCGCCTACCGCTACTTCGGCGGCAAGGAGGACGTGCTGCTGGCCGTGATCGTGGACGTGCTCGACGCGTTCGCCGCCCGCGTGCCCGCCGCGATCGACGCGGCCGGGGACGATCCCGTCGAGCAGCTGGCCGCCGCCTTCCGCGCGTACTGCGAGGTGATCGACGCGCACCGGCACGCGGCGGTGCTGACCTACCGCGAGAGCAAGACCCTCGGCCCCGCCGGGCGCGAACGGATCAAGCAGCTGGAGGTCGCCACCAGCGAACCGCTGCGGCGAGTCATCGCGGACGGCTGCGCGGCCGGGCGGCTCGCCGTCGCCGATCCGGACCTGTTCGCCTACGACCTGCTGCTGCTCGCGCACGGCTGGGCGCTCAAGCACTGGTACTTCGAGCGGACGCTCGGCTTCGACGACTACGTCCGCGGACAGACGGCCCTTGCGCTGAGCGCCGCCGTCGCACCGCGCTACCGGCGCCGCTACCAGCGGCTGCTGTCCCCCGCACGAGAAGGAGCTGGCACATGACGCAACGGGTCGCGGTCGTCACCGGGGCGGGCTCGGGCATCGGGCGCGCGGTCGCGCTCGCCCTGGCCGAGGGCGGTGCCCAGGTAGCCGTCGCGGACCTCGACCCGGACTCCGCGGCGGCGACGGCCGAGCTCGGCGCGCGGCTGCACCCGTATCGCGTGGACGTCGCCGATCCCGAGTCGGTCGACGCGCTGCGCACCGGGGTCGAGGAG
>DASRSS010000317.1:0-13221 GCA_035656335.1 Jatrophihabitantaceae bacterium | reverse complement strand
AACCGGGCAAGTGCCCTGTTGCGCGCCGCTTGCCCAGCCGGGCTGTCGTCGCCCTCGGCGCGCTGCAGCGCCTCACGGGCGCGCGCCACGTCGATGTCCTCGGCAGGTTCGGCCGTCTCGGCGAGGACGGACACGCCGTCTTTGCGCACGGACAGGAACCCGCCGTGAACCGCTACCCGCAGCTCCGGCTCGCCCTCGCGCTCGATGCGGACGATCCAGCCCTCCGCCAGCTCGCCGAGCAGCGGGGTGTGGCCGGGCAGGATGCCCAGCTCGCCCTCAGTGGTGCGGGCGAAGACCGCGGAGGCCTCGCCCGACCACAGCTTGCGCTCGACCGAGACGAGCTCGACGTTCATCGTTGCCATGAGCGGTACTCAGGCGTTCCGGAGCTCGTGCGCCTTGCGCTCGAGGTCCTCGATGCCACCACACATGAAGAACGCCTGCTCCGGGTAGCTGTCGAAGTCACCGGCAGCCAGTCGCTTGAACGCGTCGATGGTCTCCTCGACCGGCACGAACGAACCGGGAATGCCGGTGAACTGCTCGGCCACGAACGTGTTCTGCGACAGGAAGCGCTCGATGCGCCGCGCCCGGCCGACGATGATCTTGTCCTCTTCGGAGAGCTCGTCGATACCGAGGATCGCGATGATGTCCTGGAGCTCCTTGTAGCGCTGCAGGATCTGCTTGGTCTGCTGCGCGACGTCGTAGTGCTCCTGGCCGATGTACTGCGCGTCCAGGATGCGGGACGTGGAGTCCAGCGGGTCCACCGCGGGGTAGATGCCCTTCTCCGAGATCGGACGGCTCAGCACCGTCGTCGCGTCGAGGTGGGCGAACGTGGTGTGCGGCGCCGGGTCGGTGATGTCGTCGGCGGGCACGTAGATCGCCTGCATCGAGGTGATCGAGTGACCACGCGTGGACGTGATGCGCTCCTGAAGCTGGCCCATCTCGTCCGCCAGCGTGGGCTGGTAACCCACGGCGGACGGCATGCGGCCGAGCAGCGTCGACACCTCCGAGCCGGCCTGCGTGAACCGGAAGATGTTGTCGATGAACAGCAGCACGTCCTGGCCCTGCACGTCGCGGAAGTACTCCGCCATCGTCAGCGCGGACAGGGCGACACGAAGGCGCGTGCCCGGCGGCTCGTCCATCTGGCCGAAGACCAGCGCGGTCTTCTCCAGCACGCCGGACTCGGTCATCTCGGTGATGAGGTCGTTGCCCTCGCGGGTGCGCTCGCCGACACCGGCGAACACCGACACACCACCGAAGTTCTCGGCGACGCGGTAGATCATCTCCTGGATGAGCACCGTCTTGCCGACGCCGGCGCCGCCGAACAGGCCGATCTTGCCACCGGTCACGTACGGCGTGAGCAGGTCAATGACCTTGATGCCGGTCGCGAACATCTCGGTCTTGGACTCGAGCGCGTCGAACGGCGGCGGGTCGCGGTGGATCGGCCAGCGCTCCTTGACCTCGAGCGAGGTGATCGGCACGTCCAGCGAGTCGCCGAGCGCGTTGAAGACGTGGCCCTTGGTCACGTCACCGACCGGCACGCTGATCGGGGCGCCGGTGTCGGCAACCTCCGCGCCGCGCACCAAGCCGTCGGTCGGCTGCAGCGCGATGGCACGAACCATGTCGTCGCCGATGTGCTGCGCGACCTCGAGGGTCAGCGTCTTGGACAGCGCGCCGAGCGAGATCTCGGTCGTGAGCGCGTTGTAGAGGTCCGGGATCGCGTTGCGCCCGAACTCCACGTCCACGACCGGGCCGATGACCCGGACCACGCGGCCGGTCGCGGAGCCGGGCGCGTCATTGACGGTCTCACGGTCGAACAGAGTGGTCATTGCTCGTCACTTCCTGCTGCGGCAAGGGCGTCGGCGCCGCCGACGATCTCGCTGATCTCCTGGGTGATCTCCGCCTGGCGAGCTTGGTTCGCCAACCGGGTGTAGGTCCGGATGAGTTCGGTCGCGTTGTCGCTCGCGGACTTCATCGCGCGGCGCCGGGCCGCCGACTCCGACGCCGCCGACTCCAGCAGCGCCGAGAAGATCCGGGCGATGATGTAGCGCGGCAGCAGCGCCGCGATCAGCTGATCCGGCTCCGGCTCGAACTCGTACGACGCGCTCTCGGCCGCGACGTCCTCGGCCTGCTCGTCCTCGCCCGCAAGCTCGGCGACCAGGTCCTTGACCGGGGCGACCAAGGCCGCGACCGGGATCTGCGTAACGCTGTTGCGGAACTGGGTGTAGACGACGTACAGCTCGTCGATACCCGGCTCCCCCGTCTCGCCCTCGGCCGCCTCGGTCGCGCCGGCGGAGCCCGCCAGCAACGCTTCGACGACCGCCTCGGCGGCCGGGCGCACGTGCTCGAAGTCCGGCTGCTCGGAGAAGCCCGACCAGGTGCCGGCGAGCGGGACGCGGCGGAAGTTGTAGTACGCCGCGCCCTTTCGGCCGATCACGTAGCGGACGACCTCGCGGCCCTCGCCCTGCAACCGGTCGGCGAGCTCGTTGGCCGCCTTGATCGCGTTCGCGTTGTAGCCACCGGCCAGGCCGCGGTCGCTCGTGACGAGCAGGATTCCCGTCCGGCGCGGCTCGTCCACCCCGCTGAGCATCGGGTGCCGCAGCGCGCGGTCCTTGCTCAGCTCACCGAGAGCCCGGGTGAGCTCCTCGGTGTAGGGACGGGACGCGAGCATCCGCGACTGTGCCTTGACGATGCGCGAGGCGGCGATGAGCTCCATCGCCTTGGTGATCTTCTTCGTCGACTCGACCGACCGGATCCGGCGGCGATAGACGCGAAGTTCGGCACCCACGGGTCAGCCTTCGGCCTTCACGGACGGCTGGAACTGGTTCTTGAACTCGTCCACCAGCTTCGCCATCCGGGCCTCGGTGTCCTCGTCGAGGGACTTCAGCGTCGGCAGCGTGTCCAGCAGCTCCTGGTCGTGGTGCGCGACCCAGGCCAGCAGGTCGGTCTCGAAGCGGCGGATGTCCGCCACGTCGATGTCGTCCAGCCGACCGGTCGTGCCGACCCAGATGGAGACGATCTCGCGGCCCGCCGAGAACGGCGAAGACGCCGGCTGCTTGAGCAGCTCGACCAGGCGCGCACCGCGCGCCAGCTGCTGCTGGCTGGCCTTGTCCAGGTCGGAACCGAACGCGGCGAACGCCTCCAGCTCGCGGTACTGCGCCAGGTCGACGCGCAGGCGGCCGGCGACCGCACGCATCGCCTTCGGCTGGGCCGAACCACCGACGCGCGAGACCGAGATACCGACGTTGATGGCTGGACGGACACCGGCGTTGAACAGGTCGGTCTCCAGGAAGCACTGGCCGTCGGTGATCGAGATGACGTTGGTCGGGATGTACGCCGACACGTCGTTGCCCTTGGTCTCGATGACCGGCAGACCGGTCATCGAGCCACCGCCGAGCTCGTCGGACAGCTTCGCGCAGCGCTCGAGCAGCCGGCTGTGCAGGTAGAAGACGTCGCCCGGGTAGGCCTCGCGGCCCGGCGGACGGCGCAGCAGCAGCGACACGGCGCGGTACGCCTCGGCCTGCTTGGTCAGGTCATCGAACACGATCAGCACGTGCTGGCCCTGGTACATCCAATGCTGGCCGATGGCCGAGCCGGTGTACGGGGCGAGGTACTTGAAGCCGGCAGAGTCGGACGCGGGGGCCGCGACGATGGTGGTGTACTCCATCGCGCCGGCCTCTTCGAGCGTCTGCTTCGCGGCAGCGATCGTCGAGCCCTTCTGGCCGATCGCGACGTAGATGCAGCGCACCTGCTGCTTCGGGTCGCCGGTCTTCCAATTGTCGCGCTGGTTGATGATCGCGTCCAGGCAGACGGTGGTCTTGCCGGTCTGCCGGTCACCGATGATCAGCTGGCGCTGGCCACGGCCGATCGCGGTCATCGAGTCGATGGCCTTGATGCCCGTGAGCATCGGCTCGCGGACCTCCTGGCGCTGCACCACCGTCGGCGCCTGCAGCTCCAGGGCGCGGCGGTCGTCAGCGGCGATCTCGCCCTGGCCGTCGATCGGCTGGCCGAGCGGGTTCACCACGCGGCCGAGGTAGCCGTCGCCGACGGGCACCGAGAGGATCTCGCCGGTGCGCTTGACCTGCTGACCCTCTTCGATCTTGGTCGCGTCACCGAGGATGACGACACCGATGTCGCGGACGTCCAGGTTCAGCGCGATACCCAGCGTGCCGCCCTCGAACTCGAGCAGCTCGTTGGTCATGGCGCTCGGCAGACCCTCGACGCGAGCGATGCCGTCGCCGGTCTCGGCCACGACACCGACCTCTTCGCGGGAGGCTTCCGGCGAATACGACGCGACGTAGCTCTCGAGCGCGCTCCGGATCTCGTCTGGGGAGATCGTCAGCTCAGCCATCAATGTCTTCCTTGCCTCGTACGGGATTCAATGGGTTGCCTGCTTGTGTGCGCGCCCAGGGCGAGCTCCGCCGCGGCCAGTCGGGCCGCGACGCTGCCGTCGATGACCTCGTCGCCGATACGGATGACCAGACCGCCGCGGATCGCGGGTGCCACCGCGGTGCGGACGGTGATCGGCCGACCGTAGATCTCGCTGAGGGTCTGCGTCAGCGTGGTGGTCTGCTCGCGGGTGAGCTCCACGGCCGAGATGACGCGCGCCATGCTCTGCGCCTGCCGTGCCGCGGCCTCCTCGAGCAGGTCGTCGATCGCGAGCGTCAGCGTGTGCTTGCGCTGGCTGCGGACCGCGTGCTCGAGCAGCGAACAGGTGATCTCGTGCGCCTTGCCACCCAGCACGGTGTGCAGCAGCTCGGCGCGCCGCGACGGCTCGACCGGCTTCTCGTCCAGCAGGACGGTCAGCTCGGACTGGGAGTCGAGGATCCGCTCGAAGCGGAACAGCTCGTCGACCACCCGGTCCAGCACCTGGTCGCGCTCGGCGGCCTCGAACAGCGCGTCGTCACCCGCGGTCTCGAGCGCGTCCGTCATGTCCCACGGCGAGGACCACCGCTCGGACACGATCGCCTCGGCGATCTCGCGCGCGGACGCGCTGACCTGGCCGCCGACCAGGTCGCCGATCAGCTTGGCGCGTCCCTCCGCGGGGGTGGCCGGGTCGCCCAGGGCCCGACGCAGCCGCGGGTTGTCGACCAGGATGTCCGCGACGGAGTAGAGCTCGGTCGCGAGCGAGAGCAGCCCGTCGACGGACCCTTCACGCTCGATCGCGGGACGCTTGCGCGCCCGCACCCGTTCTGCCGCGAGCCGGCTGGCCGACCGCATCATGCGTTCGAACCCTCGGCGTTGTCGCGGTTGCGCAGGTCGGCGAGGAACGCGTCGACCGTCGCGCTGACCTGGGCGTCGTCGGAGAGCCGCTGGTTCACGATCTTCTCCGACAGCTCGACGGCCAGCGACCCGATCTCGCCGCGCAGCTCGCGCACGATCGCGCTGCGCTGCAGGGCGAGCTGCTCGCTGCCGCGGGCCACGATGCGGGCGGACTCCTCCTGGGCCGCCGCACGCAGCTCCTCGACCGTCCGCTGTGCCTCGGACCGCGCGTTCTCGCGGATCTTCGCCGCCTCCGTGCGCGCCTCGGTGAGGGCGTTCTGGTACGCCTTCTCCGCCTCGGCGAGCTTCTCCCGAGCCTCATCGGCGTCCCGCGCCTGCTGGCGGATCATCTCCTCGCGTTCGCGCAGCGGGTTCTGGATGTAAGGAACGATGTACTTCCAGATGATGCCGAGAATGATCAGGAACGCGATGACCTCGGCGATGAACGTGCCATTGGGCAACAGGAAGTTGTCCGAAGCGAGCACGTGCTTTGCCATGACGGGACCGGATCCTTACTTGGCGAGGACGAAGACGAAGAGCACCGCGAAGACGAGGTTGATGAAGTACATCGCCTCGACCAGACCGACGGTGAGGAAGAACAGCGTCGTCAGACGACCCTGCGCTTCCGGCTGCCGGGCGACACCGGCGATCAGCTGGCTACCGGCCAGACCGTCACCGACCGCAGCGCCGATCGCGCCGCCGCCAAGTGCGAGCCCGCCACCGATGAAGCCACCCGCGAGCTCGATGGACTTGGTGGTTACGTCGACTGCCATTGTTCTCCTCTATTCCGTGAAGGTGTGAAGCTGAGTGCTGTTGGTAGGGCGGTACCGCGACGTGATCAGTGCGCGCCCTCCTCGGCCGGTTTGACGGACGCGAAGTACAAGACCGTCAGTAGCGCGAAGATGAACGCCTGGATGAGGCCGATGAAGGCGTCGAAGAGCTTCCAGATGATGTCCGGCGCCCACAGCAGGTAGGCGGGGAACAGCGAGATCAGCGACACCATGATGATGCCCGAGAAGATGTTGCCGAAGAGTCGCAGCGCCAGCGTGAGCGGCTTGGCGATCTCCTCCACCACGTTGATCGGGAACATGAACCAGTAGGGCTGGAACAGGTGGTGGTAGTAGCCGCGGAAGCCGCGCTTCTTGATGCCGGCGATGTGCATCCACACGATCACGATCAGCGCCAGCGCGTACGTGAGGTTGACGTCACCGGCCGGCGGCGGCATGTACTCGGGGTGGTGACCGGTCGGCAGCAGGGCCTCGAGGTTGGCGATGAAGATGAACAGGAACAGCGTCATCGCCAGCGGGATCACGAACGGCGCGGTCTTGACGCCGATCGACTCCTCGACCTGGTCCTCGACCTGCTTGACGATCGTCTCCCACATGATCTGCAGCTTGCCGGGCTGGCGCGCGCTGGCGCTGCGGCGGACGAGCAGGCCCAGGCCGATGACGATCAGGCCCGCGACACACGTACCGAGGATGGTGTCGGCATTGAACGTCAGGCCGAACAGGTGCCACTCGATGTGCTTGCCGACCTCGACGTTGATCGCGACGGGGTGCGCGGTGCTGATCATCTGATTAGACATCCATTCACGACCGGGTTACGACTGCGGCCGCAGGCTCCGGAACACCGGAAGCGCCGCGCCCACCAACATGATCACGTGGAAAACCGCAAGACCGACGAAGACCGCGAGCCCGTCCGGACGCACCAGGAACGCGCAGCCGACCGCGATCAGCGTGACCGCCGCGAGGCGGCCCATCACGCTGCGCCGGAACTGCTTCTTGGTGATCGATTCGTCAGTGCCGTACCGGAGCACCGAACGCTGCAGCAGCGCGTTGTTGATGGCACCGAGCGCGAGACCGAGGAAGCCGAAGATGCCCATGAACGGGTGACCGGCCACGGAGAACAGCGCGATGGCGAGCACGCTGAGCCCGCTGCTCACCACGACTGCGCGACGCAGGTTGGCGGCGGCGGACACCGGTGTGTAGCCATCCGGTTGCACGGCGTGCCCTCTCGTTCGTTGGACGGGTGGTTCAGGTCTTCAAGAACTTGCGGAACTCGCTCACCGCGTGCCAGCACGCCGCGGTGATTCCGAGCGCCAGGCCGACGAGAACGAATATGGGGGATGTGTCGAGGAGTGAATCGACCAGCCAGCCGAGCGCGACGCAGACGGCGAACAGCGCCGCCAGCACCACTCCCAGAGCGAGCAGGCTCTGCCACGTGGGACCGCCGCCAGTGTTCGGCGGCTCTCCGGTCGTCAGCCGACCTTCGGCGCCCGCGTGTCGAAATCACTCACAGGCAACTCCTCGGGGTCGAAGGCAACAAGTTCGTTGCGGTCAGCTCTAAGGTAGCCAGGCACCACATTTCTGTGGGTCGATTTCGCCGTGCCGTCCTCGAATGAGGCGAACCTATCACAGCCGCGCGGGCCGCTTCACGGCGCCCCGAGGCGGTTGCCGCCGCGACCGGTGCCGCCTCGGTACCGATACGAGCGCGCCGAGCAGCACCCCCGCGACGATCATCGCGAGCAGCACCCACGGCTTGCCCACCATCGCGAAGCCGACCCCGCCGAACGCGAGCAGCGCGGACCAGAAGTAGAGCAGCAGAACCGCGCGCCGGTGGCTGTGGCCGAGCTCGAGCAGCCGGTGGTGCAGGTGCCGCTTGTCCGGCGCGAACGGCGACTGACCGCGGCGCACCCGGCGCACGACAGCGAGCATCAGGTCGACGAACGGGATGACCAGCACCGACAGCGGGATCAGCAGCGGCAGCGCGAGCGGGATCGCGCCGGACGCGCCGGCGAACGTCTGCGGGTCAGTGCTGGTGGTGGCGGTGGTCGCGGCGGCGGACAGCATGAGGCCGACCAGCATGGAGCCGGAGTCCCCCATGAACACCTTGGCCGGGAAGAAGTTGTGCGGCAGGAACCCGATGCACGAGCCGGCCAGCACGGCGGCCAGCAGCGTCGGCGCAGCCGTGATGTCGAGCAGCCCGGTCTGGCCGAGGTGGTAGGAGTAGACGAAGAACGCGCCCGCGCCGATTGCTGTAACGCCGGCCGCCAGACCGTCCAGCCCGTCGATGAAGTTGATGGCGTTGATGGTGAGCACGGTCAGCGCGATTGTGACCGGGATCGCGAGATCCTGGCCGAGGATGAAGGTGCCGCTGCCCGGTATGTAGATCTCGGCCAGCTGCACACCGCCGCGGGTGACCATGATCGCCGTTGCCAGCACCTGTCCGGCCAGCTTCGTGAGCGAGTCCAGCTCGAAGCGGTCGTCGATGACGCCGACGCCGCAGATGATCGCGCCCGAGGCCAGCACCCACGGCATCTCCGGGCCGCTGCGGAAGGACTCGTGGAGCGTGGGCAGCCGGGCCGCGACCAGCATCGCCAGCGCGAACCCGCCCAGGATCGCCACGCCGCCCATGCGCGGAATGGCCACGGCGTGCACGTCCCGCCCGCGCGGCTTGGCGATCGCGCCGAACATGATCGCCACCCAGCGCGCCGGTGGGGTGAGCACGAACGCGCCGGCCGCCGCGATCGCGCCGACCAGCAGGTACTCCAGGGACGGATGCATCAGGCGCTGTCGGATCCGGCGATCTCCGGGACCACCTCGCGCAACGCGTCGATGCTCACTGCCCCGGCCCGCAGGACCCGCGGTACCTCGGCCGTGACGTCCACGATGGTGGACGCGATCCCCGTCTGCGCGGGGCCGCCGTCCAGGTACACCGCGACGTCGTCACCGAGCTGTTCCTGGGCCTGCGCCGCGGTGACGGCCGGCGGCTGGCCGGACCGGTTGGCGCTCGAGACGGCCATCGGCCCGGTCGTCTCCAGCAGCTCGATGGCGACCGGGTGCAGGGGCATGCGGACGGCCACGGTCCCGCGCGCATCGCCGAGGTCCCAGGACAGCGTCGGCGCGTGCTGGACGACGAGCGTGAGCCCGCCGGGCCAGAACGCCTCGACCAGCGCGCGGGTGCGGTCGTTGACCACCGACACCAGTCCTTCGAGCGTGGTCCACGAGCCGACCAGCACGGGCACGGGCATGTCCCGTCCGCGCCCCTTGGCCTTGAGCAGGTCGTTGACCGCGACCGCGTCGAAGGCGTCCGCGCCGATGCCGTACACGGTGTCGGTCGGGAGCACGACCAGCTGGCCGGAGCTCACGCAGTGCGCGGCCGAGGACAGGGCGCCCGCGCGCACACTGGGATCGTTGCAGTCGTAGAACAGCGCCACGGTGGCTATCCTGCCCTACCTGCCGATGCCCGCGGCGCAGTCACGCCGACGCGGCCTCGCCCGCCAGCATCGCCTCGGTATCGGCGCGGATCAGGGCGTCGATCACGTCGTCCAGCGCGCCGTCCAGCACCTGGTCGAGGTTGTAGGCCTTGAAGCCGACCCGGTGGTCGCTGATCCGGTTCTCCGGGAAGTTATACGTACGCACCCGCTCGGAACGGTCGACGGTGCGCACCTGCGAACGGCGGGCGTCGGACGCGGCGGCCGCCGCCTCCTCCTGCGCGGCCGCGAGCAGCCGGGCGCGCAGCACGCGCAGTCCTGCCTCGCGGTTCTGCAGCTGGCTCTTCTCGTTCTGCATCGAGACCACGGTGCCGGTCGGAATGTGCGTGATCCGGACCGCGGAGTCGGTCGTGTTGACGCTCTGCCCGCCCGGTCCGGACGAGCGATACACGTCGATGCGCAGGTCGTTCGGATCGATCTCGATCTCGACGTCCTCGGCCTCCGGCAGGACGAGCACACCGGCCGCCGAGGTGTGGATCCGTCCCTGCGACTCGGTGGCTGGCACGCGCTGGACGCGGTGCACCCCGCCCTCGTACTTCAGCCGCGCCCAGACCGGCTGGTCGGGCTTGCGTGCCCGGACGGCGAGGGTCGCGGACTTCACGCCGCCGAGATCGGTGGGCTCCTCGTCCAGCAGTTCGGTCGCCCAGCCCTGGCGTTCGGCGTAGCGCAGGTACATCCGCAGCAGGTCGCCGGCGAACAGGGCCGACTCGTCGCCGCCCTCCCCCGCTTTGACCTCGAGGATGACGTCCTTGCTGTCGTTCGGGTCCTTGGGCAGCAGCTGCTCGCGCAGCCGCGCCTCGAGCTCGGCGATGCGGGCGGTCAACGCCTCGGCCTCGGCGGCGAAGGACGCGTCCTCGCCGGCCAGTTCGCGAGCGGTGCCCAGATCGGCGCGGGCGCCGTCCAGCTCCTTCGCGGTCGCCACGACGGGCGCGAGTTCGGCGAACCGCCGGCCCAGCGTGCGTGCCCGCGCCTGGTCGGCGTGGACCGCCGGGTCGGCCAGCTGCCGCTCGACGTCCGCGTACTCGGCAAGCAGCTCCGGCAGCTTGCCTACCTGTTCCCCGGACTCACCCATCGCCGCCTCCGCTTTCCACCTTTCAGCGGGGTAAATCCGCCTCAAAAGGCCCGCTGAAAGGTGGAAAGCGCGTGCCTCGGGCGTAGAAACGGTGCCCGGCCACCACCCCGCGAACGGGAGCGGCGACCGGGCCCCGTGAGACTTGCTAAGAGTTGCGGACGCGCTTGCCGTAGCGCTTCTCGAACTTGTCGACGCGGCCGCCGACGTCCATGATCTTCTGCTTGCCCGTGTAGAACGGGTGGCAGGCCGAGCAGACGTCCGCGTGCAGCTGGCCGGACTTGGCCGTGCTGCGCGTGGTGAAGGTGTTCCCGCAGGAGCAGGTCACCTCGGTGACCACGTACTCCGGGTGGATGTCGGTCTTCATGCGCTGGATCCCTTTCGACTGGCCGCCGGGTCGCCTGCGGTCCGAAGTGGACCGCTCGGGCGTGAACCGGAGCCGGGTGGTTGTCCCTGACAGTCTGCCAGCTCGGTGCTGTGCAGACCAAAACGCCCTTAGAACACGGCCGGGGCCGCTGTTTGTTCCCCGCTGTCAGCCCTTGACGCTGCCGGCGAGCAGGCCACGGACGAAGTAGCGCTGCAGGCACGCGAAGACGATCAGCGGGATCACGATCGCCAGGAAGCCCGCGGGCGCGAGCAGCTCCTGGTGCGAGCCGAAGTTGCCCGCCAGGTTCTGGATGCGGGCCGTCACCGGCTGACCGGACGCGTCCGAGCCGCCGAACGTCTTTGCCACGAGCAGGTCGTTCCACACCCAGATGAACTGGAAGATCGCGAACGACGCGATGGCCGGCATGGACAGCGGCAGCACGATGGTGCGGAAGATGCGCAGGTGGCTGGCGCCGTCGACGCGCGCGGCCTCGATCAGCGACTCCGGGATCTGGGCGATGAAGTTGTGCAGCAGGAACACCGCCAGCGGCAGCGAGAACATGGTGTGCGACAACCAGATCTCGGTCAGGCCGCCGAAGAACTTGCCCGGGAAGATCTGCACCGAGCCGATGTGCGCGCCGAAGTTGTAGAACCGCTGCAGCCCGACCAGAGCCATCTGCAGCGGCACCACCTGCAACGCGAAGATGGTGAAGAAGATGACGTCGCTGCCCTTGAACCGCACCCAGGCCAGCGCGTACGCAGCCATCGACGCCAGGAAGATCGGGATGATCGTGGCCGGGATGGTGATCGCCAGCGAGTTCACCAGCGGCAGGACCAGGCCGCCCTCGGAGAACAGCACGGTGTGGTAGTTCGTCAGGTCGAAGCTCGGGTGCGCGAACCAGTTCCACCAGCCGTTGCTGTTGACGGCGTCCTTGGAGCGCAGCGAGTTCAGGAAGAAGCCGAACGTCGGGATGGTCCACAGCACGGTGAGCAGGACGACGACCGCGGACGCGATCGGGTGGCTGAACGCCTTGCGGACGGCCTTGGTTGCCTCGCGGCCCTTGAGCGGTTCCTTGACCGGCGCGACAACCGTCTCGACCATGGGCGGGTTGCTGGTCATCGCGTGGCCCGGTCCCTTCGCATCTGGAAGACGTTGTAGGCGACGAGCGGCACCACACACAGGAAGAGGATCACGGCCAGCGCGCTGCCCCGGCCGGTCTGGTTGGTGACGAACAGCTCGTTGTACATCTGCCTGGCCAGGATGTCGGTGTTGTAGTTGCCGTTCGTCATCGTGAACACGATGTCGAAGGTCTTCAGGGTCGCGATGGTGATCGTGGTCGTGACGACGATCAGGGTGCTGCGGATCATCGGGATTTGCACCGTGCGGAAGAGCGTGACCCCGGTGGCGCCGTCCATGCGGGCGGCCTCCAGGATCTCGTCCGGGATCGCCTTGAGCGCCGCCCCCAGAACGACCATCGCGAAGCCGACCTCGATCCAGATCAGCACCACCATGATCAGGAATGTGTTCAGCGGCGAACTCAACAGCCAGTTCGGCGGATGTTTCCAGCCGAGCTTCATCACGACTTCGCTGAGCAGGCCGGTCTGCGGGTTCCCCGGCCCGACGTAGTCGTACATCAGCGCCCAGATCAGCGAGGCGCCGACGAACGAGATGGCCGTAGGCAGGAAGATGAGCGATTTGGCGAGCGTGACCCGCTTCATCTGGTCGAAGAGCAGCGCCAGCAGCAGGCCGATGAACACCGTGACCAGCGGGACTACCACGATCCACAGCACCGTGCGGATCAGCGTGCTGCGGGTCGTCGGATCGGTGAACGCGAACTTGTAGTTGTCCCAGCCGACGAACTTGGCCTTGATCGGGACCAGCTTGCCGTTGACGAGGGTGAACTTCTGCCCGGAGGCCTGCGTGTTGGTCGTGCTCAGCACCATCGTGTTGATCGCCGGGATCACCAGCCCGACGGTCGCGAGGACGACAGCGGGCCCGAGGCAGATGATGATGGCGAGCGGCTTCTGCAACCGGCCCGTGACGCGCCCAGCGACGAAGAAGACGATCAACAGGATCGCTAGGAATCCGCCGACCGCCTCCAGCACTCCGGCCAGTTTGGACATCGACTCGCTGAACGTGCTGGCCAGCACGACGTGGGACGAAGCCGCCACGGCTACCTCTTCTCCGGCGCGGTCGCAGCGGAACTGCGACAGGATCGGACGCGGTTACGTTGGTCGTGGGGCCCCGGGGCGG